>NZ_JAADJW010000019.1:0-100607 GCF_010092875.1 Vibrio sp. LB10LO1
AATCGGGAATCGGGAATCGGGAATCGGGAATCGGGAATCGGGAATCGGGAATCGGCTATATTTTGTCTTTCTGGGGATAGATTCTGTCAACGCGTTTTAGAACTTAGTTTCTTTCGCTTGCCTTCCAACGCAGCGCTTCCGGTTATTGGAGCGCTGCATTCTGAACGCCTTTGTATTCCAACTCCACGATCAAAAAAGCCGATGAATTCACATCGGCTTCTACATAACGTTTGGCTCTCAAGAAACAAACATTTCCTGTGGGCGAGGTCTATTCTCGATTTAACAACCGTCAGTAAACACTTCCACTTTGTATTCATCACCCGGCTCCATTGCCGCGGTGTACTTCACGTAGCAGTTACTCGCTTTGATTGCTTCGCGGTCATACTTTTGAACCCATTCTGATTGGGTAATAACTTTATAGTCTGGGTCTGCTAAGCTACCACCAGTATTATACGCATCCCAAACCCAGTCTTTTGTACCGTCTTTGTAACCCAGATCCGCATCTAGGAAATCTTCCAAGCCATTATTTTCCACTGCGGGATAACCAAAGTGGACATTACCCGCTCCTACTACATGATACGACGGTGAATTCTCTTCTCCTTCAACAGCCGCTTTCCCATATGCTATTTCAGCAGCGTTATGAACAGAAGCCGCCATACCTTGAATGGAAGAAGCTCTCGCGTCATGTTGAAGATTTAGAAACTTCGGAGCGGCAACAGCGGCTAGAATACCGAGAATTACAATGACAACCACTAACTCGATAAGAGTAAAACCTTTTGTATTTTGTTTCATTACCGTACTCCAATAGATTGAATTCGCGGCAACGTTATGCAATCAAAGTCAACTTACTGTCATTGAAATATAAAAAAGCGCCCGATTGGGCGCTTTCAAAATTGGCATCTCAAACTTGAGACAAATTATGCTTTCTCAGCAAGGATGATTCGTAGAGTACGACGTAGTGGCTCTGCAGCACCCCATAGAAGCTGGTCACCTACAGTGAACGCGTTTAGGAAATCATCACCCATTGCCATCTTACGTAGACGACCAACAGGAATAGAAAGCGTGCCAGTTACTTTTGCCGGCGTTAGCTCTTGAGCGGTGATGTCACGATCATTTGGAATCACTTTCACCCAGTCGTTGTGCGTCGCGATGATTTCTTCGATTTCATCCATTGGCACGTTTTGCTTAAGCTTGATAGTCAATGCTTGAGAGTGACAACGCATCGCACCGATACGGACACAAGTGCCATCGATTGGCACTGGCGCATCTTGGAAGCCAAGGATCTTGTTCGCTTCTACACCTGCTTTCCATTCTTCCTTGCTCTGACCGTTGTCGCGTTTAACGTCGATCCAAGGAATCAAAGAGCCCGCTAGTGGCACACCAAACTTATCCGTTGGGAATGAAGAGCTGCGCATTGTATCCGCAACTTTTTTATCGATATCCAGAATAGAACTTGCTGGGTTTGCCAATTCAGAGCTTACAGAGTCGTTGATTACGCCCATCTGAGAGATCAGCTCACGCATGTTTTGTGCACCTGCGCCAGACGCAGCTTGGTACGTCATTGCACTTGTCCACTCAACTAAGCCTTTCTCGAACAGACCACCAAGGCCCATTAGCATCAAACTTACTGTACAGTTACCACCAACAAACGTATTGGTACCACCGTGAATGCCTTGTTGAATTTGCGCTAAGTTTACCGGGTCTAGAGTGATGATAGAATCTTCTGCCATACGCAGTGTAGATGCTGCATCAATCCAGTAGCCTTTCCAGCCAGCCTGGCGTAGTGCTGGGTAAACTTTCTCTGTATAACCACCACCTTGACACGTAATCACTGCATCAAGCTGTTTTAAGCTGTCAATATCGAACGCATCTTGAAGTAGACCAGCTTCTTTACCTAGGTTTGGAGCTGGGATACCTATTTGAGACGTGCTGTAGAAAACTGGCTCAATTAAGTCGAAATCTTTCTCTTCGACCATACGCTGCATCAGTACCGAACCGACCATGCCGCGCCAACCAACTAAACCTACTCTCATCGCATTAACTCTCCATGTATATTTTTGAAACTTTCTCCATAGTTCAATTTTCGACACAAAATCTCAAGCCCTAATTTGCAAATAAACGCAACTTTTTTAACGTTTGCCGCGATTTTTTATAATCCAAGTTATTTTCTTCTCTTTTCTTCTTGATTATTCGCCTGATCCTGCCTGGAAAAGTGCTAACTCCCCACAATAAGGTCTTACCACTCAATGAGAAAACAACATTTGCAGCACATATTTTTTACATTACAAAACATTTCCAACCATTAACATTAAAGTTTTTTAGTTATTAATTTCACAAGTAAACGTTTTTGCGGATGAAAGTCAAGATAAAGCACCAAATGTTCGAAATATAATTTTTGTTAATGTATGTTATGCCCGATTAAAACAGGGAGCGGCCTTCCTCTATTGCTCCATGAACGACAGAGGCACATATGAAGCAAGTTACAACACGTCTTCCTAGTCTGATACAGGTATTTATCTCGCTAGGTTTGTTTCTTCTTTTGGCATTTTCATTTACTGCCAAATTAGACCTTCCAATTCAGCTCGCGCTGTACATCGGTTGGTTCATTATTATGCTATTGGGCCTAAGATTAGGTCACCAATACAAAGACCTTGAAAAAGCAGCCTTAAATGGCATTTCTAATGGCCTTGGTGCCGTGCTTATTCTTCTTGCTGTTGGTGCCTTGGTCGGTACTTGGATCTCAGGCGGTATCGTACCGACTATCATCTATTACGGTTTGAAAGCGATTCACCCTTCTATCTTCTTGCTAGCAACAATGATCATCTGTTCTTTGACAGCACTAGCGACTGGCACATCTTGGGGTGCAGCTGGTACAGCTGGTATTGCGATGATGGGTATTGGTCAAGGTCTTGGTGTTCCAGCACCAATCACAGCAGGTGCGGTGCTATCGGGCTGTTACTTTGGTGACAAGATGTCTCCACTTTCAGATTCAGTGATCCTTGCTTCTTCTATGTCGAATGTAGAAGTGGTTGAGCACATCAAAGGTATGCTGCCTATCGCGCTGATCAGCTACATCATCACTGGCATTATGTTTACCGCATTTGGCTTCCACTTCGCTGGTAAAGTTGACATGAGCCAAGTGGATTCGGTTATTCAGGCAATGGAACAACAATTTTTCATTACGCCTTACTCCTTTGTCCCTGTGATCATCGTATTGGCTTTACTTGCGATGCGTATGCCTTCTTTCCCTGTGATTAGCTTTGGTTCTCTGCTAGGTATTATCTGGGCAGTTATGATCCAGGATGTAGACTTCCTGACAGCATTCAACACAGCTTGGGCACCATTTGCGATTTCTTCAGGCGTGGATTTCATTGACTCGATTCTAAACCGTGGCGGTATGTCTTCTATGCTAGGTTCTGTTGCGGTGATCGTGTTTGGCCTAGGTTTTGGCGGCCTACTAGATAAGGTTGGCGTACTAGAAACGATTGCAAAGCTGTTCGAACGACGTGTTCAAAGCGCAGGCTCATTGGCAACCAGCACAATTGGTACGGCCTTCATGGGTAACGTATTCGGCTCTGCGATGTACGTATCACTGATTCTTACTCCTAAGATCTGTGCGAAGAACTACGACCGCCTTGGCTACAAACGCAAGAATCTATCTCGTAACGCAGAGTTCGGCGGCACATTAACATCTGGTATGGTGCCTTGGAGTGATAATGGTATCTACATGGCGAGCATCTTGGGTGTGGCAACATTGTCGTATGCGCCGTTCATGTGGCTGAGCTTCGTGTGTATCATCGTGACCATCTTTACTTCTTATATGGGCTGGTTTGTTGATAAATGCGAACCAACAGCTCCAGCAACAGAAGAACAAACAGAAGCTGAACTCAAGCAACAAACAGCTTAAGGCTTCAGCTTTCCATAGATAGAAACCTTCCATAAATAAAAAGGACCGATGATTCGGTCCTTTTTTGTGTCTGCTATTTGGTGTTGTGACTTCTAGACGATTACGCCGATTTAGTGCTGGCTCTTACCGCAGAGCGCTTACCCAAGGCATAACCAAGTACGAGAGGAGCAAAGAAGATCACTAGGATAAACAGAATAAAGTAGATGATGGTGCTCTTTACTAGCTCAATCAATTTGTCCATTGCCAGATTCACCACTTCTTGCGAAACATGGTCTAGGTCCTGAGCAAACTTCTCGCGCTCGTTTGTGATGATTTGAGCTATCTCTTGGCGCTCTCTTGCTACCATTTGCTCTAAAGCCTGACGTTCTTCACTCAACTGAGACAAACGTTCTTCTGTTTTTTGGTCGATATCTTCCACTAGAGGTTGAAGTTGCACGGCCATCTGCTCCGCTAAGTTGCGCATGTACTCAGGGTTGTTATCGATAAAGTCTTTCAAAGACTCAGAAGTCACCTTCAAACTGTTTAGTGCTGCGTTTACTTGTTCAATGCTTGCTGAGCTGTTGAGCGCCAACAACTGAGCTTTCCACGTCATGATCTTTGGTGTTTGCTCAGAGACTAAGCTCAAACGGTCAGACACGTCACCGATGGCCTCTGGCATCGTACCTAGAGTTGTTACCGCCTCTTCTTCACTAATTTGGTTAGCTTCTAACCAAGCACGATATGCAGGCGTACGAATCATGCTTAGATCCGCAAATGGATACTTCTCAACAAAGCCAGCGACAAACACTTTGGTGTTTTCGTATACGTCTTTCTTCAATAGCGATTTGGCTAACTTGTCGACTTCTTTAGCTAGGTGTACAGACACTTGTTTGGCTTCACCTGTCGTGAATAAGTCTTTGCCTGCTCCTTCACTGTAGAACTGGTTCATCTGGTGAGTGAACACCCACGTATCGATCAGCGCAGCCATTGGCGACACTTGGTAAGCCGCAGCTTGAAGCCCCTCTTCCGCATTGATTTTCCAAAGCAAGATATAAGATTGGTTTACTTTATCGCTTGGTTCGTAGTTTTCGTGCAGCACGTCGGCGGCTTGCTCAACTTGAGCAAAGAATTGCTGAGCATATTCACGCGTCATAATGCGCATATTCAGCTCTTGCTTGGTTAGCGGTACAGTTTGGCTGTCGATCTTCACCTCTAACAGAGAACACCCTGAAAGACTCAAAACTAAACAAGCCACCATCAATGAGGACAGTCGGCGGATGGACATGAAATTACCTATGGTCAAAATATGTAGAACAGGAACAGTAACGAACCAAGGCATCAGGTTCGCACGCGCAACGTGATACCTTAGTCTTTGGTATTTTAAGTCAGAGGAATATCAACCTGTTAGTACTTCTCGAATGTTTTCACTATTGAGAACTTTATCTGCAAAAAGTGTCGTTTCCTGCAATACCTGTTCTAGCAAATCAAGCTTGTCATCCGTAACCCGCTCTCCCTGCTTTATCAACGATTCAATATCACAAGAAATATAGTGCAGAGGCATAGCGCCTATACTGCCAGATACCCCTTTCAAGCTATGAGCGATTCTCTGCGCCTGGTCTTTGTCTTTCCCTTCTGTGACCAATACTCGAAGCTTCGCACCATCTTCTGTGTGGTCTTGGATAAAGACCTCTAGCAGCATGCGTACCGAATCTTCGTCATCAGATAAAGAATCCAACATTTTCTCGATATCAATATATGGCTCTTTGACTGAGGGAGCATCATCCTCAGTGTTGACGCTCTCAACGGAAGGTTGCATCACGTTTTGTTCTTTCGGGCAAAGGAAATCAGCATGAGTTTCTTGTTCATTTTGCCCAACAAACGCAGGTTTCCTTTCTTCGGAGCCGGATTCAACAGGAGATGGATGAGGAGGCTCCCCTTTCTCCTGAACTGAGGTTAAGGCTGATTGCGAGGTGGGCACTTTTTTAGCAAACACTGCCCACGAATAAGCAGCGAGTAAGGAACCACTGACTAACGTTAAAAAAGTAATATAAAACGTCAACTTGCGTTCAAGAGAGCCAATGACAGAAGCCAATTGATTTGGTAGTTCAGGATTAAGCAGTTGATTCGACAAATGGCTGCCTTGCGCATGAGCAGCAAGCACACTGGAAGTTTGGTCTAATCGGCGTTGAAATAAAGCTTGCTCTTTTACATCGAGACCTTGGGAAGCCGTGAACAACAAATCTAATTCTTGGTAGGTATCTGTACTGGTCGCAGCATCGCTAAACATCGCTTCCAATACCATGGCGCCCAACCGGTAATACATTGTACGCAGCTCAAGCGAGTTGCTGCCTGATTCACGACTGTTATGTAGCTGATCGGCCAACGCAACCAATTCACTATCACTGCCAATAAAGGTTCTTGCACCTTCAAGAAAACGGTCGGTTAAGTAGAAGAGTTGCGTTAAGTCTGGAGCCCCCAACCGATGGGAGTACTCACTTTCTAATTGTAAGCGCACAGCATACACAAGCTGAAGTTTGAGGGACACTTCATCGACATGTTGAGCACGATAAGGAAGCTCAAAGTTAAAAATATTACGAACTTCATCAATTTTACTGCTGAGTTCATCAACCGTAGAGATTGTGCGAATGGTCTGCTGCGCTTGTAACCAAATACCCACCGCGAATACGCACCACGCGGCAAATAAAAACCAAGCAGATCGTCTTATTCCCTCTTTGAATTGCAGCAACGCTTATCCCTCAACTCTTTGTTTTTAATCACAAGCATATACCATGAATTACACCATAACTGTGCGCACTTCACAGAAAAAAAGAGAGCATCACGCTCTCTTTCTTAAATTAGTTACGGCTTAACTGATCTTTTAGGTTTGGTGGCGTCCCTTTGATCGTCAGCGTGTCTGTCTCTGGATCGTAGAAAACACGCTCGCCAAGCAACAGGCTATCAAAGCTGATGTTCAAACCACCGCCGGCACCAACGTACTTCGTTAACTTGCGTACCGTTGAGCGGTCACCAGGGAAAGATTCTTCCAACTCGTATCCTTGCTCTTTGGTAAAGTCCATAAAGCTGGTGCCATCTTGGCTCGGAGGCAGCTCTCCAGACAGTTCAGAAATTTGTACTTCGTCGCCCGATTTGATTTGCTCGTTACAGTAGTTGTAAACCTGCTTTTTGTACTCGTTCGCTTCTTGCTTCTCTAATTTTGAGTCTGCGCAGAAGTCTTCCACCGCCTGCATCAGTACTTGGTTTTGCTGTTTAGTGTCTAAACCAACATCCGCCTGCAAAAAATCTAGGAAGAAGTCTGCCACCTTACGACCAACACGACCTTTAATGTAAGAAAGGTAACGGTTTGACTCACGGTCAGTATCGTAGCTTGAAAGGTCGATACGTGCAGCGATGTCCATCTTAGTAATGTCTAGGTAATCCGTTGCATCAATATCTAAGCCTTCTGTGACTTTCAGGCTTTGATTCATTGGTAAGATACCGATAAACAGATAGTCCGTAGCTAAGCTTTGGTACTCAGCAAACACTAAGATACCTTCGTCAGCAAATGGGTACTTAATCAGCTCTTCTTTCAGGCGATTTGCACTAATTTGTGAGAAATCATAGAAATCTCTCTCTCCTTTGCGCATTTCTTGAAGCCAAAATTGAAATTCGCTGTCAGATTGGAAAGAGCCGAAACCTTTACCTGCTTTAGAGTGGAATACGCGATGCAGTTCCGCGACAAGGTTTTCAGTAGAGGTATCGTTTTCTAACGACGCCGGGCGAAGTTTAACAACCAGTTCGTCCTGATCGTTTTTGCACAATTGATGCAGAATAACGTTTGAAAGATGAAGGCTCATAGTGATTTTATCTTGCTACAAGGTTTAAGTTGTTGGGCATTGTAGGTTATCATAAGCCGCTTTTACTATCATTATTAGAGTCTTTATGCCGATTACATCTAAATATACTGACGAACAAGTAGAGAAAATTCTTGCTGAAGTGGGCGCTGTTCTTGAGAAACACGCTGCCTCTCCTGAGTTGACGCTAATGATTGCGGGAAATATCGCAACGAATGTCTTAAATCAACAAGTTGCTGCTTCACAACGCAAAGTTATTGCTGAAAAATTTGCTCAGGCATTAATCTCTTCTCTTGAAGTGCCAAAAGCACACTAATAACGGATAATAGAACAAGTACATGGTAGACAGCGGAAACTCATACGGCGAACGCGTATCCCGACTAGTTGGTTGGGGTCACTGGTTTGCATTCTTCAACATCGTCGCTTCGATGTTGATTGGTACACGCTATATCGTTCAATCCCCTTGGCCAGAGACCCTAATGGGGCAATTCTATCTGGCTGTGTCTTGGGTTGGTCATTTTGGCTTCCTTGTTTTCGCCCTGTACTTACTGGTTCTATTTCCGCTGACGTTTGTCCTGCCATCTCGGAAGTTATTCCGCTTGGTGGCAGTGATATTCGCAACGGTCGGCCAGACCGTCCTTCTGATTGATACTCAAGCGTATCAGTCGATTAATTTGCACCTGAACCCTGTGGTTTGGGAGCTGTTGTTTAGCGAAGATAAAAGCGCGATCAGTTCTGATCTTCAGCACCTTTTCGTGGTAATGCCGCTTATTTTCCTCGTTCAACTTGCTCTGTCTGAGTGGGTTTGGCGCAAACAACGTAAACTGTCTCACAAACACGTTGGTCGTCCATTGGCTGCCGTGTTCTTTTTAAGCTTTATGACCAGCCACTTGGTTTACATCTGGGCTGATGCTTACTTCTATAACCCAATTACTAGCCAGCGCTCTAACTTCCCACTATCATACCCAATGACAGCGAAGAGCTTTATGGAAAAACATGGTCTTCTTGACCGTGAAGAGTACCTTAAGCGTTTGGCAGAAAACCAAGGTAACATCGACTTAGTCAGCTACCCGCTTGAGAAACTAGAATTCAACCGTCGTGGTAACAAGTTAAACGTGCTGATGATCAGCGTGAATAACTTGCGTGCAGACGCACTGAACCAAGACGAAATGCCGAACTTGTACAAGTTTGCGCAAGATAATCAAAACTTCACTAATCATTACAGCTCAAGCAACGACACTTATGGTGCGTTTGGTTTGTTCTATGGCTTACCAAGCAGCTACGCGAGCAGCATCAAAGCGCAAGGCAGTGCACCAGTGTTATTAGATGTATTAAAAGATCAGGATTACAGCTTTGGTCTATTCAGCGGTAATGGTTTTGAAGACGACCTGTATTCAGAGGTCATCTTCCGTGGCTTGAATCTGGCTAATGATCTCGATGGCACACAAGCTCATACCGACAAGCAGTCTATCGCGGCTTGGAACTTATGGCTGACCGAACAAGCGAAACAGCCTTGGTTTAGTTACATCGAAGTCACTACCGTCGATAACTTTGAATCAGAACCAATGGCGGCGAATGAAGAAATGCCTGCTAGCGAACGATTCAAGAAAGCTTACGAGCAATCGGTGAAGTCGGCAGATAAAACGGTTGCAGAGATCATCGCCGATTTGGAAGCAAAAGAGTTGCTGGCAAACACGATTGTGGTCATTACCTCTAACCACGGCAGCGAGTTCAACGAAACCAATACCAACAGCTGGGGGGCAAACAGCAACTACAGCCGTTACCAACTGCAAGTTCCTATGGTTATTCATTGGCCAGGTATGCTACCTGCAGAGTTTACACACAGTACTAGCCACCTAGACTTGTCTGTGACCCTTCTGCAAGACATGCTGGGCGTTTCTTCAAACCCATACGATTACAGCAGTGGTCGCAATTTATTTGATGAAAGCCGCCGTCGCTGGATCCTAGCGGGCGATACTCGTGAAATAGCGCTGATTACCGGTTCTCAAACCACGGTTATCGACAAATTCGGTAACTACAAGCTGTATGACAGCAATTACAAGCGCTTACGTGAAACATCACCTAAGCTTCCTGTGCTAATGCAAGGTTTGACAGAACTTCAACGCTTCTATTCGAAAAGTAATTAATTGAACAAAAGCTCTCCATTAGGAGAGCTTTTTTGAATCTTTTCTCTGCAAACAACACAAAATCGAGCAGTAATCATCCAAACGATTCATTTTGGGGTTTACAAGATTTTCAAAGCCTTATATTATGCGCCTCAACAACGGAGAGATGGCTGAGTGGTTGAAAGCACCGGTCTTGAAAACCGGCATACGTTAATAGCGTATCTAGGGTTCAAATCCCTATCTCTCCGCCACATTCAGAAAGCTCGTTGAGAAATCAACGGGCTTTCGTCGTTTTAGCGCTTGGAAAATTACGGGACCTCTCAATCCCTAGTTAAGCGCAACCCCGAATCTCAGCCAAGTTTAGACCAAGCGTCACCGAACTCAGCCACTTCCAGAAAAACCTGTCTAATCCTCGAAGCACTTTTCAATACGCAAGAAAAAAGCCCACTAATATTTAGTGAGCTTTAATCGTTAGGTATTCGAATGGAAAGGTTAGTTTCCTTTTGCTGCTTTAATCCTTTTATCAAGGTCTGGGTGGGTACTCAACCATTCAGGCAACTCTTCATAACTTTGGTTACGGAACAGTTCAAACATCTCAGCCATCGGCTTTGTGTCGCCATAAATCTTGAGCATCGCCTCTCTTGCAAATGCATCGGCTTGTATTTCGGCATCTCTGGAGTAACCACTGGACAACACAAACACACTTACGCCGGCAAGATTGTCCACGATGCCAGAGCTTTCACCAGTTAAAAGAGCGACACCAACAGAAAGGACACTCGAATACACCAACCTCTTTAGCATGTGGCGATGATGAATATGACCAAGCTCGTGAAGAATAATACTGTCCAGTTGTTGCTGGTTTTTAGACAGCGAAACTAATTCATCGAGCAACACAATCTTTCCACCGGGTAAGGCAAACGCATTCGCTCCTAGCTCAGAAGATCGAAAAACAATCTCTACTTGGTAAGGCAGAGCCTCTAACTGTGTTAAGTGCTGCTCTACCCTACTTCGAATGGCTTCTTGTTCGGCCTTACTCAGCTCGCTCGGTTCCCAACGGGAATCCAAACTTTCGAGTACCTTTTCAGCAAGTACAACTGAGACACTGTCAGGAATCGCGTATGCGACTTTGTCGCTCACCCAAGGAAGCGCGTAATAATACCCCCCGAGCACAACGGCAATACATGCCATCACAGACACTACCCACGCAAGCCAGTTTGATTCTATTTTGTCAACGAAGCTCGATCTTTTATTTGCCTGTAGCCATCGAGACACTTCATCAGTCCGTTCGGTAACAAAAACCCAACCATTGGGCAGCTTAAATCTGACGGGTAAGTTACCAACTGGAGCAGTAACCTCTGCATGCTGCTGATCACAGCTGAAGATATTGTCAGCAACAATCAAGCTCAGCGAGTTGGTTTGAGCGACATTCAATATGGCTTGATGTCGCTCAGAGCTTTTGGGTGGAAACGCGGTCCCTTTAAACTGCATTAACCGATCCCAACTCCAAGATCGAAGGCTTGTGCCACTTCATCAGAAATCGCTGATTTCACTTTTGAATCTTGGTCTGCTGCTTTAAGTTGGCTCATGTCTCCAACGACAACCGTCTTATCAGCAACATAGCGAGAAGTACGAACCATTACCCATGGTCTCGCAATACTCAAGGTCACAACTTGTAATAAGAAGTTTGAGATAATCAGCCACATGTAGCCATCAACTGTATAGGTAGACTTAAACGTAAAGTTATTTTCTTCTTGTCCTTCTTTTTCTAGCTTCATTTGAGAGAACAAGTAGTTACGAGTTCTTGTTGCTGTGTATGCCGTCAAGCCGATGGTTAGGCCAATCATACCAAGGTACATGACAACCATCGTAATGACAGGGCTAGATTTATTCAGTGAAGCCAAGTCGCCCGCTGCAGCTTCCATGAGCCCTGAGCTCCCAACCATTACAATGACCGCCACAATCGCAATCGCGACAGCCGTGCTAAGACCAATTGCTGCGGCTTTCAGGTAGGTTTTTACAAAGAAACTGGTTTCAAGTTCACCACTAAACTGCCAATCACCATAACGGTAGCCATTAACAAAGTAGCGTTGAACGCCAACCACAACCCAACCATAAAGTGCGGCCATAACGACGACTGAACAAAGTCCTAAAATAACCGACGCAGCTTGCGAAACGCTCGCAACCGCTACACAGATAACAATGAAAACCATGACCGCCAGCGCTGCACCGAAGCCTCGGCCAAGTATGGTGATGTATGCATCTTTCAGTGACGAATTAAAAGAGAAGTGAACATTGCGGTAACTCGTCATTGCAGAATCAAATCTTGCGTTGCTCCATAACAACCAAGGAAGAGCAACATAAAACAGAAGTAATAGCACAAGTGCAAGTTGGGGAATAAATGAGTTTGCGATACCCCACACCAATATAATCGCCAGCGCGACTAAACGCCCCTTTAAGATTTGCATTGGCTCGGCATGATACTCAAAGTTATCACCGTCGATGTACGTGTTACCGTAGAAGTAGCGTTTTGTTCTTACTTTGGCCCAAGCAGAGTAAATTCCAAGTGTAACGATAGAAAGTAGAACATTGACAATCCAGATGCCAAAAAACTCTCCCCCTCGTCCTTTAAATGAGATGGTATTGGAAATGCGTTGATGGTTCATATACAGTCCGAATAGTTTATTTAATTTTATGAATTTAAAGGCATTATCCTATCTCATTCATAAATTGATAAACTTGACTGCCATAAGCAAACTAAACGTCATTTATCTATAAAACACATATTAACCACACCCTATAATTCACCTGAAAAATAATTTAATAGCCAATTTCGCGCAAATGAAAGCAGTTAAAGTGATAAAAACCATCTATTCAGTGAATTTAATCAACAATAGTTCATTATAACTAAAAAACTCAAAACCTGAGGCGTCACCTTACCAATCAACAGGTTAGTTGCTGATTACATTTTCTGTCAGGTGAATTATAAAGTGTTTGTAACTACCGAAGAGTTACCAGACGGCCTATTATTCTCCTCGGCATATCGCAGAAGCATCTTACTGCATAAGCTAAATCCATCCATTTGTTGTTTTAGACAACGTCAAAGGCTAGGAAAATAAAATTGGGAAAGGATTCCCAGCTCTAAATCCCATTCGAATATTCAAAGCCATTACTGGCTAATATCGTCTTCATCGCGCTCCGACGGTACAGGTAACACTGGTTGATTCTGTTTTTCATGCAACGCTTCTATCAGCTTCCGATCAACCTCAGCAAAATATAGATCTTCGATTGCTTTTTCCCGTAGTCGTAACTTTTCCGTAAAGTCCATATGCAGCAACCTCACTTTTGACCTTGCCCACTTTAAGTATAGGTTCTGATCGTCACCCAATAAAAAAGGCGAGACTTCTGAGTCTCGCCTTTCCACTATTGCAGGGTTTTTATCGATGTTTATAAACCTGTTCTGCTGCATCGATAAGCTGCATATGAATAGGCACCAAATCCGCGTGCTCGCTTCGGTAACCACCACCAACAACTGCGGCAACAGGAATGCTTCGGTCTTTCATCAACTGCATTAAGAAGCGGTCTCGCTCATATACCCCTTCTGTTGACACGTTGAAATAGCCCAGTTCATCGTCGGTATGGATATCCACGCCAGCGTCATAGATGACCATATCGGGACGGTGTAAGTTGATTGCCATTTGGACGACTTCTTTAAACGTCATCAGGAAGGTTTCATCGTCAGTATCACGACGCAAAGGAACATCAAGATCGGAGTCTGGTTTCCTCGCAGGAAAGTTCTTATCACAATGAAACGATAACGTGATGATATCTGCCTCATCCTTACACAAGGTGGCAGTGCCGTCACCATGATGTACATCGCTGTCAATAATCATCACTTTGTCGACATGCTCATGATCAAACATGTGCTTCGCCGCGATAGCAAGATCATTGAAAAGACAAAAGCCACTGCCAAAGTCTTTATGCGCATGGTGATAACCACCACTGAGATGAATGGCGATACCATGCTCTAGTGCTTTCTCTGCTGTTAACACTGAACCCGCTGTTGATGTTAGCGTTCGTGTTATCAAAGCTTCACTCCACGGAAAACCGATCCGACGCATTTTTGCTGCGGGCATTGCACCAGTCACTAATAGGTCTACATACTCTTCACTGTGAACACGTTTCACCTCATGCACACTCAAAGACGTTGGCTGGAAGAATTCAACTTGCTCCCCCCAACTTTCGTTCGCTAACTTCTCCAACACCGCTTGATGCAGGTGGTGATATTTCATGATTGGGTAGCGATGGCCTTCCGGCAGATCAAGTTGTGAGTAAATGGGATGATAAATCAGAGGCAGCATGAGACATTCTTTTCATAAATCGTTGTGAAATAGTACCAACTCCAAGCGTTGATTAAAAAGGAAATTAATTGATAATGATTTTCAATATCAATTAATTTCCTTTTGCTATGAATAAAACCCTATACACGATTCTTGGTGCTTTCTTTGGCTCTTTCTGTGCGATGTCCCTGTTTATGTCGATGATGTTCAGCGCGTGGTGGTTGGTTGATTTTATCGCTTTGAGCTAACACAATGGTCCTGTATTAAATTAACCTCACTGAGTCAAATAGATAGGTACGAACATGAGTCAAACAGTCTTTATTACTGGTGCAAACCGTGGGATCGGCTTAAGTTTAACTGAACTGTATTTGCAACAAGGCGCTCAAGTTCACGCGACAAGCCGTAACCTAGCAGACAGTAAAGAACTACAAGCATTAGCATCGCTTTATAATACCTTGGTGCTACATGAATTGGACGTGACGGATTACCAACGAGTCGCCCAACTCGCAAGCGAACTCCCAGCCATCGATCTTTTGATCAACAATGCTGGTTACTACGGGCCTAAAGGCTATGGCTTTGGTAATACTGATATTGAGGAATGGCGAAAGGTCTTCGAGATAAACACCATCGCACCACTAAAGTTGGTTGAGGCTTTTTATCCGCTTTTACAAGCCGGTAGCACGAAGAAGATTGCCTGTATCTCATCTAAAGTCGGCAGCATGACAGAAAACACCTCCGGCGGTGGTTATATCTATCGTTCTTCTAAAGCGGCGCTCAACTCTGTTGTGAAAAGCTTATCTAATGACTTAACAAGTGAAGGTTTCTCCGTACTTGCGCTACACCCGGGTTGGGTACGCACTGCAATGGGAGGGCCTAACGCCCTTATCGAAACCCAAACCTCTGCGGCAGGGTTAGCAAAAGTGATTGCGCAAAGTACCCAAAAAAACTCCGGTCAGTTTATTAATTACGACGGAACTCAACTGCCTTGGTAGATTTTACAAATCAATAGCTTATGAAACATGAATGAGAAGCATATTGTTTCATCACTATACCCTGCCAGCCTTACTCCCATGACTTAGCTTGATTTTCACCACTTTCAAACCAGACTTAGTGAGGACATCCACCATTAAGGAGAGTAACTATGGCTGCAGATAAAGACCTGGTCAATTTCAGTGAAGATCATGAGCTCAATTACTGCTTAAGAAGTGCAGGGAAACGTCAGACTCAAGAGAACAGAGATGCGCTTGTCGACTTGGGAAGACAAGTAAAACAGAATTTAGGGAAGCGTGTCTTAACGCAAGACGACGTGCGTGGTGCAATCCAAAACAATGATGACTTGTTTGATTAGAGCTGTTTGAATGCAGATAGGTCATTACATTGAAATACAAGGCGGCATTCTTTGAGCTTATACACATTAGATTGCCGCTTTTGCTACATTCAGCTGTTATGAAGACTTCCGCTTACCTGAGCTTGATTTCGATGCGCCGCCCTTCGAATAGCTGCGTTTTTTACGTTTGAATGCCGGACGCTCGACTTTAGGCAAATGACGTAACGAATCAGGAATCGGGCCCGATTTCACTTCGCCCATTAATCCATCAATGCGCTGCTCTAACGCTTGCATGAAAGGCTGATACGCTTGATTTCGTTCTGCCATTCCTTGCAACTGGTGTTCCCAGTGCGCCGTCATATCAGGATAGGTCGCATCCATTGGTAGGGCATGAATCAAGCCTCGCCCCGCTGGTGAGCTCAAAATTGATTTACCCTGACGAGTCAGCAACTGACGCTTAAAAAGCGTATCCAGAATACCGGCTCGAGTCGCTTCTGTTCCTAAGCCATCGGTGTCGCGCAGGATCTTCTTCAGTTCTTTGTCTGCAACATAACGAGCAATACCCGTCATGGCCTGAAGCAGTGTTGCTTCTGTAAAGTGCTTTGGCGGTTCAGTCTTACGGTCTTTGATTTCACCTTCTCGGCAGGTCAACACCGTGCCTTCTGCGAGCGGCGGGACAGCATCAATGCCATCGTCTTCTTTATCCGTTTTTCCCATTAACGCTTTCCAGCCTGGAGAAACCAGTTGGCGACCTTTGGCGATAAATGTACCACCAGCAATATCAAACACCAATTTAGCCTCGGCATATACCGCCGCTGGATAAAATTGCATCAAGTATTGACGAGCAATCAGTTGATAAACCTTCATCTCATTGCCAGATAACGCATTCACATTTGCCTGCTTCGGCGTTGGAATGATCGCATGGTGGGCATCGACTTTCTTGTCGTTCCACGCCTTGGACTTAATCGATAAGTCTGCACCTTGCACTGCGCTTTGTAGTTCTTTGGCATTGTTAGCGATAGCCGATGTAACAGAGCCTGCTTGCGAGTAATGCTCCAATGGTAAGTAACGACAGTCCGAACGTGGGTACGTAATGAGCTTATGCTTTTCATACAGCGCCTGACAAGTATCCAATACCTGCTGAGCACTCATGCCATAGCGTTTTGCCGCATCAATCTGCAGTGCGGATAACGAATACGGAAGCGGTGCTGATTGCTTGGTTTGCTTCTGTTCAGACTCGGTCACTTTGGCAGGTTGATTGGCTATGCGGTTTGCTACGTTCTCAACCAACTTTCTGCTCAATACCCGTCCTTCTTCGTCCTGCCAAGGCTTACAAGCTTCACTTGGTTTCCAACGAGCGCGAATATCAAATGCGCCATTTTGATCTTGATAAGGAATTAAAGCATGCAGAGTGAAGTAATCTTTCGGTACAAAGTTTTCGATTTCTTCATCGCGGCGAACCACCAAACCAAGTACCGGAGTTTGAACTCGCCCTACTGATAAGACACCTTGATAGCCCGCTTTTTGGCCCAACAAGGTATAGGCGCGAGACATGTTCATTCCATAAAGCCAATCAGCGCGAGAACGCGCCAGAGCTGAAACAGAAAGAGGTATGAAGTCGCGATTACTGCGCATCGAGCTCAAGGCACGCTTGACCGCAGGTAAGTTCAAGTCAGAGATCAGTAGGCGTTGTGTGGCTTCTTTTTTGGTTTTGGAAAGCTTGCAGTAATCCAATACCTCATCCACCAACAATTGTCCCTCTCGGTCGGGGTCTCCTGCGTGGATAACTTCTGTCGCATCTTTGAGGAGTTTACGTATTACCGTGAGCTGTTTGCTGGCGCTTTTTCGCGGTCTCAGCTGCCACTGCTGTGGGACAATCGGCAAGTCTGCCATATTCCATTTTTTGTAGCGTTCGTCGTAAGCATCTGGTTCGACTTGCTCCAACAAGTGGCCAATACACCAAGTCACCACATCGCCATTACCACAGCGGATAAAGCCTTGATCTTTCTTTTGGGGATTTGGCAGTGCAGCCGCAATCGCACGGCCTAAACTTGGTTTTTCAGCAATAAACAGACGAGACATAACGTTTTGGAAATCATAATAATTAGGGCCACATTATCTAATGTAGCCCTAACAAATCAAGAAAAACTGTACAGATAAACAGTAAATGAGTCACCCATCGCTCTTATTGGAACTCGACAAATTTGGATAAGTCGCGCTCTGGCACCTTCATCGGCGTACACCCTGGCGTGCCTAGGTATAAGAAGCCTACAATTTGGTCTTCGCCTTTAAGGCCAAAAGCTTGGTGTACTTCTGGGTGGAACATCCACTTGCCTGAACGCCAAAAACCTTGGAAACCCTGTGCGACTGCGGCCATTTGCATCGCTTGAGCAGCGCAACCAGCCGAAAGGTATTGCTCTAGCGCAGGGACTTTCTCATGTTGCGTTACTTTGGCAATAACCGTAATCACCATTGGCGCGCGGAAAGGGGCGTTTTTCACTTTTTCGATCACGGCCTCTTCGCTGTTTTCTGCTTCAGCCGCTTTCACAAGAATGTCTGATAATTTCTTTAAACCGTCACCTTGTGCAATGACAAAGCGCCAAGGTGTCAAACCTGCATGATCCGGTGCACGTAGGCCCGCGCGAATGATGTTTTCAAGCGCTTTACCTTCTGGTGCAGGCTCAGACAACTTAGCAATAGAACGACGATTGAGCAAAAGATCGAGAGCTTCCATGAAAAGGTCCTTATTAAATTGAATTATTATTTTTTACGCAGCTCACTTTAGCATAATCCACATTGGCAAATAACACTCTGTTTTATAGGGACTTCAAAACAAAAAAAGCTGCGCACTTGGCGCAGCTATAAAAAGTTAAGAACGAAAAAGACTAAGCGTTAAGGTTATGATTTAGAGTTTCACGGCAAGCTTTACACCTTGGCGAATCGCTCGCACAGCATCAAGCTCACCCGCATGGTCTGCACCACCAATGATATGTAGCTTCTCGCCCAACTCATGCCATTTGTCTTCAAACGGGCGAACCGATTCTTGCCCTGCACAAATCACCACTTTGTCGGCTTCTAGCAGCTGCTCTTTACCATTCACATGGATGTGCAAACCCTCTTCATCAATCTTATCGTAAGACACTCCGCCATATAGATGCACACCGCGCTTCTCTAGCGTGCGCTTGTGGATCCACCCCGTAGTTTTACCTGGCCCTTTACCGACACGACCTTTACGACGCTGAAGCACCCATACTTCTTTATCGCTAACGGCATCTGGATAAGGATACAGGCCACCCGGTTGAGACATTTCTTTGTCGATGCCCCATTCATGCAACCAATCGTCCAGCGTTTGACCGACAGGCTCAGTGAGCATGGTAGCGACATCAACACCGATACCACCAGCACCGACGATTGCGACTTTCTCGCCCACAGGCGTTTTATCTCGAATCAGTGTTTGGTAATCGATCACTTTTTCAGGATTATCGATACCATCGATTTTCACTTTGCGTGGTTCAACACCCGATGCCATAACGACTTCATCGTATTCGGTCAACAAGTCGTAATTGGCTTCTGTCTCTAGGTGAAGGTTCACCCCTGTTTCTTCAATGCGGTTAGCAAAGTAACGAATGGTCTCACGGAACTCTTCTTTACCCGGGATCTGCATCGCTAAGCGGAACTGACCGCCAATGCGATCGTTCTTCTCAAACAGATCCACTTTGTGTCCGCGTTCTGCCAGCGTCGTCGCACACGCTAAACCAGCAGGGCCAGCGCCAACAACGGCGATGTTCTTCTTCTTAAAAGCGTCTTCAACAACGATTTCCGTTTCGTAACATGCAAGCGGGTTAACCAAACAGCTTGCGCGCTTACCTTTAAATACATTGTCCAGACACGCTTGATTACAGCCAATACAGGTGTTAATAAGCTGCGACTTTTCTTGCTCTGCCTTAGCGACAAAATATGGGTCTGCCAGAAACGGACGTGCCATCGACACCATATCTGCGTGACCTGAAGAAAGAATTCGCTCGGCTTCATCTGGAGTGTTGATACGGTTACAGGTGATAATTGGCACTGACACATGAGGTTTGACTTTCTCTGTTACCCACGTGAACGCACCACGAGGAACCTGAGTAGCGATAGTTGGAATTCGTGCTTCATGCCAACCGATACCCGTGTTAATGATGGTCACGCCTGCTTCTTCTAGCGCTTTCGCTAACTCGATAACATCTTCAAATGTGCTGCCTTGCTCAACCAAATCAAGCATCGAAAGGCGGAAGATGATAATGAACTTCTCACCCACGGCCTTGCGTACGGCTTTGACGATTTCAACTGGGAAGCGCATGCGTTTCTTATAGCTACCGCCCCATTCGTCATAACGCATATTGGTGCGTTTACAAAGGAATTGGTTAATCAAGTAGCCTTCTGAACCCATCAGTTCGATACCATCGTACCCAGCCAGTTGCGCAAGCTCAGCGCTGTTAGCAAAAGCGTCGATGGTTTTCTTGATTTGACGATCGCTCATTTCGCTCGGTGCGAACTTAGCAATCGGTGCTTTCATGCCCGACGCACTTTGCGCGAATGGGTGCATCGCGTAGCGTCCAGCATGAAGGATTTGTAGGGCAATTTTACCGCCGTGTTTATGTACTGCTTCTGTCACTACCTTGTGTACTTTAGCATGTTTTGGCTTACTAAATTCTGCACTCAAAGGATGTAATCGACCACGTAGATTAGGGGAGAAGCCGCCTGTCACGATAAGACCTACACCACCTTTTGCACGTTCTTCGTAAAACGCCGCAAGCTTCTGTAGACCTTCTTTATGCTCTTCTAGGCCTGTGTGCATTGATCCCATCAGGACACGGTTTCGTAGTTGTGTAAAACCTAAGTCCAGTGGCTTTAACAAATTCGGGTACATGGCAGACATCACTAAACATCCATTTTTATTGTTGTGGTCTGACCACAGTACGCCGCAAAAACCAAAAGATCAAACAGCCGTTTACATTTTTGCAACACGCGTCAATCTCACGTTAAAATATGCCAATTGTTGAATTGCCGTGATAAGCTAAAAAAATTGTTATCTTTTGAGATCTTAGAGATAAGAACCCATACTTTGTAAGATTAGGGAATGACTATCTCGTTATGGAGACAAGATGAAAAAACTCTTCAAATTTATTGGTCTGATATTTAAGGGGATATGGAAAGCCATCACCTTTGTCAGACTTGCTCTGGCAAACTTGATCTTCCTGGTGATGATTGCCGTCTTCTACTTTGCCTTTACCTACACTGGCGAAGGTCAGCCAACCGTAGAAAAAGAATCCGCGCTGGTAATGAACCTTTCTGGTCCTATCGTTGAGCAGCGCCGTTATGTAAACCCGATGGATTCGATAGCTGGCTCTGTGCTTGGTAACGAGATGCCGAAAGAGAACGTATTATTCGACATCGTCGATACCATTCGCTACGCGAAAGACGATCCTAAGGTATCTGGCCTAGTTCTGGCTCTGCGCGATATGCCTGAGACTAACCTGACCAAACTTCGTTATATCGCCAAAGCGCTGAATGAATTTAAAACGTCTGGCAAACCTGTTTACGCAGTCGGCGATTTCTACAACCAAAGTCAATACTACCTAGCGAGCTACGCAGATAAAGTCTTCCTCGCTCCGGATGGTGGTGTGTTGATTAAGGGCTACAGCTCTTACTCGATGTACTACAAAACATTGCTAGAGAAGTTAGACGTATCGACGCACGTGTTCCGCGTGGGTACTTACAAGTCTGCAATTGAGCCATTTATTCGTGATGACATGTCTGATGCGGCAAAAGAGTCGGCGACGCGCTGGATCACTCAGCTTTGGAGTGCCTTTGTTGATGACGTAGCAACCAACCGTAATATCGATGCCAAAGCACTAAATCCAACCATGGATGAATTGCTTGCCGAGATTAAATCAGTCGATGGTGACCTTGCGCAACTGGCCGTTAAAATGGGCCTAGTCGATGAGCTAGCAACGCGCCAAGACGTACGCAAACTGTTCGCAAAAGAGTTCGGCAGTGACGGTAAAGACAGCTACAACGCAATTGGCTACTACGATTACCTAGCGACCATGCGCCCTAATCTAACGCCGTCTGAAAATGACATTGCAGTTGTCGTAGCAAGCGGCGCTATTATGGATGGCCAACAACCGCGCGGTACCGTTGGCGGTGATACGGTGGCAAGCCTACTTCGTCAAGCTCGAAACGACGACAAAGTTAAAGCGGTTGTCCTGCGTGTCGACAGCCCAGGAGGCAGCGCTTTTGCCTCTGAAGTAATTCGTAACGAAGTGGAAGCGTTAAAAGAAGCAGGTAAACCGGTTGTGGTTTCGATGTCTAGCTTAGCGGCTTCCGGCGGTTACTGGATCTCAATGAGTGCAGATAAAATTGTTGCTCAGCCAACCACGCTAACTGGCTCGATTGGCATCTTCAGTGTTATCACGACATTTGAAAAAGGCTTTACCAAACTTGGTATCAGTACCGATGGTGTTGGCACATCACCATTCTCTGGTGATGGCATCACAACGGGTCTTTCAGATGGTGCATCTCAAGCATTCCAGCTCGGTATCGAACATGGCTACAAGCGCTTTATCGCTCTGGTTGGCTCAAACCGAGATATGTCACTAGACGAAGTAGATAAAGTCGCTCAAGGTCGAGTTTGGACAGGTCAAGATGCAATGTCATTCGGTCTTGTAGACCAAATGGGTGACTTTGATGACGCAGTGAAATTGGCAGCGAAACTGGCTGAAGTAGAAAACTATGAGCTCTACTGGGTTGAAGAACCATTATCACCAACAGAACAGTTCGTCCAAGAGTTCATGAACCAAGTGAAAGTGTCTTTGGGCATCGATGCGACGAGCTTCTTACCAAAGAGCTTACAGCCTGTGGCTCAACAGCTTGAGCAAGATGCAAGCATGATGCAGAGCTTCAACGATCCAAAAGGCCAATACGCCTTCTGTTTGAACTGCCAAGTGCAATAGCTTTCCTAGCTTAGTCAAAAAGGGGCATCTCTGTGCGAGATGCCCCTTTTTATTAGGTGTCATTTCGCTATAATCCCCGCCACTGTTCCCCTACATGAAGTAAAGTAGAACGATGACTAGAAAACATATCTACATCGCTTACACCGGTGGCACCATCGGTATGCAAAAATCGGATCACGGCTACGTGCCTGTGGCTGGCTTTATGGAAAAGCAATTAGCCAGTATGCCCGAGTTCCACCGTCCAGAAATGCCGGAATACACTATCCATGAGTACGAGCCTCTGATCGACTCATCAGATATGACGCCAGCTGACTGGCAGCAAATCGCAGACGACATCCGTGACAACTACGACAAATACGATGGCTTTGTGATTCTGCATGGTACCGACACCATGGCATACACAGCTTCTGCTTTGTCTTTCATGTTGGAGAACCTAGGTAAGCCAGTCATCGTAACAGGCTCACAAATTCCACTGGCAGAATTGCGCTCAGACGGTCAAGCAAACCTTCTTAACGCACTGCACATTGCGGCAAACTACCCTATCAATGAAGTGACGTTGTTCTTCAACAACCAGTTGATGCGCGGTAACCGCAGTACCAAGTCTCATGCCGATGGTTTTAATGCCTTCACTTCACCAAACCTACCTCCACTTCTGGAAGCAGGTATCAACATTCAGATCAGCAGCAACATTACTGTGGGCGCAAAACCTGAAGGTGACTTCAAAGTACACAACATCACGCCGCAACCAATCGGTGTGATCACCATGTACCCAGGGATTTCGCACGAAGTGATTCGCAACACGCTTCGCCAGCCAGTGAACGCAATGATTCTACTGACGTTTGGCGTGGGTAACGCTCCGCAAAACCCAGAACTACTTGGTCACCTTAAAGAAGCATCTGAGCGTGGCGTTATCGTAGTGAACCTGACTCAGTGCCTAGCCGGTAAGGTAAATATGGGTGGCTACGCGACGGGCTGTGCTCTGGCTGACTCTGGCGTAATCAGTGGTTTCGACATGACACCAGAAGCGGCATTGGCAAAACTTCACTACCTTCTGAGCCAAGATTTGTCTTACGAAGAAATTAAACAGAAGATGCAAGAAGTCCTACGTGGTGAAATGAGCCTATAACCAGGTTCACAGTGCAAAGAATGACGCCATAGCACAATAAGTGATTCCAATGCACAACAAGTAGATCCATAGCCCAGCAACAAGATACGAAAAAGCCCAATTCACGTGAATTGGGCTTTTTGCTTTAAAGAAGTTATCCGGTGAATAGAGATGCACCGTTTAGTTCAGGTTTGGGTTCACGCGAACGATGTCTTGCTCTTCTTGGCTGAACTGTTTCTTCAATTCTTGCTTAGATTTAAAGCTAATTTCGCCACCAGCGGCAACCGTCATGTGCTGTGCATCTGTGTTGTGTTTTGATTGATACAACATCACAGCTTGCATACATGAGTCTCGCTGCTCTTGAGAAAGTGGTGTACCCTCAGGCCATCTTCCTGTCTCTACTGCGTAAACCAATCGATCATAGACTTCTGGAGTTATCGCATTTAATAATTGTTCTGCGTCCATAATGTACCTTCTTATTACATTCTATCTACAGAACATAACGGTATAGAAAGCAGAGTCAAGAACCCGAAAATGAATTGGTGTAACGGATCACAAGCAAAACCATGAAACGAACATACTGGTTACTAGCAGGGCTTGCCAGCCTGACATTAACAGGTTGCTTCGAAGGCAACGTCACCACCGAAGAATTGTGCGAGAAAAATCCACAGCTTCGTTGTGAGAACCTCAATATGGACGACGGTCAATGTCGTATTCCACGAACGAATTTGGTTTGGCATCGCTTTGAACTTCTCAAAGATCCATCAGAAGCCAATCAAGTAATCGAATATGGCTTGGTTGCTGAGTATCGCAAATGCCTAGAACTCGCTTCGCAAATCACACCTATCGACCAAAGTGCGTTAAAACGTAAACGCTTTGATGCTTTGGTACACAGTATTGATGAGTTGGATCGTATCGTTGCGGAACTGAAAGGGTCGAAAGATCCAGCCACGCTGTATTTCTTGTGGTCTCAAACCGGCGATAATCAAGCACGTCGCCAGTTTTTACAAATGGAAGGGAAACAAGAGTTAAATACTGCCGAAATGCAATATGCGCTCGCGACGTTCTACACGAACCGCGATCCGCAAAAGACACTAACATTGCTGCATAACTCGCTCTCGATGTCGAATGAGAAAACCTTAAACCCTGCGATCTTGAAATCATTAGCGAGCATTAACCAAGGTATGGGTAACAAAGAGCAAGCTTACTTATGGGCGATGGTTGCTAAACGCTTTGATGTTCCCCTCGCGGATGAACAACAGTTAAAGCGCATGTTCAACTTTTCCGATCAAGGGCAATATGAACAGTTAGATGATCTGGCTAAATCTATATCGAAGGCAATCGATAGAGGGAATTATTCACCAAAGATGATTCCTGTCGATTTATAAAATAAAAAACTCCCGTTCATATAGGGAGTTTTTTTATTTGCACGGTAACCGCTTAGTATTTTATTAATTGAAAGGATGAAACATTCTTTCAGCCTAAAATGGCGTTATTGGTCGGATTTGTTGAAAATTAACGACACCGAGTTTACACAATAGCGTTCGCCTGTCGTTTGTGGCCCATCTTCAAAAACGTGACCTAAATGGCTATCACAAGCCGCGCATCGAATCTCAGTTCGCACCATTCCGTGGCTCAGATCTTTAAGATAACGCACCGCAGTGTCGTTAATTGGCGCATCAAAACTTGGCCATCCACAGCCAGAATCGTACTTGTTATCGGAGACAAATAGAGGGGCATTACAGCATGTGCAAGCATAGACACCCGTCTCCTTATTATGAAGCAGTTTACCGGAGAACGGAGGCTCTGTTCCTTGCTCACGACAAACGCGAAACTCTTCATCAGAGAGCTGTTCACGCCAATGTTCATCGGACTTCGTTACTTTTCTTCCGCTTTGTTCTACCAATTTCTGTTCCTTATTTCTTATTTTTGGCAATGACTTTTTTAGCAAAAAACTTGCTTCTCGTAACAGTTGTAGCACATACTTTCTCACCAGGACACCATGTGTAATTAATTTGATACGAGTTCTTATCTCGAAAGTTATATTACGCCAACTGGGATGTAGAATAACCAGTTAAAAGTTTAAAAAACGAGCATTTGCGAAGAATTGTTAAAAAAAGCGTCGCTTTTTTTTGACTTTAAACAAGTTAAGTCCGATTATCTGTTGCAGATGTTTACTGGATTTTGTAATTTTACTACCAGTTATCTTTAATCAGAAATTAAGTTGTGGAGCAACTATAATGACTATCAAAGTAGGTATTAACGGTTTTGGCCGTATCGGTCGTTTCGTATTCCGTGCAGCGCAAGAGCGCAACGACATCGAAGTTGTAGGTATTAACGACCTTATCGACGTAGATTACATGGCATACATGCTTAAGTACGACTCAACTCACGGCCGTTTCAACGGTACTGTTGAAGTTGAAGGCGGTAACCTAATCGTTAACGGTAAAACTGTACGTGTAACTGCAGAGCGCAACCCAGAAGACCTAAAATGGGATGCTATCGACGTTGACGTAGTAGCTGAAGCAACTGGTCTTTTCCTAACTGACGAGACTGCACGTAAGCACATCACTGCTGGCGCGAAGAAAGTTGTTCTAACTGGTCCTTCTAAAGACGCAACTCCAATGTTCGTTATGGGCGTAAACGATTCAACTTACGCAGGTCAAGACATCGTTTCTAACGCTTCTTGTACTACTAACTGTCTAGCGCCTATCGCTAAAGTTCTTAACGACAAGTTCGGTATCGTATCTGGTCTTATGACTACAGTTCACGCTACTACAGCTACTCAAAAAACTGTAGACGGTCCTTCTGCTAAAGACTGGCGCGGTGGTCGTGGTGCTTCTCAGAACATCATCCCATCATCAACTGGTGCTGCTAAAGCTGTAGGCGTTGTTCTTCCAGAACTAAACGGCAAACTAACTGGTATGGCTTTCCGCGTACCAACAGCTAACGTTTCTGTAGTTGACCTAACAGTTAACCTAGAGAAAGGCGCATCTTACGAAGCTATCTGTGCAGCAATGAAAGAAGCTTCTGAAGGCGAACTAAAAGGCGTTCTAGGCTACACTGAAGACCAAGTTGTTTCTCAAGACTTCATCGGTGAAGTTCAAACTTCAGTATTCGATGCTAAAGCTGGTATCGCTCTAACTGATAACTTCGTTAAAGTTGTATCTTGGTACGACAACGAAATCGGTTACTCAAACAAAGTTCTAGACCTAATCGCTCACATCTCTAAGTAATTAGACAGTTAGCAATTAGCGAATAACTTCGTTAAAGAAAAGGCGGCTCTAGAGTCGCCTTTTTTGTATCTGGAATTTGAGAGAATGAAGACTCGACGTTGCATTCAATATGCGAAGCGTGTCGAAAAGCTCTCCCCCCAGCGATAGGAAACTATACATGGATTTAAAAACTCTCCCAGCCCTAACCGTACTATCTGATAACGTCACTATCGTCGAAGTTGATCAGATTAAAATCGTCCGCGTTATTCATGAGAAAGCAACAGCAGGTATCGCACTACATGGTGGTCATGTCGTATCGTTCGCTCCTGCCGGAAAGCAAGATCTGATCTGGATGAGCGAAAAAGCTATCTTCGATGGTAAAGCAGCACTTCGCGGCGGTATTCCGGTTTGTTGGCCTTGGTTTGGCCGTATCGCAGCACCAGCTCATGGTTTTGCGCGCACGGCAGAATGGGAATTGGTTGAACACCGTGAAAACGACAATGGTGTGATCGTTGAACTCGCTCTCTTCCCAACTGAAGAGATTCATAACATTTGGCCACACATGTTCGATGCTCGTCTTGTCGTTGAAATCAGCGATGAGCTAAAAGTGACATTGAAAGTCATGAACATTGATGATGAAGAGTGGACATTCTCTGGTGCACTGCACACTTACCTAAACGTTGGTGATATTAAACAAGCACAAACGACGGGTATGGGCCCTGAATACATCGACAGTCTAAAAGCAGGCGAAGTCTGCCAAGGTGGCGAAGTTCTTCAGCTAACCGATACTATCGACCGTGTTTACACTCAGCCAGAAGCGCAAATTTGGGTGAAAGATCCAGTATTGGGTCGCACTCTTAGTGTAGAAAACCAAGGCCATAACTCAGCAGTGCTGTGGAACCCTTGGGCAGAAGGCGCACAAGGCATGGGTGACATGGCAGACAACGGCTACGCAACCATGCTGTGTGTTGAGTCGACAGTGCATGCGCCAAGTATCGAGCAAGGCAAGACGTTACAACCAGGCGAGACACACGAACTTATCACTGTGATTTCAGCACAGTAATCCAGTTTAAAGGCCGGCTCATCCGGCCTTTTTTACAACGCCAAAGCACAACACACGAGCTACTCATGCCATACTAAGACCAGCCAAAATGAGTCGAGATGATGGCATAACCATGAAATACCGCATTTATTCAATATCACTTCTTACGGGCTTATTGTTTGGCTGTGCCAACACTGAGGTCTCGTTACAACCCACGAAGAACGTCGCCGAATACAAGCAGTTGTCGCCAAATCAATATCATGTGTATTGCCCTACGGGTATTTGCTGTTTCCAAGTTTCCGCAAACCAGAAAACGGCAGTAAGCATTGAGATGTTCTATACCGAGAACAAACCATTCAAGAAGATTGAAGGCCTAACCTACGACAATCAAAATCAATATCCAACGTCGAATGCTTTTACTCTTCCCTTACAGCAAGACAGCGAGTGGATATCCGTGCAAGTCATCGACTATTACCGATAACCCCACTCCATTATCGCTTTGAATAACGAATAATCGACTCTCGATACAGTGAAAGCAGTGTATCGCTTTTCACACCAACCCCAACGTTTTGCGCGGAGAAAGCACGCCACTCATCGTGCATGTATTTGCGTTGATCCGTTTTCTGAATCGTCATCCCCTCTGCGGGTCCATCGGTAACCACCCTGACGGAACCACTGCGTAAGGTGAATAGCTCAGGTTCAATCACATAGGCAATCGCGGAAGGATCGTGGACATGGCAACCATTCATTCCAACCTTCTCTGAGTAAAACTTCAAATAGTAGCGGCTGACATCCCAAATAAATTGCCCAACTTCACCCGCCTCTTCTCGCAGTTGGTCTAGGTATTGCCCAGTAAAGAAACTCTCTTCCGTTACATCCAAACCAATAATCACCACAGGCCAAGACGCAGTGAATACTTTATCGGCAGCATGAGGGTCATCATGGATATTTGCTTCCGCAAATGGCGTGACATTGCCTCGATGGTCGTTCTCTCCGAAAGCGCCGCCCATCACAACCACTTCTTTAACCAAGTTAACGATTTCTGGGTCCGCTTCCAAAGCAAGCGCAAGGTTCGTTAAAGGGCCTACGGCCACCAAGGTAATTTCTCCCGGCTCCGCTCTAACGCTATCAATGATGTAACGATAGGCAGGCGTATCAATGGCACTCACATTCAGTAAACTTGGCGCTTTCACATCACCAAAGCCGGCTTCACCATGCACAACAACCGTTGCTCCGACCGGCGCTTTTACTAAAGGTTTATCCGCTCCTTTCGCAACCTGCGCTTTCATACCAAACTTCTGTTTTAGGTAAAGAGCATTCTGTGTGGCATTGTCTATGGTCGCATTGCCATAAACTGTCGTAATGCCCATTAGCTCAATGGCTGGATGCGCTTCTGCAAAAAGAATCGCCATCGCATCGTCAATGCCAGGATCTGTGTCTAAGATAATTTTCTTTGTCATATCGGCTTCTATCAAACGCTAGGAGAGCCTCAACCATACCCAGAAAAAACAGCGATAAACGTGACCTAAACCTAAGGTATGATTTTTCCTCCAGTATGCCGCTCATACAGCACTCAAAGCGCAACGACTCGAAGCGCTTTTTTGTTTCGCTTGCCGCATTCCTTTTTGATAGAATTTGCCGCCCTACTTCCAGTCCAGAGATCGTCATGAACTATCAATGTCCTCTATGTCACCAACCTCTTGAGCTCACAGCTAAGACGTTTAAGTGTGAAAACAATCATCAATTCGACTTTGCGAAAGAAGGCTACGTCAACTTGATGCCTGCACATCACAAACGCTCAAAAGATCCAGGTGACAATAAAGAAATGATGCAAGCTCGTCGTCGTTTCCTAGAAGGCAACCATTACGATCCAATGCGCCAAGAAGTTGCTCGCCTGTGTGCGAAGTACACCGAAGGCACAAGCCATCAGCTATTGGACATTGGTTGTGGTGAAGGCTACTACACCGATCAAGTTCAGCAGTCTCTGCATACTCAAAATGAAGCGGCAAATGTTTACGGCTTGGACATCTCTAAAGTCGCTATTCGTTACGCCTCTAAGCGCTACCCTAACTGCGATTTCAGCGTGGCATCAAGTCATCGCCTGCCTTTTGCAGAGCAATCTCTGGATGCGATTTTACGCATCTACGCACCATGCAAAGCGGAAGAGCTACAACGTGTAATTAGAGATAACGGTGTGGTTATTACGGTAACGCCAGCAGGTCGTCACCTATATCAATTCCGCGAGCGTATCTATCAGGAAATTCGTTTGCATAACGAAGAACCAGAAAGTATCGAAGGATTCGAACTTGAGCATCAACAAAAGCTTAACTACGTCATGGATTTAAAAGATGGCGTCGCATTCGATTTACTGCAAATGACCCCATTTGCATGGAAAGCCAGCGATGAACTTCGTGAAGAGCTAAAGTCATCTACACTTTTCCAATGTGAGGCTGATTTTATGTTACGAGTTTATCGTAAGAAATCAGCTCAATCTGAGAATGAAGAATAAACTGTAACGCTAATTATTCTCATTACTATTGATTCATTTGTCAGCCTCCATTAATATCATTCAGACATTTTTGGAGGCTTTTTAATGCGCTTTTCTACCCTAGGCCTGATTTTTACGGGCTTACTGACAGGTTGTGCGTCAAACGCACCGACCGCTCCCGGCACCATTGCTGACAACGTGACCAGTTTCTATGACTACCAACTTCATGCCCCTTCTGGTGAAGCTATCTCAGTCAATCAATTAACCCCTGAGATACAACAAGCCGATGTGATTCTGATTGGTGAATGGCACACGCACGCTGGCATCCACCGTTTTCAGACCGACATGTTAAAACAGTTATCTTCTGCAAATCGCCCTCTTGCCATTTCAATGGAGCAAGTGACACGCGACAAGCAAGCGATATTAGATGCCTACTTAAACGGTGAAATTGGTGAGCAGTACTTCATGAAACAAAGTAATGCATGGCCAAATTACGAAAGTGATTACCGCCCATTAGTTGAGTTTGCCAAGCAGGCTGAAATTCCAGTCATCGCCTCAAACGCACCGAAAAACATTGTTCGTTGTATTGGCCGCCAAGGTGTCGATTACCTAGATAAACTCGATAGCGATGAGCGTAGTTTTATTGCAGATGACGTCAACACTGCGAACAGCCCGTACAAAGAAAAGTTCATGGCATCTATGCACCATGGCAAGCCTGAGCAGACCGAAAAACAATACGCAGCTCAGGTAACATGGGATGAAACCATGGCGGAATCCATCGTCAAATACTTGGAAAAGCATCCAGGTACTCAAGTGGTTCACGTTGCCGGAAAATTCCATACTGAAGGTGGCTTAGGCACAGCAGCTTCTATCTTGAATCGCAATCCAAGCTTAAAAGTGCTGGTGATTACCCCAACGGAAAACATCACTTTAGATGGCTCCGATTATCAGCTTGAGGTGCTCGAACCGCCCGTGCGCTATGTACAAGACGCAAATCGCATGGCTGCGTACAAACACTTAGCGACACGTAACAGCGACCTACAATGTAAGTGATCAGAATCGTCTGACAAAGGATGAAGAAAAATAGGTCTGCTTTTTGCTAGCAACTTTGTTTACACATAGAAAGCGGCAAAAACAGACCTATTTTTTATTTGATTGATTCAAGAAATGTCTGTCGCCGTCGATATAAAAATAACTGCTTTTTACCTGCACTCAATGAGCGAGTGTCGTTGTTCGAAGGGGTAACAGATGAATCCAGTAGGAAGCAATTCAGTCAATACATACGCGGCGCAGCAAAACAAAGTAGACCAAGCCAAAACGACAGAAAACGTTGCCGACGCAGCCCCATTAAAAGTGGAGCAAAACAAAGTCACGCTCTCCCCAGAAGGAAAAGCGTTGCTTGCGGCGCTAAAGCAAATCGATCACGAAAGTAAAAAAGTCGAAGCGGAAAATAAAACCGTCGGTGACCAAGTAGAGTCTTTTGCTCATGGAGCATTGGGGATGGATCATCCTGACACCATTGAAGAAGAGGAAGATGGCTCATACTCTGCTGGCCAATACCTTTCAGCCGCGTTGACTGTGGGTGGAATCATCTTGGCTCTAGTCTAGCTTTCGTGCGAATAGAGTTTAAAATTCAACCAATAATCAATTGATTAAACAAGAGTTTCTTTCGTTACGACAACGAACCTCATTTGAACGCGTTTTTTATCCAAGTCCATAATGGATCACTATTCATTAACGGATGATGAACTGTGAAAAACGCATTTTCTCTTATAGACAAACCCACTTTTTTTGGCGCAATTGCGCTTCTCCTTTCGATTGTTTTCCCTCTAATTTTATTTCCAACAGAAGGTGCAGAATGGATTGCGGTTGCTAAGACCTTTATGACCGACAAGCTCGGTTTCCTCTACCTTGCGCTTGGCCTTGCTGCCTTTATCTTCATGATTTACGTTGTGTTCAGCGACATGGGGCAAATCAAGCTAGGTGATCCAGACGAAAAACCAGAATTTACCACCGCATCATGGGCGGCCATGCTTTTCTGTGGCGGTATCGGTGCCAGCATCCTTTATTGGGGCTGTATCGAATGGGCTTACTACTACCAATCACCTCCTTTCCAGCTTGAGCCTGGCAGCGAAGAAGCGGTCCGTTGGGCTGCAACCTACGGTCTTTTCCACTGGGGACCAATCGCTTGGTCTATCTACCTGATTCCTGCTCTACCGATTGCGTACTTCTTCTACGTACGTAAACAGCCTGTCCTGAAAGTCTCCAGTGCCTTGATGCCCGTCCTTGGTGAAGAACGCAGTAAAGGTTCTGCAGGTAAAATTGTTGATGTACTGTTTATCTTTGGTCTACTTGGCGGCGCGGCGACCAGCTTGGGCTTGGCAGCACCTCTGATTGGTGAAGGCCTACATTACTTGTTTGGCATGCCTAAGAACACCTACAGCCAAGTACTGGTACTGCTTATCTGTACGGCGATTTTTGCTTACTCCTCTTACGCGGGTATGGAAAAAGGTATTAAAGTTCTCAGTAACATTAACTTCTGGGGTGCAATGGGACTGCTTGCCTTTGTACTTGCCGTTGGCCCAACCATCTTCATGCTTGAAACGGGCTTAGACTCGATTGGTCGTATGCTGTCGAACTTCTTTGTGATGGCAACATGGGCGGAACCATTCGGCGGATACGGTACGTTCGACAACACCCACTTCCCACAGGATTGGACGATTTTCTACTGGGCATGGTGGCTCGTGTTCGCGCCAAGTATGGGTCTATTTGTAGCGCGTATATCTCGCGGGCGCACAATCAAACAAATGGTCTCTGGCTCCATCTTCTTCGGCTCTCTAGGTTGTTTCCTATTCTTCATGATTCTGGGCAACTATGGCTTGTCTCTGCAGCTATCTGGGGAATTGGACGTCGTTGGCATCTTGAATGCTGAAGGGGCAACCGCTGCCATCTTCTCAATGCTTGATGCACTGCCAATGAGCTACTTGGTCATCGCGGTCTTTACATTGCTGTGTATTATCTTTACCGCAACCACGTTCGACTCAATCTCTTACATTCTTGCGTCTGTGGTACAAAATAACGTGACCGAAGAACCGATGCGCTGGAACCGCATGTTCTGGGCATTTACGCTGTCTTTCCTACCGACAGTACTCATGTTCATGGGTGGCCTAAGCACCTTACAAACCGCAGCGATCGTTGGTGGTTTACCATTGCTTGGTATTTCCATCATGTTGATGGTGTCAGCCGTTCGTGCCACAACGTTGGACATTCGCCATCAAGAAGATTATGTAGAGCCAACCATCAACATCGAAGAACTGCCAGAGTTCGATCCTTGGTCAACCGAAGGGATGGCGATGGCAAGGTTTGAGCGTGCGCGTGATGCAGCCCAAGAAGCAGCAGAAGATGAACGTGACGCACTGGCTGAGTTGATGAAGCTTCGTAAACGTATTCGCGCTTTTGCTCTTGAGCACAGCGACGACAACGATTTTGCAGACCATCACTTACCTCAGGAGATGCAAGAGGAGTTGCAAAACCTACTGGATAACGTGGTAAAAGCAAAAGAAAGAAAACTCGAGTTATCCGAAACTGCTCAGCAGTCTAGAGCCGAGTTTAATCAAATCGTGGCCCAAAGTACTGCGTACGCGGTGTAACTTTAGCTCATGACTTTCAACTCCTAAACCTAGTTCAAAGCTCACTTCGGTGAGCTTTTTTTGTATTAGGCTTAGAACAGAACCATGGCTTTCATATGAATCTTTTATGACTGTAGTATTTCCGTCATAAATCCTTGTTTTAATGCGACCGCTTTTATAAATAAGGAATACACAATGAAGCACTTAGTGACCCCAATCGTAACCGCAGTGGCGGCTTCGACGCTCTCTTTCAATGCCCTATCGGCAGAAATCAAAAACGTTATTTTAATGATTGGCGATGGCATGGGCCCACAACAAGTTGGCCTGCTAGAAACCTACGCGAACCATGCACCGCACTCAATTTACAAAGGTGAAACAACCGCGATATATAAGCTGGCACAAGAAGGTGTGATCGGTTCCTCTTTGACAAACCCTGAAGACGCGATTGTTGTCGATTCAGCCTGCTCTGCGACAATGTTAGCGACAGGCATTCCAACGGCTTCTGAAGTGATTGGTATAGACAGCCAAGGCAACCATGTTGAAACTATTTTGGAAAAAGCGAAAGCAAAAGGGAAAGCAACAGGCTTAGTATCAGACACCCGAATGACGCACGCGACACCTGCAGCTTTTGCCTCGCACCAACCACATCGTTCACTCGAAAACAGCATCGCTGTAGACATGCTAGAAACTGGCGTCGATGTGATGCTATCTGGTGGCCTTCGTCATTGGATTCCAAAGTCAACCAACGACAAAGGCGATACATACAAGCAACTTGAGCAACTCACTCAAGGTGATGTTTACCTAAAATCAAAGCGTAAAGATGAGCGTAACCTGCTGACTGAAGCTCAACAACAAGGGTATAGCTTAGCGTTCAACCGAAATATGCTTGAAGAGGCGAAGGGCGACAAAGTTCTGGGCCTATTTGCCTACTCTGGTATGAATGATGGCATCGCTTACAGCCAAAGCAAAGACGATCCAAAGCGCACCCAACCTTCTCTAAAAGAGATGACCGAGAAAGCGTTAGATGTGCTTTCAAAAGACAAAGACGGCTTCTTCCTAATGGTTGAAGGTGGACAGATTGACTGGGCAGGCCACAGCAATGATGCGGGTACCATGCTGCATGAACTGATCAAATTCGATGAAGCGGTAAATTCCGTTTATGAATGGGCAAAAGGCCGCGAAGATACTCTTGTGATCGTCACCGCCGATCATGAAACCGGCTCTTTTGGCTTTAGCTATTCCTCATCTGATGTGCCGAAGCCAGAGAAACGCAGCGGAGAAGCATTTGCCAAACGCGATTTCGCACCAAATTTCAACTTCGGTAAATTTGATATTCTGGATGGCCTCTACAATCAAAAGCAAAGCTACTACGGTATGATCAGCGAGTTCCAAAAGCTTGATAAAGCGAAACAAACCCCAGAAAAGCTGGCTGAAATTGTGAACGCCAACAGCGACTTTTCAATCACACCAGAACAAGCGGAACGCGTATTGGCCAGCAAACCAAATCCTTACCGTTTAGCGAGCCACAAATACTTGAGTGAAGAGAATGTTCCTGCCATCAACGACTTTGATGCCTTCTTCCCATACAACGACAGAGGCAATTTATTAGCGCGTGAACAGGCAACCAAACAAAACACCGTTTGGGGCACAGGAACGCACACCCATACGCCTGTGAACGTCTTCGCATGGGGGCCTGCTGGTACCATTCTTCCGGTTTCAAAAATCATGCATCACTCGCAACTTGGCGAATACCTTATCGAGCAAATCAAATAATCCATGCTCCGCACTGACTATACTGGTGCACTTTCACGCCCTCATTTGAGGGCGTTTTTATACTCAAAATAGTTGACGCTCTGCGTCTCAAACGCCAATATCTGCGGGTCATTTATAAAACAAACAACATCATATGTGCGAAATATTTGCTAAACAACCTCAGGAAAACTATCAATTTATCACCCGCTCTATCCGCATTGATGGCCATGTCACCAGCGTCAAATTAGAATCGAGCTTTTGGCTAATTCTTGAAGAAATTGCTTCTGCTCAAGAAATGACAGTGCCTAAGTTTATCAGTACGGTTTACCAAGAAGCGTTAGAACACAATGGTGAAGTCAATAACTTCGCATCACTACTACGCTGTGCTTGCCTTACTTACGCGCGTCAGCCACAAGCGACCCTTTCTCAAGCCCTTAACGAGCTCAGCTAAGCCCTGATTTTATTGTCGTACCCGAGTACTACCTATTGCACGCTAAAACTGATTAGTCTTAGCGCAATATTAAGGAGTACTCATGACAAAAATGATTCATACCATGATCCGCGTAAGCGATCTGGAGCGTTCCCTTAAGTTTTACCGCGACGCACTTGAGCTAGAAATCAAAGACCAATACGTATTCGACGGCTTTTCTCTTACTTATCTAGCCAATCCTGAAACAGACTTCGAGCTAGAGCTCACCCATAATCACGATCAAAGCGAGCCTTACACACACGGCAATGGCTATGGCCATCTTGCTGTCAGCGTAGAAGACATTGCCGCAACTCACCGACGCCTCACCTCGCTGGGTATTGAAGCCAGTGACATAAAAGTCTTTGATCATCAGGAAAGACACTTAGCGACATTTTTCTTCATTACTGATCCGGACGGCTACAAGATTGAGTTCTTGCAGCGTCAAGGTCGGTACCTTTAGTAACGGTATCAGTCATAAAGATACCTTCCATAACAACAAAGAAGTAAATACAACTATGATTCATTTAACTGCTGCATTTCACGCAAAAACAGACACCATTACACAACTTAAGCAAGCGCTAGAAGCCATGCTAGAACCGACTCGAAACGAGACCGGCTGCCTACGCTACCAACTGTTCCAAGATAAAAACGATCCAAGCCAATTCTTGTTCCAAGAGCAGTTTGCAGACCAAGCTGCGTTTGACGCACATTGCAACACGGCACATTTTCAATCGCTTCTGGCTGAGATTGATGGCTTGCTTGTCAATGAACCTACGATCACTTTCTTCAACGAGATCTAATCTCGAAGCCCTATCAATAAACCAACAAATAAGGCGCTCATGTTGAGCGCCTTATTTATTGGATAGATAACAGAAAAAGCTTACGCCCCTTTCTTTTCTACCATATGTAGATGCACATCTTGTTGTGGGAATGGAATCGAAATGCCTTCGCGATCGAAACGCAGTTTCACTTCTTTAGTCACATCCCAGTACACATCCCAGTAATCGTCAGTCTTCACCCAAGGACGAACAATAAAGTCCACTGATGAAGTATTTAGCGTGTGCACCTTAATGTTTGGCTCTGGTGAACGCAGTACTGATGGGTGTGAAGTAAGAATATCGTTCAACACTTCTTCAGCTTTTAACAGGTCATCCGCGTAACCAATACCAAATACCATATCAACACGACGAATACGCTCGTGCGTCACGTTCTTGATCACATCACCCCAGATCTTGCTGTTTGGCACGATGATGATTTGGTTGTCGAACGTTCGGATTGTAGTGTTTACCAAGCTCATGTGGCTAACTTTACCATCGACACCACCCGCATAAACAAAATCACCGACATCGAATGGACGGTAAATAAGCAGCATCATACCCGCAGCAAAGTTCGATAGCGTATCTTGCAATGCAAAACCGATGATCACACCGGCAATACCGAAACCGGTAAGGATTGGAGCAAGGTTAAGACCGATTTGTGACAGGCCAACCATGATACCGATGATCCACACTGCTTTACCCGACATCGAGATAAAGAAGTCTTGCATCAAATGCGACATTTTGAGGTTCTTCGATGCAACCGTCTTACTCACCACTTTGCGGGTTAATTTCGCTAAAGCGCGGGCGATCAAAAGAATCAGAGCAAACACAAACAGCTGGAAGATGTGCTGCGGAGCATTTTCTGCAAACCAGTCGACGGCTGAATTTGACCAATGACTTAGGATAGACAGAATAACTTTTGTATTGAGCAAGTCATGAGTGATGCTACCTGTCACCTCAAAGATCTGACGTTTGTATTCAGACGTCTCAATACCTACTTTATCGCCAATTGAAATCAGCGTACGTAGGCTGTCAGTGGCAATGTTTAAACGCTGCTTAAGAATCAGTTGGCTCAGTTGCAACGACGCTTTTTCTGACTCTGGACTAGAAGAAACTTGTGAACTGATGATCTCACTTTGCTGCTTTAAGTATTGAATCGATGCAGATAGCAGACGCATGCGCTTATCAACGCTGTCTTTAAAGTCAACGTCCGCATCTTCATCTTGCACGCCCAGCATCTTCAACCAATTCAGGTTTTGCCAGCTCGACTCGTAACTCACATCAAGGTATTGCTGAAGTTCACGGTACTCGTTAACCAGTGAAAGCTTATCTTCGTCTTTTGCAGAATTAAGCTCACCGTTCAGCGTTTTGATCTTGTCATCAAGGTACGCAACAGCGCCTTCTGAGTACTTCTCTTGAGTTTGTACTAGCTTAATAAGCTGTTCATGAGGAATCGATTTATTACTGATCGCGGTTGAAAGGCGACTTCTCAGCTCTTCATTTTTTTGAAACAGTTGAAGCTGAAGCGCGTCACGCTCATCGCCACTGGCTAGTTTTAACGTTTCAGATAAGTCAATGATATCTTTATTGATATTATCAATCGCTTGTTCAGCAGCAGACACTGTCGGAGCCTCAGCAGGCGCTTCCGAACTTTCTGTCGCACGCACAATGAAAGAGCTCATCGTTAACGCCAACACCGTAAATAAAACCACCAGCGGTGTAAAACGCACTTTTAGGGGAGATAGTAACGTCATTTTTACCTCGTAAGAGACACTACTCGATCTAAGCGATCAAGAATCGGGATATAAAGCCTTGAAATTATATGCTCTAAGTTTACAACACTGAACATAAATTAGAGCGCCTTCTTTAAATAACATGCCTCACTCTTCATAAAAGCACCTTTATAGCAACCTTTTTCTAACACCAAACACCATACTTTTACGATATCTGTTCTTTAGGACACAAAACAGAACAAAACATCACCAACAATACGCATCATGACACATAAATGAGGCTATTTTATAAATGCCTGCTATATCAATTTTGCTGCCGGCGTTGTTAGTCGAACAACCAATAAAACTAACAATAAAAACAACAAATTCAATAAGATAAAGGATTAGAAGATGCCACTCCATAAAAAATCGGCCTTGAAGGGCTCAATTCTCGACGACGTCTACTGTTCTAAAGATCTCTCTATTGTGATGCCCAAGTATCGCATTCCTGAAAATGAGCATGCGGCCTCTCACGCTTATCAAGTCGTCCACGATGAACTCATGTTAGATGGAAACTCCCGCCAAAACCTAGCGACGTTCTGCCAGACCTGGGCGGAAGACGAAGTTCACAAGCTGATGGACGAGTGCATCGATAAAAATATGATCGATAAAGATGAGTATCCACAAACAGCAGAGATCGAGTCTCGTTGTGTGCACATGTTGGCTGACCTTTGGCATGCTCCTCATGCAGAAAACCCAATGGGTTGCTCGACAACAGGATCGAGTGAAGCAGCAATGCTAGGCGGAATGGCGCTCAAGTGGGCGTGGCGCGAAAAAATGAAGAAGCAAGGCAAACCGACTGACCGCCCTAATCTCATCTGTGGTCCGGTACAAGTGTGTTGGCATAAGTTTGCTCGCTATTGGGATATTGAATTACGCGAAATACCAATGCAAGGCGATCGCTTAATCATGACACCAGAGGAAGTGATCAAGCGCTGTGATGAAAATACGATCGGTGTGGTGCCAACACTTGGTGTGACTTTTACGTGCCAATACGAGCCTGTAAAAGAGGTGCATGATGCACTGGATAGGCTCCAAGAAGAAACAGGCTTAGATATCCCCATTCACGTCGATGGTGCAAGCGGCGCGTTTCTCGCTCCATTCTGCGACCCTGATTTAGTCTGGGACTTCCGATTACCTCGCGTGAAATCGATCAACGCATCTGGGCATAAGTTTGGGCTCTCACCGCTTGGCGTTGGATGGGTTGTATGGCGCGATGCGGACGCTTTGCACGAAGACCTGATCTTCAACGTCAACTACCTTGGTGGCAACATGCCAACCTTCGCCCTCAACTTCTCTCGTCCTGGTGGGCAAATCGTAGCTCAGTACTATAACTTCCTTCGCCTTGGCCGAGAGGGTTACCGCAAAATCCATGAAGCCTGTTATGACACTGCCCGCTACCTTGCTCAAGAGATCGAGAAAATGGGTATGTTCCACATTATCTATGATGGACACGGTGGTATTCCTGCACTGAGTTGGTCAATAAAAGAAGGGGCAAATCCAGGGTTTAATCTTTACGATCTTTCTGATCGTATCCGATCTCGTGGTTGGCAGATCGCAGCGTATGCGATGCCGGCAGAACGTGAAGACTTGGTCATCATGCGAATTTTAGTCCGTCACGGTTTCAGCCGTGATTTGGCTGACCTACTGATCACGGATTTGCAGCACTGCGTGGACTTCTTCGACAAGCACCCAGTCGTAAACGGCAGCGATGCAGACGAGTCTAGTAACTTCAATCACGGCTAATTGTCCCCTTCCACATAGAGCAGGGAGCCTCGTGCGCTCCTTGCTTTTTAACGTTTAAAATCACAGGTGACAGTATGTCTTTTCTTTTTAGTTACTTGTCCGAAAACCCATTCGTATTTCTGTTTTTATCACTCGCTATTGGTTACCCGCTTGGCCGGTTAACTTTTAAAGGGGTGAGCTTAGGCACAACTGCAGGCACATTGGTGGTGGGCGTTGCTCTAGCGCTGACTTCGTTCTCTGTCTATGGATTAAAAATTGAAGAACCCGGGCTGGTCTCAGACATCTTCCTAATGATGTTTATGTATGCCATCGGGATGAAAGTTGGCCCTCAATTCTTCTCTGGGTTGGCTCGCGGTGGCATCGACTTTGTCGTAATTGGCTTAATTGTTGTGTTCAGCAATTTCGCAATTGTGGTCATCGGCGCCAAACTGATGGGGTTAGAGCCCGGATATGCCGCCGGAATCATCTCCGGTAGTTACACAGTGACCGCAGTGATGGGGGTCGCACAATCAGCCATCAGCTCCGGGGCATTTACACCACCAGAAGGCATGAGTATCGACCATGTTAGCGCGAACATTGCCGCAGGCTACGCGATTAGCTACGTCTTATCGACCGTACTCATTATCCTATTTATCAAGTACCTTCCTTCTCTGTTTGGTATCGACCCTGTGAAAGCAGGTAAAGACGCCGAGGCGGAATTCTCGACGGGTGACGACGATGAGAAGCTACCAAGTACGTTTGGATTTTCAGATGTTGGCGTCCTTCCAATTGATGTTCGTGCCTATAAAGTGACACATCAAGAACTCGTCGGGCGTTCAGTCCAGGAGCTATACCAGTCCTTCCCTGACGCAGCGGTCCTAAAAGTCGTACGAGGCGATGAAGTGATCGACGCTTCACAGAATCCAACTCTAGCTCTTAATGACGTGATTGGTATTCGTGGTGAATATCGCGTGTTGATTGCGGAAGGTGAGGCCGATATTGGGAACGAGGTTGATGAGCCGCGTGCGAGAAATGTCGATATTGAAGTCGCCGACATCCACGTCGGTAAGTCAGAGCATGCTGGTAAAACCATTGCACAATTACATGCTGAAGTGGGTTTTGGTGTTTATTTCAAAGCGATATTCCGACAAGGCCATCAGCAGCCTTTATTGCCTCAAACCAAAGTCGAAGTTGGGGATGTCATTCGTATCGCTGGCTCCAAATGGTGTGTAGAAAAAACCGCGTCACAACTGAACAGTGTTGCCATTGTTGAGAGCACGGTGACAGAGACTTTTTATCTCGCCCTATCATTGCTTGTTGGCTACATTTTCGGTCACTTTAGCGTCACGTTAGCGGGGATTCCATTTGCACTTGGTACCTCTGCAGGCTGCATGTTGACTGGTATTGTGTTCTCCTTCCTACGAACACGAAACCCTGCCTTTGGCGGACCAATGAGCGAAGGCGCAAGAAGTTTCTTACAAGATATTGGTCTTAACCTGTTTGTTGCTGTGCTTGCCGCTACAGTCGGTCCAAAAATCCTCGCCTCGTTCCAAGGCATTATCGTCATAAAAATAGCGTTACTTGGTGTCACAGCAGCTTTGGTGCCTCCGTTGCTGGCTTGGTTGTATGGTTTGTACTTCCGTAAAATGAACCCGGCAATTTTGGCAGGCGCCTGCGCCGGAGGCCGAAATAGCACGCCCGCAATGAAAGGGGCTCAAGATGCGAGTCAAAGTGATATGCCAGCCATCGGCTACCCTGTCCCTTACGCCCTGACTTCTGTCTTAGTGTTGATTTTGGGCTACATTGCAATGGTCATTAGTTGATGAAGAATCTGCACATTACCCACAATGAACTATCATTTAAGCGAACTGAACGCTAATTGATTAAAGATTAAGGAGAAATCATGGGCTTTCTATCTTGGATTATTCTTGGTTTGATTGCAGGTGCATTAGCTAAATGGTTGATGCCAGGTAATGATGGCGGCGGTTGGATTGCCACTATGGTACTGGGTATCGTGGGCGCTTTCGTTGGTGGCTTCTTAGGAAGCTTTGTTGGCCTTGGCGGTGCAGACGGCGTGAATATAGGCAGCATCATCACCGCAACGTTAGGTGCTTTCGTTGTATTGTTTGTCTACAACCGCTTTATTAAAGGTTGAGCGAGTTTCAGTCCCTTAAAAACAAACAAGCCTTTCATAATGAAAGGCTTGTTTACGTTAGGCTATGGGCGATTTGGGTGATTCAAAATGTGGTCTTCCCAGTCCACCACATCGATTTCATACACCACTTTGTTTCGTACACTTTCTCCTGCTGCGTGCATTGCAGACTTAGAGCCAGTGATTAATGGGTGCCACTCTGGCAGCGGTTGGTTTTCTGCCAACAAGCGGTATGCACAAGTGTGTGGCAGCCATGTAAAGTCATCAATATCTTCACGCGTCAGCTTGGTGCACTCTTCGCCTGAAGTGAAACGGTTCGGGTAGTCTTTACACGAACATGTTTTGCTGTTCAGCCAACTACACGCCACGTTGGTGTAATAGATTTCATCCGTATCTTCATCCATTAGCTTGTGCAGACAACACTTGCCGCACCCATCACAGAGCGATTCCCATTCTTCTTCTGTCATGTGTTCTAACGATTTACTTTGCCAAAATGGAGTGCTCATACGCTTACTACTTATTACTGAATGGGATTGAATTGGGTGCGTTTTATACCCCTCTGAACGGCAAAATTCAAGTTTTAAGGCCTTACTGGAGTGATAGGAGCATTGAGTAAGATTTGTTCGTATTTAGCCAAGTGATCTTGTGGATAGGAATTTACGCGCACCTCTTCCAATCTGGCGAGAAATGTCCATAATGCCCCCTTCATTTTTACGAGGGCTTTTAGATGGATTGTCGATTGGGTTGTGGGGCATGCTGCATTGCACCGAGTATCTCTTCCCCTATTCCTGGCATGCCAAATGGCAAACCAGCGGGCGAACGTTGCGTTCAATTGAATGACGACAACCTATGCAAGCTATTCGGAAAAGCTGAGCGACCAAAAGTTTGCCACGAATTCAAACCGTGTCCGATCGTGTGTGGCAAAACCAATCAGGAAGCTTTGAGCAACATTACTGAGCTAGAACTGCTTACTTAATCGTTACCCAATTCTCTTAGGTAGAGGTAAATCGTATCACGCGAGATACCTAGGTGGTTGGCCACCATTAATACCGCATCTTTGTATTTGAAAATCCCCAAACCTTGTAAGCGTGTCACTAGCTCTCGATTGCGTTTAGATGGGCTAATTGCTTCGTTCGACCACACTTCTGATTGAACCGTTTCAATCGTACTAATGATGGTCTCATCAATATTACGAGCAAACGTTTCTGGGGATTGTGCCCCAGTACAACATGGGTTCTGCTGTGGTGGCATGATGGAACGCAAGAAGTCTTGCATTGGCACATCCATATCCACGTTAATACAAAGCAGGCCAATCGGCTTGTTTTTTGGATTGCGGACGATAGTGGTGATCGAGTGCAAGGTCTTTCCGCTCGCCGTTTTAGTCAGATACGAGTCTGAAACGTCCTTGCCCTCAAGTAGCTTCATTCTTGCTAAGTTGGTAATTGGCGCGCCTTCTCCACGTTCAGTGATATGGCCATTGGCAATTTTGATGATTTCTGGTGCTTCTGCATCAAGGCTGTGAAGAACGACTTCAGTATGCTCACCGTACATACGGGCAATGCCATCGACGACGTTCTTCATTGAATTCAAAATATCTAAATCACTTTTGGTGAGTTTCTTAAGCTGCAATTTACTTCCCTTAGCAAAAACGTTGAGGCTAGGCCGACATGATATCGATAATAGATTTGTCAGTATACGGCATACCAAGTCTAACCATAGAGCCTACGTTTCTTATTGTTTGTTCAACTTCGTCGCCTACTATACCTTGATTCTTCACACTGTGGTTACCCATCGCCATCAAATATGAGCGCACTGCCGTAGTAGAAGAAGTGCAGACTTTCATCGCACATGAGGATTTTGCGCCATCGCACACCATGCCCGAACTATCACTGATAACGTTTTGAATCGCATCACAGGATTGCTCGAACGAACCACCTGCTAGGTATACCAACGCCATGGATGCTGCAGCACTGGTTACCGTGTTGCCACAAAAAGCAGACAGTGGTGGGTAGTAAGACTTTATGTATATAGCGCCTAGATGGCTCATGATCAGAGCTCTTGCTAATTGCTCTTCACTACTTTGGAAGGCTTCAGCTGCAATCACCACTGGCATAGTTGCCGCGATACCTTGATTACCACTGCCGAAATTACTCATGGCTGGTAATGTAGCGCCGCCCATTCGAGCATCTGATGCGGCAGAAGTCATCATTTGGATTCTGCTCATCAGATCATTGCCAAGTAAACCTTGTTCGATATTGCCTTTTAATGTCCGGCCAATTTCTAAACCGTAACCTCGGTCGATACCCTCTTGCGCTAAGGAAGAGTTGAGTTCCGCTGCTTGCAGAATGAATTTGATGTCATCAAATGGCGCTTGAAGGGCAAAGTCGTAAATCTGCTTAATGGAGATATCAACCCCTTCACATACCGATCCTGTCGCAACACGTTGCTGCTGCGGGGCATCAAACGTCACCACTCCATTTCGAGTGATCTGAATGATGTTAGTGTGCCCACCGCTGATGGTCACCGAGACTGTGTCTTCTCCAGCGCTCATGGTCACGCTGCAAAAGATAAATTCTTGTGTATCAATGCGAGCAACACTGACTCGCTCTTCATCAATAAGTTGCTGGGCAGCAGTCACATCGTCTTGATTAATTTTAGCGAGAACTTCCAGTGCTGCGTTTGGGTCTCCCGCTAACGCGCCAACTGACGCCGCGATCTTAAGGCCAATTTTCCCAGTACCGGGAACGTAAACCCCCATTGAGTTTTTAAATAAGTTGTCTGAGACACGAACTTCAATCGTATCCGTGGTTTGGCATCCAAGCTCACGCTTTGCAACTGCTGCCGCATATGCAGCAGCAATGGGTTCTGTACATCCGAGGGCAGGTTTTACAACTTGCTTAATGATTTGGATATATTGGTTCCATTGCTGATTCATGCTTTTTCTCCGTATTACTTTTTACTAGCAATCGCTTCAACTTCAATCAAAACACCTAGCGGAAGATCTTTCACCGCAAAGCAGCTTCGTGCTGGGCAATCTTTTTGGAAAAACTCGGCATACACTTTGTTGAATTCCGCAAAGTCGCTGATATTTGCCAAGTAACACGTCGTTTTTAGAACCGTATCTAAACTGCCGTTACCCGCTTCAAGCACATGTTTTAAGTTCGTCAGAGATTGATGACTTTGAGCAGTAATCCCTCCCTCTACTACTTTGCCTGTCGCGCTATCAACTGGGAGCTGACCAGAAGTAAAAATCAAATCCCCGTAAGTGGTTCCGTGTGAATATGGGCCAATTGCGGCAGGAGCGTGCTCTGAAGCGATCAATTCTTTCATGTTAATCCTCACATAGTTTTTAGTTTTAGTCATAAAACTCAGCTTTCGCTTTCGTTTCAAAGCCATTATTTCAACTATATGTGAGCAAAACAACCACTACAGATCACACAAATCGATATAAATTCAGATTTTATTGAGTAATTTTGCCGAGATCTCAAATTTATCTGAATTTTCCACAAAAAAATTGTTGTTAATCTTTTTCTCAAATAGATTTGAGAAAAATTCATACTAACAAAGAGAAAACGACAATGAGCGTTACTGTACCTACACAAACTCTTCCAATAACTAAAGAACCACCTCACATTAAAGCCGGAATGACAGCCACAGAATGGAAAGCGGCGACTAAGTTTGATAGCACTGACTGGGGCTGGGTTATCATGAGTATCGGCATGGCAATCGGTGCTGGTATTGTTTTTCTTCCAGTAAAAGTGGGCGTACTTGGCATCTGGGTATTTCTTGCCTCCGCGGTGATTGGTTATCCAGCGATGTACTTGTTCCAACGCCTATTTATTAACACGCTTTCCACCTCTCCTAAGTGTCAAGACTATGCGGGGGTTATCTCAGGCTACCTTGGTAATAAATGGGGCGCTTTGTTAGGCGTACTCTACTTCATCATGTTGGTGATTTGGGTATTCGTATACTCGACAGCAATCAATAATGACTCAGCCTCTTTCCTACACAGCTTTGGTATCACTGAGGGGCTGTTGTCGGAAAACCCGTTGTATGGTCTAGCATTGGTTTGCGCTTTGGTGGCGATCGCGTCTCGTGGCGAAAAGATCTTATTTAAAGTCAGTACGGGCTTAGTGCTAATTAAGCTTTGTACCGTTGCCCTGTTGGGTTTCATGATGGTAGAAAAGTGGGATTTAGCTAATATCGGTACGGTACCAACGGCTGGTGCTGGCTTAAAAGATGCGATTGAACTGCTGCCGTTCACCCTTACTTCTATCTTGTTTATCCAAAGCTTGAGCCCAATGGTGATCTCTTACCGTTCAAAAGAGAAGTCTATTGAAGTTGCCCGTTTTAAAGCGATGCGCGCCATGAATATCGCTTTTGGCATTTTATTTGTGACTGTGTTTTTCTACGCGATTTCTTTCACGTTGGCGATGTCTCATGAACAAGCAGTTCGTGCAGCAAACGAGAACATCTCTGCGCTTGCGATGGTCGCGCAAGGCATGGACGGCACCACACTTAAACTGCTTAGCCTGATGTTGAACATCTTTTCTGTAATGACAGCCTTCTTTGGTGTTTACCTTGGCTTCCGTGATTCTTGTCAAGGCCTTGCCATGCTAGCGCTGAAAAAAGTGATGCCAGAAGAACAAATCAATCGCGAACTCGTCACCAAAGGCATCATCTTATTTGCCATCCTAATGGCTTGGGGAGCAATCGTGCTCAACTTACCAGTGTTGAGCTTCACTTCGGTATGTAGCCCTATCTTCGGTTTGATCGGCTGTTTAATCCCAGCTTACTTGGTATACCAAGTGCCTTCTTTACATAAATACAAAGGCGCTTCACTTTACCTGATCATCGCAACGGGCATCCTACTTTGTATTTCACCATTCATCGCATTTAGCTAACGATTAGCATCACTAGTCGAACAATTCCTCTCACCTCGGTTATCCATCTTTATGATGATGACCGAGGTTTTCCTTTTAACTCATTTACCTACCCATTCCGTTTCATATCTGAGACAAAATCACTCCAAACCTATATTTAGGTTAATTTCCGTGCTTCAACTCACACTTTTCTGACAATTCTCTACTATGTTCAGCGGGTAATCTAAATCCGCAATAGGAAACAATATGAATAAATACATGGCAGAGGTTTTTGGTACTTTTTGGTTAGTGCTTGGTGGTTGTGGTAGTGCAGTGTTAGCGGCTGGCTTCCCTGATGTGGGCATTGGCCTGTTGGGCGTTTCTTTGGCGTTCGGTCTTACCGTACTTACAATGGCATTTGCTATTGGCCATATCTCAGGTTGTCACCTAAACCCAGCAGTAACCATCGGTTTGTGGGCCGGCGGTCGCTTTGATACTAAAGACGTTGTGCCTTACATCATCGCGCAAGTGATTGGTGGTGTGATTGCGGGTGGCGTACTTTACGTAATCGCAACTGGTCAAGCGGGCTTTGACGTGGTTGGTTCTGGCTTTGCTGCGAACGGTTACGGCGCGCATTCTCCAGGCCAATATTCAATGGTTGCAGCTTTAGTGACTGAAGTTGTGATGACGATGATGTTCCTAATCGTGATCATGGGTGCGACAGACAAACGTGCACCACAAGGCTTTGCACCTATCGCTATCGGTCTATGTTTGACACTGATTCACCTAATCAGCATCCCTGTGACAAACACATCGGTTAACCCAGCACGTAGTACTGGTGTTGCGGTATTTGTTGGCGACTGGGCGGTTTCTCAGCTTTGGCTATTCTGGGTAGCACCAATCGTTGGTGGTATTCTAGGTGCACTTATCTACAAAAATCTGCTTGGTACAGAATCAAACGATTAATTGATTCTCGAACCTCAAGATCAAAAAAGCCGCTGAATTCAGCGGCTTTTTTATTAAATCTTGTGTCGACCCAGAAGGGAGTGTGACAAGGTTGTTCCGTCCACGAGCTCAAGCTCGCCGCCTACTGGTACACCGTGTGCAATGCGGCTTGCCTCCACTTGGTGTTCTTTACAAAGTTCTGCGATGTAATGAGCCGTCGCTTCCCCTTCTACCGTTGGGTTGGTAGCGAGAATCACTTCAGAGATATCTCCTCGGCGCAGACGGTAATCCAATACATCTAGACCAATATCACTTGGACCAATTCCGTCCAGCGGCGATAAATGTCCCATCAGTACAAAGTATCGACCCGAGTATTGACCCGTTGCTTCTACTGCTGCGATGTCTGCCGGACTTTCTACCACACAAATCTGACCATTTTCTTGGCGTTTTGGGTTAGTACAAATATGACAAACTTCTTCTTCAGTGAAAGTACGACACTCGGTGCAATGGCCAATTTCTGTCATTGCTTGGCTAAGCGCGTCTGCCAGTTGCAGACCGCCTTTTCTATCACGCTGTAACAAATGAAAGGCCATACGCTGCGCCGACTTGGGGCCAACCCCAGGTAGACAACGTAAGGCCTCCATCAATTGTTCCAGCATATGACTGGTACGCATTGAAAATCCGCTTAGTTAGAATTCAGCAGATTAGAATGGCATTTTCATGCCTGGTGGTAGTTGCATACCGCCAGTTACTGAAGCCATTTTCTCTTTTTGAGTTTCTTCAACGCGACGTGCTGCATCGTTGAATGCTGCAGCGATAAGATCTTCTAGCATCTCTTTGTCGTCTTCCATCAGACTTTCATCGATTTCTACACGACGCACACTGTGACTACCAGTGATTGTAACTTTAACTAGACCAGCACCAGACTCGCCAGTTACTTCCATATTCGCGATTTCTTCTTGAAGCTTTTGCATGCGATCTTGCATTTGCTGGGCTTGCTTCATTAGGTTGCCCATACCGCCTTTACCAAACATGTTTATCTCTCTGGTTTAATTAGGTGTTGCATCTGTTAATGGGGTTGTCACTTTGGGTTTTCAACCCCATTCCGTTCAATTTTTAGATAGGGCGTACACTATCTTTATCAAGCTCTGCAGCGAATCGACGTTCGATGAACTGAACGTGTGGATCGTTTTCTAAACTGTTCAGCGCTTGCTGTAATTTCTCTTGGTAGAGTCTATCTCTCAACTCTAGTGGCGTCTCACCACTTTCGCTAACATCAATACTCAGATGACACTCTTCACCCAACACATGGTTCAGTGCACTGTGCAGCTCACTTTGCGCTCTGTCGGTGTTCAAGTGTGCCTGACTGCCTCTTAATTGTAGCGAAACTGTCGAGCCTTCTTTGTTGAAATGCGAGTTTAATGCAAGTTGTTCAACCAACTTAGGCGTATCCATCTTGCTAATCAGGTTCGCCCACTCGCTTTTCTCTAGTGATTCATCAACCAGTTTTTGCGCCATTTCTGGCGTCTTTTCGTGCTCTAGCGCTTGCTTGAGCTGCGTAGGTGTCAATTGCGTATTGGCTTTCTTTTCAACCGGTTTGGTTGGTCGCCAACGGTACGCTTCATCCTCTGGAGCTTGTTTTTCAGCTTGAGGAGCAGACTTAGGCGACACCTGCGCGGAATTGCCATGCAATTGCGCTAAACGGTCAATAACCGATTCTTTTTGTGCAGATGTCGCGTTAGACTTTTTTGGGCCAGCACTTTGTCCAGGTGCTTGTTGTTGCTGTTGCTGTCCCTGACGCTGTGAACGCAATTGGTGACGCAGGCCACTCAAGTTACTGCGAGCTGGTGCCGGGGCACTTTCTTGTGGCTGAGCTTGTTGAGGAGCTTGCTGCGTTGGCACAGGGTTCTCACTCATCGGCGGAGCCATATCGTATTGTGGTGCCATATCGTAGCCACCCTGATATTCAGGTTGGTACTGTGGCGCTTCATTCATCGTAGCTGGATTATGGGCCGCTGGCTGGCTCGTTGGCTGAGATACGGCTTGTTGTTGCGGTGCCGATGTCATCGGGCGACTTTGCATTTGCTGTGCAGGCGCTTGAGACACCGGTTGCTGTTGCGATGATGTCTGTTGAGATGACTGCTGTGGAGCCGCTTTTGGCTGACTCGTACTCGCAGCTGGCGCGACTTGTGGCTGTGATGATGTCGAAATTACGTTTGCACCGTTACTGGCTGATGGACGAAATGCCATCATACGCAATACAATCATTTCCATGCCGACGCGACCATTAGGTGACAACGTCAGATCTTCACGCCCTTTTAAAGCAATTTGGTAGTAAAGCTGAACATCTTGTGGCGTTAGAGCTTTACTCAATAATTCGATTTTTTCAGCATCAGGTTGAGCCTGATCCAAGGTCGATGGCAGAGCTTGGTACATCGCGACACGATGAAGCTGCGATGCCAATTGTTGTAACAACCCATCCCACTCCACACCGTTTGATGCAAGTTGCTGGATTTTGTCCATCGCCTGTTGCGGCTGCTTACTGCTGATCGATTCCAGCAAGTGAATCGCTTGGTCTGTATCGATCGTTCCAAGCATGTGACTCACGATATCGGTTTGAATCGTACCGTTACCTAGGGCGATAGCTTGGTCAGTAAGGCTAAGTGCATCACGCATACTGCCATCTGCAGCGTGCGAGATCATGCCAAGTGCTCTTGCTTCTGCAGAAACTTGTTCTTTTTCCAGAATATGGTCAAGTTGCTGATGAATATCATCAACACTGATTGGCTTGAGGTGAAACTGCAAACAGCGCGACAAAATCGTCACTGGCAATTTTTGTGGATCCGTCGTAGCCAACAAGAACTTCACATACTCTGGCGGCTCTTCCAACGTTTTTAACAGCGCATTGAAAGAGTGACGCGAAAGCATGTGTACCTCATCGATGAGGTACACTTTAAAACGTCCACGAGCAGGTTTGTATTGAACGTTGTCTAACAGTTCACGAGTGTCTTCAACTTTAGTACGAGAAGCTGCATCGATCTCTAATAGGTCAACAAAGCGACCTTCATCAATCTCACGACAGGTATCACACTCACCACAAGGGTTAGCAGTAATCCCCGTTTCACAGTTCAGGCCCTTAGCAAACAGTCGGCCAATCGACGTTTTACCAACGCCTCGCGTGCCGCTAAATAGGTACGCATGGTGTAAGCGATTTTGCGCTAACGCGTTCTCTAGAGCCGTCAGGACATGGTTCTGCCCGACGACTTGATCAAACTTGTTAGGACGCCATTTTCGCGCTAAAGCTAAATAACTCATTGAATGTATTAGTGTCCTTCAAACTCGCAAATGCTGTATACGTTCAGACCTAGACCCTCTAGGCGCTTATCACCACCAATTTCTGGTAGGTTGATAACGAATGCAGCGTGCTCTACCTCACCACCTAATTGGCGGATCAGTTTTGTTGTTGCTTCAATTGTGCCGCCAGTTGCTAGCAGATCGTCAACAACCAATACTTTATCGCCTTCTACGATTGCATCAGTATGAATTTCTAGCGTATCAACACCGTACTCAAGCTCGTAAGATTGAGCGATTGTAGGGCGAGGCAATTTGCCTGGCTTACGCACAGGAACAAAGCCAACACCGAGTTCAAGTGCTAGAGGTGCACCAAATAGGAAACCACGCGCTTCTGTACCAACCACTTTTGTAAAGCCCATGTCTTTGTAACGCTCAACCAATAGGTTAATCGTTGCTTGGTACGCTTTTGCGTCTTCAAGAAGGCTAGTTACGTCGCGGAAAAGAATGCCTGGTTTTGGGTAATCTTGAATGCTTTTGATGCTAGATCTGATCAGTGAAATTGTTTCTGTAGTCATAATACCGATTTACTTAGATTGGCTCATCACCCTCTGTTCTTATCGCAGTATATATGAGGGCAACAAACAATAGGTTTTCACCGCTATGAGCTCAATTGAATTGAAGTCTCAGACGCTGAAAATACAAACGCCCACTCGAAGAGCGGGCACACTATTCTCTACAATCTTAGTGATTTTCTTCCCTGTCAGCAACCAACTCAGTCACAGGCAGACGCATAAACCAACTCAGTAAAACGATTAGCATCACTAAAAGCGCAATTTTCACCCAAGTAATGGGCGTAACAATGATAGAAACAGTGAAACTCAGCACGATGAAGAACGCACCACGTTGTTTTACCTTGCGCGTGACAGCGCGGTTTTTGTGCCAATTCTCCAGCATAGGGCCAAATGTATTGTGATCATGCAACCAACGATGAAACGCAGGGCTACCACGCATAAAGCAAGCGCTAGCGAGAAGAATAAACGGTGTTGTGGGTAATAGAGGAAGGACGATACCGGCAATGCCGAGCATCATGCAGAGTCCACCAGCAATATTGAAAAAGTAACGCTTAATACGAATAGTGGACTCCAGTAGACAATCGTTCGATTAAAAACCTGCGTAACCGTTCATTACGCGAATCCAAGTTAGCGTTGCAGGTAAAGTTGGGATCAAAAGGACTGCAATGAAACCTAGAAAGTAAAAAATATTATAAGGTTCTTTAAAATCTTTGTCTGCCATGTTGCTTCTTCTCACTTGTTGACTTTACTTCTCCCACCCACGCATCGTTAAATTATCGTTGCATAAATGGGTCATTATTGTTTTAAGCGCTGACTATACCTTAAACAACAAATACTAAACACCAGTAAAAAGTAAGGTTATTGAGCAAAGTGCGCTCGCTAAGTGGTTGCGGCAAGCAATAAAAAAGCAGCTTCAAAAAGCTGCTTGTTTACAGTGATTATTAGCTGCTGCGATTGCTAGTTACATCAGGCGGTTTAATCGAATGATGTTAAGACTAAAGCTCGATGAACCAAGACAACCGATAGAGAGTTGCCCGTTCGTTTTCAGAGGCAAATCTCTTGTAATGAAATTTTTCAAACTTCCATCACCAAGTTTATTTGCAGCTGCTATGTGTTGATTTTCATGGCCATCAGACCACTGACTATCAAGCCCCGCAGGCAGAATCGAAACCGAAGCCGAGGCTAGATCCGCAATACCAAAAACGGCATCTACTGCGCCCGCACACTCAGAGCACTGAATGCCCTTTTCGATGATTTCAACCATGTCTTTCAGATCGGCGCTAAAGCTTTTTAAGTTACGTAAGTAATCATCGAACAACGCACGAACTAATAGCGTAGTCGCCACACCGTCTTTGTCTAACGAGGCTGAATCCACCAAGTAGAAAGCGAATTGACCGTTCATCAACCATCGATAATCAAACACCAAAGGCATGACATCGGTAGATTGAAGTAAACGATACGAGCACTTCCAATCACCCTGCGACGTGTCTTTCTCAGGGAGCAGAGCATGAAGCAAGTCCCGCGCTGCGTTTGGGTTTTGTTGTAAATACTCTAAATGCCAATGCAGTTCTTGTTCATCTGGCATTTCCCCACCGTCATCAACACGAAACCACTGACTTGAAAAGTCGCGTTGCTCCGCAAAATGACAGTCTGAATCCTCAAGCGTGTTTTCTATCGCTTGAGACAAATGTTCATAGTTTCCGATTGGTTTTGGTAAAAAGTCTTTGATGCCGAAACGCAATGCTTTCGCAACGTCTGACATCTCATCAGTCCCAGAAACGACGATTAATGGCATCGACGGATACTCTAGACTAACTTCCTCGACAAATTCGATCCCGTCTAACACGGGCATAGATAAGTCACACAAGACAAGATCTGGGTGGCATTCCCTTAGTTGTTGAAGCGCCTCAAGGCCATTCTCAGCTTCGACTACCTTAAAACCCTGACTTTCCAAATAAGCACTAGTCACTTTACGAAATATCGGGTCATCGTCCACCAACATGATGAGTTTTTGATTGACCATTTCTTGCGCCGAGACCATTGCCGTTTGACTGTGAGTCTTAAACATACCTTTGCACCTCACAAAGCTCAGTCAAAAAACAAATTTCTACGTTATTATTTTTGTTGTATTTACATCTTACAAAACGTTATGCAGCAAGACGTCAGGCCCTTTCACCTTGTTATAAACCGTAGCCTTAAATTGACGTTTATACAAATATTCCATGGTTTATCAGTGTTTACTAAAAGCGCTATGCTGTGTTCAAATGGTGCAACATGTTGACTTAAAGCAAACTTTGATCACAAAGTTAATTATAAATTAGCCATAAACGGTAGTTTAATGTGTCTGGAAATATGAAATTAGATGATCTAAACCTATTTCGATTGGTTGTCGAAAATGGGAGCTATACCGCAACTTCGCGAAAAACCATGATTCCGGTGGCAACCATCACCCGACGCATTCAAGCGCTAGAAGACTCTGTCAATCTTCGATTGCTGAACCGTCATGCGCGTAAGCTTTCTCTGACTGAAGCCGGAGAACGCTTTTACCATGAATGCTCACCACTGTTGCAACGCCTAACCTCAACCGCTGAAGAGATTACGGATGACTGTCGTGGGGCATCGGGCAAGATAAAAATCTCTGCCCCGTACAACCTGACAAAGCGCATGATGATGCCAATGTTCAATGCGTTCATGAAACAGTACCCAGATATCAACATCGAACTGACAACGGAAAGCAATGCCGATCAACTTGATCCTACTGAGTGGGATGTGATCTTCCGTGTTGGTCCACAACGTGATTCAAGCTTGATTGCACGTAAAATCGGTGAAGTGAAAGACATCCTGGTTGCTAGTCCTGATTACTTGAACGCAAACCCAGCGCCAAATCATGCTGAAGAGCTTTCTAACCACTCTTTGCTAAAAGGCTCACCACTTATCAAGTGGACCCTGATCAACAGCAAGGGCGAGTCTGTGGTGAACGTAGAACGCGGACGTTTCCAAGCTAACGCATTGAACGTAGTACGTAGCTCTTGTTCAGAAGGTCTTGGCATTACTTTGATGCCTGACGTGATGATCAAAGAGTACATCGAAAGTGGTGACCTAGTGCGTATACTGCCTGATTGGAGCGCAAACCCGCGCGACATCTACATGCTGTACAACCACAAAGATCACTTACCAGAGAAAGTGCGCTTGTTCATCGACTTTGTGATTGCTTACAACATTCACTAAGCTGAGAAACATAAGCGAATAGAAACAAAAAACCAGAGCCTTGGCTCTGGTTTTTTATATTTTGAGAAGTGCTATTTAAGCGCCTTCATTGTGCAGCTCTAGGTTCGCTAGGTCTTGCTGGATCTCACGCTGTACTTTCGCATCGTCATTGCGAAGACCGTCTAGGAAATCAAGGTATTGTTGGTCAATATCACCCGTTACGTACTCACCGTTAAATACCGAAGTGTCGAACTGAGTGATGTCTTGGTTGCCAAGACCTACTGCCTCAACTAAGTCATCGAGACGCTGGTAGATAAGAGCATCCGCACCAATTTGTTTACAGATAGTATCGTTATCACGACCATGTGCAATCAGCTCTGCCGCACTCGGCATATCGATGCCGTAGACGTTCGGGAAACGAACTTCTGGCGCAGCAGAAACCATAAACACTTTGTTCGCTCCTGAATCACGAGCCATCTCGATGATCTGCTCAGATGTGGTGCCACGAACAATAGAGTCATCGACAAGCAGTACGTTCTTACCTTTGAACTCTGAGCGAATCGCGTTCAGCTTACGACGTACCGATTTCTTGCGCTGCTGTTGACCAGGCATGATGAAGGTACGGCCTACGTAGCGGTTTTTCACGAAACCTTGGCGGTATGGCTTATCGATCGCTTGAGCAATTTGCAGGGCAATATCGCAAGAGGTTTCTGGAATTGGGATAACCACATCGATGTCGAGATCGGCGTAGTCTTCACTGATGCGCTCACCAAGCTTCTTACCCATTTCAACGCGCGCACTGTAAACCGAAATCTTATCGATGAATGAATCCGGACGAGCAAAGTAAACGAACTCAAAAATACATGGGTTCAGTTTTGGGTTGTCTGCACATTGCTTAGTGTAAAGCTCACCGTCAAATGTCGCATAAATCGCTTCACCAGGCGCCACATCACGCATGAAGTCAAAACCAACCGCATCAAGTGCAACAGATTCAGAAGCAACCATGTATTCTGTTTTGCCATTTACTTCGCGCTTGCCAAGACAAAGCGGACGAATACCGTGTGGGTCGCGAAATGCAATCATACCGTGACCGATGATCATTGCCGTTACCGCGTATGCACCACGGATGGTTCGATGCACGTTAGTGACAGCGCGGAACACATCTTCTGAAGTGACGTTGCCTTTGACTGTGTCAATTTCATGAGCCAATACATTGAGCAGCACTTCTGAATCTGAAGTGGTGTTAACGTGGCGGCGATCTTTTTCAAACAGTTTCTGACGAACTTCGTGTGCGTTAGTCAGGTTACCGTTGTGGGCAAGTGTAATACCGAAAGGAGAGTTTACGTAGAAAGGTTGAGCTTCTGAGGCACTTGAGCTGCCAGCGGTAGGGTAACGAACATGGCCGATACCTACCTCACCTTGTAAGCGTTGCATGTGTCTTGCTTCGAACACATCCTTCACTAAACCGTTCGCCTTACGCAGACGAAAACGATTGCTTTCTATGGTACAAATACCAGCGGCATCTTGGCCACGATGCTGTAACACCGTTAACGCGTCATAAATAGACTGGTTTACAGGCGTTGTGCCCACGATTCCAACAATACCACACATGTCCTAATCCTCGATTTGCGACAGTAGCTGGCACTACTAGATAGTGCCAGACAGAAAACTTGATGTTGCTTTTAAATGCTCGAAGAATGGGGCGATGATACGGCTGAACTCAGGGACCAACTGTGACTCTTTCCACCAATCCGAGCTTGGGAATGCAGTAAACGCATCCATAAAAAACAGCACCGCAGAAACAATCAGTACTCCGCGTAAACCACCAAACACCACACCGAGAATTCGATCGGTACCTGACAGTCCTGTTTTTTGTACCAGTTGACCAATGACGTAATTCACCACTGCACCAACCACTAGGGTTGCGACGAATAACGCCGCAATTGCGGCTCCGTTTCGAAACATTTCGTCTTCGATGTTGGTGAAATACACCGCCAATTTGGCGTAGTAGTTACTGGAGATAAAAAATGCTCCGAACCAAATCACCAAAGACAAAGCTTCTTTAGCAAAACCGCGAACTAAACTGATCAGAGCTGAAAATCCGATCACACCTAAAATGACAAAATCTAACCAATTCATGTTTTCTTCATCTTAAGTTGGCGCGCATTTTAACAGAAAAAATGCTGACGCAAACGTTTTCTTATGGATTTAATGGCTTAAATTTAAGCAATTGACCTTTTGAGCCTGTAATTTTTTGTAATTCCTTGACCTGTCGTTCAAGTTTACTTTTTGATACATCAGGACCAACAATCACTCGAGTAAAGGCTGTCTCTTTTTTTACATGAGCTTGGTAACCACGCTTCTGTAAATCCTCTACCAGTGCAACTGCATTCTCATGATTTTTCAGTGCCATCAACTGAATGATCCAGGCGGAATCTTCATATTGATTTTTTTCTTCAACCGGACGAACAGCAACTTCAACTTGTTCAGGCTGTTTGACTTCTTCCGGTTGAATCGCAGGCTCCGATTCTGGCTGTGAAACTGCGACATGAGGCTCTTCAGATTCATTCACCGTTGCCGTTACCGGAGATTCAGGCAAAGAGATATCATCTTCTACAGGCTCGAGTATTTCGAAGTTCTCCACATCGCTATCAAGCTCAGGTTTGATAGGAATACTGGCAAACTCTTCTTTGTAGTGCAGTTTCTTACCATCTAGGACATCAGGAAGTACGATGACCCCCACTGCTACTAGAATGATGGTGCCGACTAAACGACTTTGGAATTTACTTGCCATCAAATTACCTTTGATTACTCATTATTTGATTGCCAATGCTCCAACACTTCGCCCACAGTATGGAAGGATCCAACCACCAGAATGACATCATCTTGAGCCGCGTGAATTTTCGCACTCTCAAACGCCTCTACTGGAGTTAAGAACTGAACTTGACCTTGAGGTAAGTATTGGCACAATTCATCTGCTGTTGCCGCGCGTGGGCCAGTCAGCGATGCTGGGTACCATTGTGTTGCAATTGGGGTTAATGCTTCGATTGTTGCCTTGATGTCTTTATCGTGCAGCATAGCCACCACAACGTGGATGTTTTTATCCGCGTATTGGCGTTTCACCTTCCCAACTAAGTATTCTGCTGAGTGAGGATTGTGTGCGACATCAAGAACGATTTCTGGACCCGTTTGCAAAACCTGCATTCGGCCAGCTAGGCGAGCATTATTCAAGCCATTAACGATATTAATGTCAGTGATTTGCAATTCTGAAGCGCCAAGAGCCATTAATGCTGTCGCCGCATTTGGTAACGGTAGCGATGGGACCGGCAGGTCTTCTAGTGCAAATGCGCCACTGGTCCACTTCCAACCTTTCTCAGTCAACTGGTAATCAAACTGGATGCCGACTTGGAAGAATTCAGCTTGAATGTCATCTGCGTGTGCCGCAACAGTTGCTGGCGGCGTTGGTTGGCCACAAATCGCCGGCTTACCCGAGCGGTAGATGCCCGCTTTCTCAAAGCCAATCACGTTGATGTCATCGCCCAGCCAATCAACATGGTCGATAGCCAAGCTGGTAATTACTGATACATCGTGATCAACAACGTTAGTCGCATCTAAGCGGCCACCAAGGCCAACTTCTAACAGAACCACATCGACTTTCTCAACTTGGAAAATACGAAGTGCGGCTAGCGTACCGAATTCAAACAAGCTTAGGCTGATGTCGCCGCGTTGCTGCTCAACGTAATCAAACGCTTCACAGTGTTTGCTGTCCTCTGCATCCACGCCATTGATGCGTACACGTTCGTTGTAACGAATTAGGTGTGGTGAGCTGTAAACGCCCACTGAATAACCTGCATCTAATAGAATCGCTTCCATTAACGCACACGTCGAACCCTTGCCATTGGTGCCGGCAACAGTAATCACAGTAGGAGCTGGTTTGGTAAGGTTGGCTTTTTGCGCTACCGCTTGAACGCGGTCTAAGCCAAGGTCGATAGCTGAAGTGTGGAGATTTGTTAAATAATCAAGCCACATCGTTAGAGGGGATGTGGCTTGAGGAATAGAGTTTTGGGTCATCTAACTTTAACCATTAATTTCTTTGGTTTTTATGTTAGCTGATACTTTACCCTTTTTCGTCCGCTTCTGGTACAGAATATGGTTCTTCATTTGGAGATTCGTTAACCGAAACCACCATAGGAGACTTGTGGTTAGTTAGCTTAGCCACTAGACCACCCACACGCTGACGCATTTCACGACGGTCAACGATCATGTCAATCGCACCGTGCTCAAGAAGGAATTCACTGCGTTGGAAGCCTTCAGGAAGATCTTCACGTACTGTCTGTTCGATTACACGACGACCTGCAAAGCCGATAAGTGCTTTAGGTTCACCAATGTTGATGTCACCTAGCATCGCCAAACTCGCTGATACACCACCCATTGTTGGGTCAGTCAGTACAGAGATGAATGGTAGACCTTTCTCTGAAAGACGCTCAAGTGCTGCACTGGTTTTCGCCATTTGCATTAGAGACATCAGAGCCTCTTGCATACGCGCACCGCCACTTGCAGAGAAACAAACAAGCGCACAGTTGTTTTCAATTGCTGCTTCTACCGCTTTAACAAAGCGTGCACCAACAACTGAACCCATTGAACCGCCCATGAAAGAGAATTCAAACGCACACGCCACTAGTGGCATGCCCAGCAATTCACCTTGCATTACGATCAGTGCATCTTTCTCGCCGCTGCTCTTTTGTGCAGCAGAGATACGCTCTTTGTAGCGTTTAGAATCTTTAAACTTCAGTTTATCTTGTGGCTCAAGTTCAGTGCCAAGCTCTACGCGTTCACCTTCATCTAGGAATGTTTCTAGACGACGACGCGCTTTCATGCGCATGTGGTGATTACACTTGGGACAAACTTCTAGGTTACGCTCAAGCTCAGCATGGTATAAAACCTGCTCACAAGAAGTACATTTCGTCCACACGCCTTCAGGGATAGAAGCTTTACGTGAACTTACTAGGTTGCTTTTCTCTAAAATCTTTTCAAGCCAACTCATGGAAGACCTTTTCTCTCAACTCTTCCGCTTCATTGCGAAAGATATAAATTCGGAATATTGCGGATGGATTAAAACATATCTTGCCGCGACTGTAGATAAAAAACTGGTTGTACCTATTTTTGATATCATTAATAACGCACAGTTTCTGTACGTATCCAGTCTAAAGTACCGATATTTTGAAACAAAATCGCAAATTTAGTTCAAATTATCGGGCAAAAATAACGGACCGATCGGCACACGTGGTAATCCGAACTCTTCTGGGTAGTCCACATCCACCAAATATAGGCCCTCAGCTTTGGCCGTTGCGCCTGCTAATTTGCGATCTTTCGCTTCTAAAAGTGACTTGATCCACTCTGGCTTTTCTTCGCCTCGCCCCACTTTAATGAGACTACCGGTAATGTTGCGCACCATATGGTGTACAAAAGCGTTCGCTTTAATATCAATCACGATGTAATCACCATGACGAGTCACGTTCAAGTGCATCATGTTTCTGCATGGGCTTAATGATTGGCAATGTGCCGCACGGAATGAACTAAAGTCATTCTCACCCAGCAGGTACTGCCCTGCTTCATGCATCTTCTTCTCATCGAGTTCACCATGGTAGTGGCTCACACCAGAGTTCAAAATACCTGGGCGCAATGCGTGGTTGAAGATAATGTAGCGGTAACGACGTGCGGTTGCAGAGAATCGAGCATGGAAATCATCGTTCACTTCCACAGCCCAACGGACAGCAATATCACTTGGCATGTTCGCGTTTGCGCCCATGGTCCAAGCCACCATTTTACGACTCACGTTGGTGTCAAAGTGAACAACCTGACCAGTGCCATGTACGCCAGCATCGGTACGACCCGCACACTGTACTTCGACAGGATGATTCGCGACCACGGACAATGCTTTTTCTAGCTCTTCTTGGACACTTTTCACTTCTCTTTGGCGTTGCCAACCAAAGTAGTTTGTACCGTTGTATTCGATACCTAATGCGATTCTCATTTTAACCTTCGAACTCTAAAATGGGGCGGGAAGTATATACGTAAGTCTTTCCAGATACAAAAAAGGGCAGCGTTTGCTACCCCTTTTTACTTATCGACCGTTAATCGTATCGATGAGACTCTTAGCCTCTCGGCGAATATCATCTTCCCCGTAGACGATAGCTTCCTCTAACAGTTTAATCGCACCTTGAGGATCGTTCATTTCAAGGTAGATTTTTGCGAGATCCAGCTTACCTGCGGCTTCTGCATTGGTATCTACGTCGACATCACCAATATCGCCAATCACATCCGGGAACTCATTCAAACCCACGTCAAGTTTAAGCTCTTGCTCTTCAAACTCACCACCGTCTTTGTCTACCTGAGCCATCAACTCATCAATGGTCATGAATTGATTTTTCTTCGGATCAAAATCGGTTAGGTCGTCTTGCTCACCCCAGTTTTCTTGCGCGATCTCTGGCTGTGCCAGTGCTTCTGATGAACTCCATACTTCACGCTGGTCTTCTGGAACCTCTGCCGTTGACGAGGTGTTTTCTGGCGACAGCTTAAAGCCATCCCAATCGTCACCAACATCCAGCATGGTTTCAAAGTCCATACCTGCACTTGCAATGGTGTCGCTGTCTAACTTGCCATCAAATACTTCCGATTCCGCGTTTTCAGACAACAAGTTCGCCATCGCAGACTCTTCAAAGTCATTTAATTCCGACTCTAGGTCATTGCTCGGCTCAGGCTCTAAATCGGCACTGAAAGCTTCTGGTTGCGCGAAGACTTCAAACAGAGCGTCATGGTCATTCTCTGCTTGTTGTACAGCTTGAGAGACTTCTGAGTGCTCTTTAACAACCTCAGGTTCAACAGTGTCAGAGTCAGAACTTGCTACCTCTTCTGTCACTGATGCCAAAGCGTCTTCTTCATTGAACTCTGGTAGTTCGAAATCATCGAAGTTGAACTCTTCTTCTGCTTCCGCAACTGGCGTTTGAGGCTCACTGATTTCAGATTCCGCAAGCGCTGGCTCATCGCCCATTGAAGCCAATGCATCTTCTTCGTTGAATTCTGGCAGCTCTAACTCGTCGAAGTTGAACTCTTCTTCGGCTTCCGCAACTGGCGCTGCAGGCCCAGCGGTTTCAGATTCCGCAAGCGTAGGCTCTTCGGCCATTGAAGCTAATGCGTCTTCTTCGTTGAACTCTGGAAGCTCTAACTCATCGAAGTTGAACTCTTCTTCTGCTTCCGCAACTGATGCTTCAGGCTCAACGGTTTCAGATTCAGCTAGCGCAGGCTCATCGGCCATCGAAGCTAATGCGTCTTCTTCGTTAAACTCTGGAAGCTCTAACTCATCGAAGTTGAACTCTTCTTCTGCTTCCGCAACTGATGCTTCAGGCTCAACGGTTTCAGATTCAGCTAGCGCAGGCTCATCGGCCATCGAAGCTAATGCGTCTTCTTCGTTAAACTCTGGAAGCTCTAACTCATCGAAGTTGAACTCTTCTTCGTCAACATCAGCATCAGTTGAGCTTGCCGCCACCGGCTCTTGTTCAACTTTGCTCTCAGATTCGATCTCATCAACCAGCCAATCCTCTTCTTGAGGAATTCCAAATTCGTTTTCAACCGTATTTGGTGTTGGCGTGAACGCTGGAGCTGGTTCTGGTTCTGCGTCCGGTTCTACGATCGTTTCTTCTTGTGGCGCTAATGCTTCAGGCAGCTCAGGTAAATGCTCTTCAGTGTCCGTTTCTGATGCTTCTTCACCGATCAAAGCATCCAGTTCTGCTGCGAAGTCTGAACGCTCTTGTTCACTTGGTAACAGAGCTTCATTGTTACTTTCGAATAGCTCATCCAGTTCCGTCATTAACGGATCATGCTCAGGCGACGCGTCTTCTAGATCACCAAGGAAATCGTTGCTATCAAAGTCGGCAATAGATTCGGCTGCTTCTGAGTCAAGTTCGTCGTTTGATGCTTGTTCTAACGATTGTGTTTCAGCCTCTGGCTGATTTTCACTCAATAACGCATCGATATCCAAACCAGAGTCTAAACCCAGCGCAGCCTTTTCATCTTCGAGATCAACAACAGGCTCAGCCTCCATCACTGGTTGAGATTGAGGCAGTACTTCCTCTACTGCTGGCTCTAAATCATCAAAACCTAGCGAAGCGAGAAGATCGTCATCGCTCTGTGTAGCCGCTGTTTGCTCTGTCTCGTCATCTTCACGAATCAATTCATCAAATGGGTCGATTTCACTGCTTGTTTCGTTCTGCTCTTCTTCAACGCTCTCGTCGCTGAGCAGCTCGTCCAACAGGTCAACACTGTTTTCATCAATGTCTTCTAGAGTATCGTCACCATCAAATCCCGACAGCTTTTCTAGCTCATCAAGCGGGTCAAAGTCATCATCGGTGGAGTCTTCATCTTCGAAGCCAATTAACTCATCAAGTAAGTCCGTGCTGTCTTCATCAATGGTTGGTTCTTCACTTAAACCCGCGATATCTTCCAGCTCTTGAAGGGGATCGAGTTCGTTAAGTGACTCGCCATCGTCTTCACCGATCAATTCATCAAGTAACGCCGATGCGTCCTCTTCATTTGAGTCGTTTTCTGTTAGTCCAGAAAGTGCTTCAAGTTCATCAAACACATCCTCATCTGATTCGCCTGATGTTGGCTGCTCGTATTGTGCTAGCAGTTTATCGATGTCATCGTCTGTCGCTTCACCTGCTGAGAACGCACTCTCAGACACCGCTGACTTGTCATCTTCAACGTCTAAGTTGAGATCATCACCATCAAGATCGGCGAATAGGTCATCCAGCATAGCTTGGTCGACGGCATCATTTTGTAGCGCTTCTGCTGGCTCATCTGCGGCAAGCAATTCTGCGAAAGCATCATCAGACAATGCATCCGAACCGTCTTCGTCAGAAAGATCGAAGCCTGCATCATCATCGTCATCCAACACTTCCAGCTCTGGCGTGACTTCATCAAGCGCACGTTCCATCTCTTCAAGACCAAGGGCTTTTTCTTCACCGTTGACCTTGATGCCGTTGCTAGAAGAATCGAATTCATCGAAACCAACGTCTAGTTCACCATCATCGCCGATACCAGCAAATGGATCTTCGCCATCATCACCCTCTAGGTTGAAGTCGAGGTCATCGTCATCTAGGTTACCGAAAACGTCTTCTTCTTCAGGTTGCTGTTCTTCTTGCCCAAATAGGTTTTCTGTTTCGTCGTCATCGCCAAACAGATCGTCATCAAGGCTTAGCTCTTCGTCTAGCTCATCCGCAGAAGCTAGACCAATAGGCGCAGCGAGAGGATCAACGTTTTGCTGTTCTTGCGTAGCCGCTTCTTCCTCTTTCGCCTTAGAACGACGGCCAAGTAGCATGACAACGAGTAAAGCGATTAGCGCACCTGGGATTAATGCCGCAAGACCGACAAGCCAACCATTCGATAGGATTTTATCCATCGTACTTGGCTGCATACGTTGTTGTTCAGCAACACGCTGACGCTCCTCAGCCAACAGTTTTTCTACTTCTGAGCGAATACGCTCTTCGTCATTCAACGACGTTTTTAGCGTTTCAACTTCGCTTTGTACCTCAGAAAGCATCAAACGCAGACGATGGTTCTTCTCTTCCAGTGACTCTAACTCACTGTGCGAACCTTGCAGCTTGTCTTTTAGCTCGCTGATCTGCTTCTCACCCTCAGGTGATGTGGTCACCGCTGGAACCGGTGTTGTTGGCTCAACCACTTTAATCGGTTGCGGTTTTGGTAATTCTGGCTTAACCGTTTCTGGTTTTGGTTCAGGTTTTGCAACTTCAGTAACAGGCTTTGGTTGCTCAACTTTTGGTTTTACTGGTTGCTTTGGCTTCGGTTGAGTTAAGCGAGCTTCGTGCGCTTTCATGATCGCGACGGCTTGCTCTGTCGTCGCACTTTGAACCTGGTCAAGAGAAGGCACGCGAAGACGACTACCAGGGATCAATTCATGGATATTTTGGTTATCAAACGCTTGAGGGTTGATACGGTAAATGGCGAGTAGCGTTTGTTGTACAGAAACATTTCGAGATGGTCGCAATTCAGAAGCAATCGACCAGAGAGTCTCGTTTTGACCAGTTGGACCGAAGAAACGCGACGGTTGGTCATTTTTAGGTGGAGCGGGCAACGCTCGTTCAATCTCCTCAGCATAGCTTGGAGACGCTTGCACTTCACCAGAGGGTCCTACAAGACGAATACCTTCGGCTTGAACCGCTGACGATGTCTGAGTCGCGCTCATCAGCACAAGGGCTGCTAACAAACGCTTATAATTTTGACGCATAGAAGGCTCAGTTAGGTGCTAGTAACAATTTGAAATGGTGATCGGTTAAATATATCGGATAAAGCACGCAAAACTATAGCGTTGAGGGCAAAAAATGTGTGGCTCTCACCATATTCGTACTAATCTCACACAATTTTACGCCGTTCGAACAAAAAAGCCCCGCATAGTGCGAGGCTTAAAGGTTCTTAGCGATGTCGACTTAGTAGTAGTCGCGGATCAGAACTTCTGCGATTTGAACCGCGTTAGTTGCTGCGCCTTTACGTACGTTATCTGCAACAACCCATAGGTTTACGCCGCTGTGATGGCTGATATCGTTACGGATACGACCTACCATTACGTGGTCTTTACCGCCCGCATCGCGAACTTGTGTTGGGAAGTCTTCACCGTGGAATACTTCGATACCGTCAGTTTGCTCAAGCAAGTTAACGACTTCTTGTGCATCGATTGGTGAACGCGTTTCAACGTGAAGTGCTTCTGCGTGGCCGTAGAATACTGGCACGCGCACACAAGTTGGGTTTACGGTGATTGATGGGTCGTTAAAGATCTTTTGCGTTTCCCACACCATTTTCATTTCTTCTTTGGTGTAGCCGTTTTCCATCATCTGATCGATTTGTGGAATACAGTTAAACGCGATCTGTTGAGAGAATTGCTTCTTGTCGGCTGGCAGACCGTTTAGCAGCTTCGCTGTTTGACCTGCTAGCTCATCAATACCCGCTTTACCTGCACCAGAAACCGATTGGTACGTTGATACGTTAATACGCTCAATACCTACTGCATCGTGAATAGGCTTTAGTGCCACCAGCATTTGGATGGTTGAACAGTTCGGGTTCGCAATGATGTTACGGTTACGGAACTCTGCAATCGCTTCTGGGTTTACTTCTGGCACAACAAGAGGAATGTCGTACTCGTAACGGAAGTGTGACGTATTGTCGATAACGATAACGCCTTCGTCTGCTGCGATTGGTGCCCATTTCGCTGACAGTTCACCACCAGCAGAGAACAGAGCGATGTGCGCTTGTGACCAATCAAACTCTTCCACGTTTTGTACGCGAATTGTTTTACCATTGAAGCGGTAAGTCTTACCTTCACTGCGTTCACTTGCCAACAGGAAGATTTCGCCTACTGGGAATTTGCGCTCTTGAAGCACTTCCAAAATTGTTTCACCGACCGCACCGGTCGCACCTAATACGGCAACATTGTATTGCTGGCTCATTGACTTACCTCAACCTGAAAACCTAGTTCTGCTAATGGCGCAAGATTGCATGTTTCGTTGCCCACTAGCGTGACAGCGCTGTACTCGCGGCGATCCCAGTAGTTTTTACGCATCAGGTCAAAAGAACCTGGCTTACTGATTTCGCGGCGGAAAAGAGCGTCATCTTTACGCACATCATAGATTAACTGCGTGATGTTGTGCAGCGTTGCTTCATCCCATGCTCTGTCCAATACCATAGTAGGGACAGGCGCGGTTGGCAGTAAATCGCTGGCATGCGCACGTAATTCGTTATTTAAGAACTCACAGTAGCTGTTGAAAATCATCGTCGTACCGCGAGCTTTCCCTTCCAGACCATAGCCTGCAACGTGAGGGGTTGCGAATGCTAGCAGAGGCAGAAGCTCCATATCAACCTCTGGTTCAAATTCAAATACGTCGAGTGCCGCTGTAAAGCCGTCGTTTTTCAGTAAACGTTGCTTCAGCGCTTGGTTGTCCACAACTGGACCGCGTGCCGCATTGATAAGAATTTGATCGCTACGAAGACCATTTAACACCTTCTCATCAATCAAATGATGCGTTGGGTGTGGGCCATCTTTAGTGATAGGTGTGTGCAGCGTGATGATGTCAGAACGTTCGATGAGCTCTGCTAGCGGAGTGAAACTGCGAGAATCGCCCTCTTCTTGTTTGAATGGGTCATTGATAAGCACCTTGATGCCCATGCCTTTCAAACATTTTTCAAGGTAACTACCCACTTGGCCCGCACCGATGATACCAACGGTTTTATCGAAAACTGAGAAGCCTTGTTGTTGCGCTAGCACCATCATGACGCTGAACGCATACTCAGCAACGCCAACTTTGTTACAACCTGGCGCAGCGGTGAAGAAAATACCTTTCTCTTGCATCAACGTTTGGTCGACATGATCCATGCCCGCCGTCGCCGTACCCACGAACTTCAGCTTGTTTGCTTTGCTGATCAGTTCTGCATTTACTTTAGTAACCGAGCGAATCATTAGTGCATCTACATCCACTAAATCATCGGCTGTCAGTGTACGACCGGGTTTTAGAATCACTTCACCGAGTTGGCTGAATAGCTCTTCAGCGTACGGCATATTTTCATCAACAATAATTTTCATAGCGCCAGCGTTTAACATCCATTTGTATGAGTTCGTTTATTCGCAAGATGCGAAGCTAAAGCGATTGTGCCCTTTTCTTGAAAAATCTCAACAACTATACCCAAGTGACTTTCAAAAGCAGGTTTCAGAAAAGAAAAAGCCCGGCTAAATTAGCCGGGCAAAGTTCCAGAACAAAAGGATCCTATCCCGCTCTCCTTGGGATAGAGTCTGCGTCTGTTCGATCAGTTTGACTGATCAAGCTCTGGAAACTGGTTTGTTGGTCCGTTTACGCCGCTTGGGAAATCACAGTGATATTCCGACCAACAAATTCAGTTAGCTTTGGGTCGCTTACGCTTGGTACTTTTTGATTACCAATGTTGCGTTTGTACCACCAAAACCAAAGCTGTTTGACATAACAGTCGTTAGCTCAGCGTCACGAGCTTCCGTTACGATGTCTAGACCTTGTGCTGCTTCATCCAAGTTAGAGATGTTCACACTTGGCGCAATGAAGTTGTTGTCTAGCATTAGCGTTGAGTAAATCGCTTCGTGAACGCCAGCTGCACCTAGTGCGTGACCTGTCATTGCTTTTGTAGCAGAAATCGCAGGGCTGTTGTCGCCGAATAGCTCTTGGATAGCGCCTAGCTCCTTCACGTCACCTACAGGAGTAGAAGTGCCGTGTGTGTTGATGTAGTCGATAGCGTCAACATCTTGCATTGCCATCTTCATACAACGAACTGCGCCTTCACCAGATGGTGCTACCATGTCGTAGCCATCAGAAGTCGCGCCGTAACCTACGATTTCGCCGTAGATTTTCGCGCCACGAGCTAGAGCGTGCTCTAGTTCTTCGATAACCAGCATGCCGCCGCCACCAGAGATTACGAAACCGTCACGATCTGCATCGTAAGTACGAGATGCTTTTTCTGGCGTTTCGTTGTACTTAGTAGATAGTGCGCCCATTGCATCAAACATCATGGTTTGAGACCAATCTAGCTCTTCACCACCACCTGCAAATACGATGTCTTGTTTACCAAGTTGGATAAGCTCCATCGCGTGACCGATACAGTGTGCAGACGTTGCACAAGCTGAGCTCATTGAGTAGTTCACACCACGAATCTTAAATGGTGTTGCAAGACACGCTGATACTGTTGAAGACATAGTACGTGGAACCATGTAAGGACCTACGCGTTTTACGCCTTTCGCACGCATCGTGTCAGTTGCTACTGTTTGGTTTAATGCAGAAGCACCACCAGAACCAGCAACGATACCTGTACGATCGTTTGAAACTTGTTCTTCAGATAGACCAGCGTCTTCAATTGCCTGCTGCATTGATAGGTATGCATAAGCAGCCGCATCACCCATAAAGCGCATCTGCTTACGGTCAATAAATTCTGCAGGGTTGATTTTCAGATCACCCCATACCTGCGAACGCAGACCGTTTTCTTTAAACTGCTCAGACGCAGTGATGCCAGATTTGCCCGCTTTAAGAGACGCTAGAACTTCTTCGACGTTGTTACCGATACTTGAAACAATACCCATACCGGTGATTACGACTCGTTTCATTATGACATTCCTATAATTCAAAAATCCGCTAGATAATAACCAAGATAGTCAACAAAAGTGGTCAGCTTTCCCAGAAATTCGTACAATCGCCGAATTCTAACCGCGCCAAATCACATATTTGCACCATTATGACTTCGATTAAAAACGCAGAACTTGGTTGGAACGAAGCTGGTACACCGGTTTCTGACCAATTTGATGATGTTTATTTCTCCAACGTAAACGGTCTCGAAGAGACGCGTTACGTGTTCCTCAAACAAAATCATCTACCAGAAAGATGGCAGGAATTTGACCAAAGACGTTTTGTTATTGGTGAAACCGGATTTGGCACAGGGTTGAACTTCTTAGCCGTGTGGCAATGGTTTACCGAATTTCGTCGCGAATATCCAGAGGCAACGCTAAAAGAATTGCATTTCGTTAGTTTTGAGAAGTACCCACTTAGCAAAGCTGATTTAGAAAAAGCACATCAATCTTGGCCAGAATTGGCAGAGTTTGCCGAAAAGCTGCAACAGCACTACCCAGCCGCTGTGCCTGAGTGTCATCGCATTGTTTTAGAAGACGGCGCTATCACGCTCGATCTATGGTTTGGCGATATCAAAGACTGCATGCCGCTTGTTCCTTATGCTGAGCAAGGCTTGATTGATGCTTGGTTCTTAGACGGGTTTGCACCAAGCAAAAACCCAGAGATGTGGAATCAAAACCTATTCAACGGCATGGCAAAATTGGCGAAACAGGATTGTACGGTCGCAACCTTCACGGCTGCGGGCTTTGTGCGCCGCGGCTTAAACGAAGCGGGCTTTGCAATGAAGAAAGTCAAAGGCTTCGGCACCAAGCGTGAAATGATCGCAGGTTCGATGGAGCAACGTGAAGCGCATTCAAACCACCTACCTTGGTTCAACCGCACAGCATCGACCAATCATGATTCCATAGCGATTATTGGTGGCGGCATCGCCAGTGCAGCTCTGGCTAAAACGCTGGTTCGCCGCGGTCAGAATGTCACGCTTTACTGCAAAGACGCTCAACCCGCAGAAGGCGCGTCGGGCAATCGACAAGGTGCTGTATACCCATTGTTAAATGGTCCACACAAAGGCGTTTCACGCGTGTTCGCTCCGGGCTTTTTGTTTGCCCGTCAGTTTGTTGACCAAGCAGCGCAAGATATCCAATTCGATCACGATTGGTGTGGCATTACTCAGTTAATGTGGGATGACAAATCCGCAGACAAGTTAGAGAAAATGCTCGCAGGTAATTTCACGCCAGAGTTGATTCACAAGCTATCTGCTGAAGAGACGGCAGAGAAGATTGGCTTGCCGATCGATATGGCATCGGTCCACTACCCTCTTGGTGGCTGGTTATGCCCCGCTGAACTCACTCGTGGTTTGATTGCTGAACTGGAAAAAACAGAACTTTTTGAAGCGAAGTTCGAGCATCAGGTCAAGTCACTAGATTGGGATGAAGCGCGTCAGCTTTGGACATTGAAAGCGAACGGTCAAAGCTTTGAGCACTCAACCTTAGTGGTTGCTAACGGCAGTGAATTCCAAACATTAAGCCAAACTGCCGATCTACCAATGGGTCAGGTAAAAGGTCAAGTTAGCCACGCCCCTGCAACTGAAACGCTGTCTAAGCTGAAAACAGTATTGTGTTACGACGGTTACATGACACCTGTTAACCCGAATAATCAGCACTTGTGCATCGGTGCAAGTTACGACCGCAGTCACCTAGACTACGAGTTTGACGAGGAAGCTCAAAAAGACAACGCCGAGAAGTTGGTGCAGTGTCTACCGAACCAAGCTTGGACGAAAGAAGTGGATACCTCTGGCAACTTATCACGCCAAGGTATTCGCTGTGTTAGCCGTGACCACCTTCCGTTTGTAGGAAACGTAGGCGACTTTGAAACCATCAAAACGCAATATGCGGATCTGCAAAATCAACAAGAGCAAGACGTTGACGCGATTCACCAGTTCCCTAACCTATTCTGTTTCCTAGGTTTAGGCTCTCGTGGTTTGAGCTCAGCGCCCCTAATGGCCGAAGTGTTGGCATCACAAATCTGTGGTGACCCATTACCACTGCCTGTTGATGTACTGACCGAGCTGCACCCTAGCCGTATGTGGGTTAGAAAACTGCGTAAAGGTAAGGCGATTACTGAGCTGTAACGTGTTTCGAATACGCAAAGAACCCCTCCTAGCCTCCCCTTAAAAAGGGGAGGAACAAGTTCTTAGCCCCACATTCGTCTTCCCTCTTTCCAAGGCTGAGCTCGTGAGGGTTGTTCTGAGTCCCCCCCTCTTTGTCTCGTCTTGAAAAGTGGAAAAACAAGTTATGAACTCCGCATAGTCCTCCCCCTTTCTAAGGGGGAGTTAGAGGGGGTAGCTCTGAGAACAAACAACCACTTCTCGCCTCATTTTGAACAAGTGAAGAACAAGTTCTTAGCTCCGCATTAGTCCTCCCCCTTTCCAAGGGGGAGTTAGAGGGGGTTACCAGTTTTTAATTCAATGTCGCCACAGCCGCTTTCACTTGCTCGGCAATTTCCGCATTACGGAACTGACCCGTTTCCAAATCAAAGTTATCGTAGAAGCTTGGAACAGATAGCGATGCTTTCACTTCAGCACCAAAATAAGGCGCAGAGCCTGTTGCCGCAGCGAGAACCGTTTGTGCGCCACCAGGGCCAGGTGAAGTCGCTAAGTACACCGCTGGTTTGTTTTGGAATACGTTGCGCTCGATGCGTGTCGCCCAATCGAACAGATTTTTGTAAGCCGCTGGGTAAGAGCCGTTATGCTCAGCAAAAGAAATCACCAAAGCATCCGCTGTTGCGATGTCAGCAAGAAAAGATTTTGCGCCTTCCGCCTGACCAATTTCTTTCTCTTTGTCTTCACTGAACAAAGGAACATCATAGCGGTTAAGATCTAATACTTGCACGTCTGCACCTTCAACAAGGTTGGCAGCGTAAGTCGCGAGGGTTTTATTGATAGAGGTAGAGCTAGTAGAAGCGCCAAATGCGATAATTTTCATGGTTGTAATCCTTTGTTCACGTTTTGTACTCACTAGAGTAAAAGGTGAGCCCAAGTGCCACAACCACAAAAATTTTAAGGAGAGATTCGAAAATTTCGAAGGAGTTTATTTCAACTCTCTATTGCTTCAACCAGAAACTTAGAGCTGCCAATCGAAGCATATATAACTGAATGAGACTTAAGCTTGCGCTTGAAGCTCTTGCCATAGATCGCTCACGATCACACGATCGGCAGGCGTCAATTCTGAACGCGCTTCTTCAAGGCTGTTTTCAATGCGAGACTTCAGCTCAGTCACATCGTTAATGCCTTCTTCTTCACACGCTGCAGCAGACAGAGAAATGTGACCACGCAAATAACCACCAGCAAACAATTCATCATCCGATGCCGTTTCAATGCGAGCATCAATCAGTTCTAGTAGTTTTTCTTCAAATTCAATAATCATGGAGCTTCTCTGAGGTTATTTAACGATAAAGTCAGACGTTTCCAGCGGCTTGGTTTGGTAAAAGGCACACAACGCATCCGATAGCATTTTCACGCGAGGCGGAAGACCGTTTTCTAGAATACCCATTACTTCATTGTGCACTTTGTGCATGAAACCAAGACGATCTGGTTCAAAATCGCCGTGTAGATTGTCACAACTGACGTTAAAAGGGAAGTCAGCACTTTTCGCTAGAATCCACTCATACGCTTGAGGGCGAATTTCCACTTTTTCAAACTCAGCTTGAACCTCGGCTGTACGACCGTCAGGTTCATACCAGTAACCAAAATCTTCCAGCAAACGACGTTCTGGTCCTGCTACACACCAATGGGCAATCTCGTGCAGCGCTGACGCATAGAAACCACGAGCAAAAATAATCCGATGATGCGGATGCTCTTGGTCTGCTGGTAAATAAATTGGCTCATCACCACCAAGCTCCAACTTGGTATTAAAAGTTTCAAGAAACGTGTCGTTGAAGATGGCGATAAGGTCTTGATATTCGTGGTTCATCATCGATTCTGTACTTCAAATTGATATGCGGTGCGCATTGTCGCTGTTTTTATTCAACAGGTAAAGCCACACAACAAGTTTGGTTATTAGCTGGATTTATCTGAAAGTCGCTTTCTCCATACTATTTCTCATTCGTCACAGATCACATTTCCCACTACACTCACGCCTTATTTTTAAGCTTAATGATGGCGACATCAACGCCACTTAAAGCGAGATTCTTTTAGGGTTTAAGCCCCTTCCTCAAGGCTTGAATCTTTTTGGTAAGTTTTGCTGCTGTTTTCCTTAATCTCAAGGACTAAGACAGCGCCCTTTTATTTGAGTGTCCCCTTATGCTGCTAAGTGTGTTGTATATCATTGGTATCACGGCTGAAGCCATGACTGGTGCGTTGAGTGCTGGTCGAAGAAAAATGGATTGGTTTGGTGTTATGTTGGTAGCCAGTGCAACGGCAATTGGCGGTGGTACGGTGCGCGATATTCTTTTAGGTCACTACCCTCTAGGCTGGGTAAAGAACCCTGAATTCCTAGCAATCACATGCGTTGCGGGTGTACTGACAACTGGCTTGGCGAAGTGGGTAATTAAGCTGAAAGGTCTATTCATTCGTTTAGATGCACTTGGCTTGATCGTATTTAGCATTATCGGCACCAAGGTAGCAATTGGTATGGGCCTACACCCTGGCATTTGTATGGTGTCTGCGCTAGTCACTGGTGTATTTGGTGGCCTGCTACGCGATTTGATTTGTCGCCAAACGCCGCTTGTGCTGCATGAAGAGCTTTACGCCTCAGTAGCACTTATTGCATCTGGTTTATACCTAGCGTTACTTGAGTTCAACGTACCAGATGTAACCGCGACGATTGTCACTCTGATTACTGGTTACATGCTGCGTATGGCTGCAGTACGCTTCAAATGGCGCTTACCTTCATTCCACTTGGAAACGGAAGGTTCAATTCACTAATTGAATGCGAAACAAATTGAAACCCAATTAAAAAAGGCAGCTCATTGAGCTGCCTTTTGTGTATCTATCGATTTACGTTTCAAACTTAAATCTTTGGAGTCTCGGTTTGTACGCCATGGTTTTGACCACGGTGGCGTAACAAATGATCCATCACGACAATAGCCAGCATCGCTTCTGCAATAGGCACAGCGCGGATACCTACACATGGGTCGTGACGACCTTTAGTGATCAACTGAGTTGGCTCACCTTCTTTAGTGATGGTTTCACCCGGAACCGTAATGCTTGACGTTGGCTTAAGCGCAATGTTTGCAACAATCTCTTGACCGGTAGAGATACCGCCAAGAATGCCGCCTGCGTGGTTGCTACCGAAGCCTTCTGGAGAAAGCGTATCACGGTGCTCGCTGCCTTTTTGGTTTACCACATCAAAACCGTCGCCGATTTCAACGCCTTTCACCGCATTGATGCTCATTAGCGCATGCGCAATGTCTGCATCCAAACGATCAAATACAGGCTCACCAAGACCAACAGGTACATTCGTTGCCACAACCTGAATTTTAGCGCCAATAGAGTCGCCTTCTTTTTTCAGGTCACGGATAAGCTGATCAAACGCTTCGACTTTGTCTGCATCTGGGCAGAAGAACGCGTTGTTTTCGATTTCATTCCAATCCACTTTATCGATTGAAACGTCACCCATTTGTGACAAGTAAGCGCGGATTTCGACACCGAACTCGTCTTTCAGGTATTTCTTAGCGATTGCACCAGCCGCCACACGCATTGCCGTTTCACGAGCAGACGAACGGCCGCCACCTCGATAATCGCGCACACCGTATTTTTGGTGGTAAGTGTAATCAGCGTGTCCAGGACGGAACTTGTCTTTGATGTCTGAGTAGTCTTTAGAACGCTGGTCTGTGTTCTCAATCATCAGACCAATTGAAGTGCCTGTAGTTTGACCTTCAAATACGCCAGAAAGAATTTTTACTTCGTCCGGTTCACGACGTTGGGTAGTGTAACGTGATGTGCCAGGACGGCGACGGTCGAGATCCGTTTGCAGATCTGCCTCAGTGATTTCCAAACCTGGAGGGCATCCGTCTACGATACATCCTAGTGCGATACCGTGACTTTCTCCGAATGTCGTTACTCGGAAATGTTGTCCGATACTGTTTCCTGCCATTACTTCCTCAAGTTCTTGTCGCCACGCTCTCCATGAGCGCAACTGCTTTTCAATTCTTCGTGGAATCATAGTGGCGGTATTACGTTTTGATGTAAAGCCCGATTTGGTGGAAAAAACAAAACAGCCGAAATTTTGCAAGCTCAGTGCGAAGCGGATAAAAAAACACCGAGCACTGGGCTCGGTGTTTTCATTATTTGATCAACTCGTTTGTTTCGACTGACTTAGTCTTTGTACAGTTTGAACTCTTCTGCACACTCAACCAGCTGGTCACGCGTTAGCATGAATACGCCGTGACCACCGTTCTCGAACTCAATCCAAGTGAATGGAATTTGTGGGTACTGTTCCATCATGTGAACCATTGAGTTACCGACTTCACACACAAGAATACCATCGTCTGTTAGGTAGTCTGGTGCGTTAGCAAGAATACGACGAACCAGTTTTAGACCGTCAGTACCTGCAGCAAGACCTAGTTCAGGCTCGTGCGTGAACTCGTCTGGTAGGCTGTTCATGTCTTCTTCGTCCACGTAAGGTGGGTTAGACACGATCAGGTTGTACTTCTCTTTTGGAAGGTCGCGGAACAAGTCAGAGCGGATTGGGAACACTTGTTGCTCCATGCCGTGATCTTGTACGTTTTGCTCTGCAACTTGAAGTGCGTCAGTTGAGATATCGATCGCGTCAACTTCTGCTTCAGGGAAAGCGTGCGCACAAGCAATCGCGATACAACCAGAACCCGTACATAGGTCCATAATGCGTGTAGGCTCTTCCACCAACCAAGGCTGGAATTCCGCTTGAATCAATTCACCGATTGGAGAACGCGGCACAAGTACACGCTCATCAACGAAAAACTCAAGACCACAGAACCACGCTTTGTTGGTTAGGTATGCAGTTGGTGTACGCTCGTTGATGCGTTTTACTACACGCTCAACAATACGCAGACGCTCGCTTGTCGTAAGGCGAGAGTTCAATACGTGCGGAGGCACATCAATCGGCAAGTATAATGTTGGCAGGATAAGCTGAACCGCTTCATCCCACGCATTATCAGTGCCATGACCGTAAAACAGGTTAGCGGCGTTAAAGCGGCTTACCGTCCAACGAATCATATCTTGAAGGGTATGGAGCTCCGATACCGCCTCTTCTACAAAAATCTTATCCAAAATTGCCTCCGAAAAGCGCTACAATACTGCCATAAATTGTAAAAATGAAATTGTTTACCTAATGAGCAAAAAAGACACCGAACACGATGACGATTTCGCCTTGTTTAAGGATGCAGTACAGGGCGTAAAAAAGTTACGACAGGATACCATAATCCAGCAACCAAAAAAAAATACTAAGCAAAAAGAAATCACACGCTCAAACCGTGAAGCGAGTGATTCTGAATTTTACTTTTCCGATGAGTTTGTCCCGCTCCTAAATGCGGATGGACCAACTCGCTACGCGCGTGATGATGTGTCCACTTATGAAGTGAAACGTCTTCGTCGTGGCGTGTACGTGCCTGACGTCTTCCTAGACATGCACGGCATGACACAGCAAGAAGCCAAGCGAGAACTCGGTGCGATGATCGCGTACTGCGTGAAAAACGAAATCCACTGTGCGTGTGTACAACACGGCATCGGTAAGCACATTCTGAAGCAGAAAGCGCCGCTTTGGTTAGCTCAACATCCAGACGTAATGGCATTCCACCAAGCGCCTCTAGAGTTTGGCGGCGATGGTGCCCTACTGGTGCTGCTTTCTATTCCTGAGAAATAACCCACCGACTCCGAAAAGTATTTCGCTGACGCGCAAGAACGACAAAGGCAGGTTAACCCTGCCTTTTTGTTTTTCTCGAGCCATCATCCCGAGAACTATTGTTCTATGGCGTGATATGCCAAAGCACTTCACCGCGTTGTGTTTGCGGGTCAAACTCAATGCACACCAAGCCAGATGTCGGGAACATTGGCGGCGTTATGTCTTTCACAAATTCCGAGGTCAGGTATCCCACCAGCGGCAAGTGCGACACAAACAAAAAAGATTCAAGCTTCTCAACTTCAATCAACGCATTAGCGAAATCAAACACTTGGTCGGATTGACCGTAAGGCGTGATGTCTTCACACGTTTCGATACTTTTCGCCGAAAAGTGTGCGCTGATTTCTTGCCAAGTTTGCTGCGCTCGAATGTACGGGCTCACCAGTACCTTGTCGAATTGAGCAAAACCTTGCTCTTTACATGCTCGGGCAACTGCTTCCGATTCAGTTCTGCCTCTTGGGGTCAGTTGTCTTTCTGCGTCGGTGTTCGCAAAATGCTCTGCTTCACCGTGACGCAAGATAAATATTTTCATGTTATTTCCTAGGGATAGCTAACGCTACCAAAAGGTTGACTGCTATCTTTATACGGATAGCGGGCTAACTTTAATAATGTCGAAACAAAAATACTGATATAATTATCGGTTCATTATACCAATTCGCTTGCTAAAGATAGCGACTTTCTTAACAATCTATTAAAAAGAATATACTCAGTTCATCACATTCTACGATGAAGTTATGAACTCAGTGCATTCCTTCAAATAGCTCGAACCCCATAGCAATTTGCTGATGGGCTTATGCAGTACTCTTACGAATAACAAAAATGCGGCAAGCAGTATTTGTCGAAGCGCAAACTTTGCGCCTCCCCGCTCGGGGATCATAATTACTGTAATGCGAAATCTGGAGACGCATCGTGCACCTAAGTCCAAACGATTCAAATCAATACCGCTACATTACATTGAGTAATGCACTGCGCGTGTTGCTGATTCATTCCGACATGGCTCAACAGTCGGCAGCAGCCCTAGCAGTAAACGTTGGACACTTCGATGATCCGATGGATCGTCAAGGTCTGGCACACTATCTAGAACACATGCTTTTTTTGGGTACGGAAAAATACCCTAAAGTGGGCGAGTTTCAAAGTTATATTAGTCAACATGGTGGCACCAACAACGCTTGGACGGGCACCGAGCACACCTGTTTCTTCTTCGATGTCACACCAACCGCCTTTGAGAGCGCACTTGATCGCTTCAGCCAATTCTTTACCGCACCACTGTTTAACGAAGAAGCGTTAGACAAAGAACGCCAAGCGGTCGACTCCGAATACAAGCTCAAATTGAATGACGATTCTCGCCGTCTGTATCAAGTCAACAAAGAAGTCATCAACCCAGAGCACCCGTTTTCTAAATTCTCTGTCGGCAATTTGGATACGCTTGGTGACCGCGAAGGCAAATCGATTCGCGACGAAATTGTTGAGTTTCATCACTCACAGTATTCCGCTGATTTGATGACGCTGACTTTGTTTGGTCCACAATCTCTCGATGAGCAGCAAGCTTGGGTAGAGGCCATGTTTGCCGACATTCCAAACCACCAACTGCGCGGCAAATCGATTGATGTCCCTATTGGCAGCGAAGATAGCACTAGTATTTTGGTCCAAGTCGAACCAATCAAAGAGTTCCGTAAACTGATCCTCACGTTCCCAATGCGGGGAATGGACGCACACTACAGCGTGAAGCCTCTCTCCTACTTTGCTCACCTGTTGGGCTACGAAGGTGAAGGCAGTTTAATGCTTCAACTCAAAGAGAAAGGCTGGATTACTTCCCTCTCTGCAGGTGGCGGGGCGAGCGGCAGCAACTACCGCGACTTCACAGTAAGTTGCACCTTGACACCAAACGGTTTGGATCATGTCGATGACATCGTTCAAGCGGTATTCCAGTACCTCACCATGATCAAACAAGATGGCATGGATGAATGGCGATACTTGGAAAAACAAGCGGTATTAGAATCGGCTTTCCGCTTCCAAGAGCCATCACGCCCAATGGATTTGGTCAGTCATCTGGTGATCAACATGCAGCACTATCAACCGGAAGACACGGTTTATGGTGACTACAAAATGGCAGGCTACGATGAAGAGCTTCAACGTTCATTGTTGCAGTACCTTTCGGTTGAAAATGTTCGCATCACATTGATTGCACAAGGTTTAGAATACAACCGAACCGCAGAGTGGTACTTCACGCCTTACTCAGTCATCCCGTTTAGTGAAAACCAGCGTCGCTTCTATCATCAAATTGATCCGAGTTGGCAATTCGTTCTGCCAGAAAAGAACCCATACATTTGTTATGACCTCGACCCAAGACCATTTGAAAACGGCGGGTCGTTGCCAGAATTGGTTGAAGATCTCGAAGGTTTCCGACTATGGCACCTGCAAGATGATGAGTTCAGAGTGCCGAAAGGTGTCGTTTACGTCGCTATCGACAGTTCACACGCCGTTGCATCGCCGAAAAACATTGTGAAAACGCGCCTATGTGTCGAGATGTTCCTCGATTCTCTAGCCAAAGAAACCTATCAAGCGGAAATCGCGGGGATGGGTTACAACATGTATGCTCACCAAGGCGGCGTCACGCTTACATTATCGGGCTTTAGCCAGAAGTTACCTCAGCTTTTAGAAATGATTCTGCATCGCTTTGCAGCACGTGAGTTCAACCCAGAACGATTTGAAACCATTAAACAGCAGCTTCTTCGTAATTGGCGCAATTCATCTCAAGATCGCCCAATTTCGCAGCTTTTTAATGCACTGACAGGTTTGCTCCAACCTAACAATCCACCTTTTGCAACGCTGGTTGAAGCATTGGAAGAGATTGAGGTGGATGAGCTGTCTGTGTTTGTTGAATCGATTCTTGCCGAGTTGCATGTTGAGATGTTTGTGTATGGCGACTGGCAACGTCAGCAAGCTCATGACATGGCAACCACATTAAAAGACGCATTGCGTGTGAAAGAGCAGCGTTACGAAGAGGCACTTCGCCCACTCGTCATGCTGGGTGAAAATGGCAGTTTCCAACGCGAAGTGAACTGTAACCAACAAGATTCAGCGGTGGTGATTTATCACCAATGTGAAGACATCTCGCCGCGTAACATTGCGCTTTATTCCTTGGCGAACCACTTAATGTCGGCAACCTTCTTCCATGAGATCCGAACTAAACAACAGCTTGGCTACATGGTGGGAACGGGGAATATGCCGCTTAACCGCCATCCGGGGATTGTGCTTTATGTGCAGTCACCAAACGCGGCGCCAGCTGAATTGGTTACCTCAATCGATGAGTTCTTGAATGCGTTTTATATGGTGTTGTTGGAGCTTAACGAATACCAATGGCACAGCAGCAAGCGCGGATTATGGAACCAAATTGCAACGCCTGATACGACATTACGCGGTCGAGCGCAGCGCCTATGGGTAGCAATTGGTAACAAAGACACCGACTTTAACCAGCGTGAAAAAGTGTTGGAAGAGCTTAAAGAGTTGACCCGTACCGACATGATCCGTTTTGTGGTCAATGAACTAAAACCTCGCACTGCCAATCGTTTGGTGATGCATTCGCAAGGTATCGCTCATGAAGACGCGCCGCGTATCAACCTTGGTTTAGAAATTGGGTCGATTGAAGAGTTTCAGTTGCGCCCGAAAGATTTCGGTCTCGGATAAGAGACATAACCAAAAAAATGGCGCCAAATGGTAAAAATACTAATTTAGCTTATGCTGTAATAGCGTCGTTCAATAAACATACGTAAACACGGGGACAATATGAAAAAGCTACTTTTACTTGCTGCTGTACTGATGCCACTTGCTCCTGCAGCATATGCAGATATTACAATTAAAGGTGACGACTTCGAGCTAAGTGAGGACTGTTTGCGCCTTAGTGGTGATAACGTATCAATCAAATCTGATGACTGTTCATCAGGTAAGCATGATAAAGACCACAAAGGTAACGCAAGCGTCCATGGGGACGACAACCCTGGCAAAGGCCATGACAAGGGCAAAAAAGACAAAAAGAAATAATGTCTTGTAACCTCGATTACAAAAAAGGCTTGCATGATGCAAGCCTTTCTATTTTTAGCGCTAGCCGTTAATCGTAGAAGTTACGACCTTCGCCAGCTCGAGTTAACAAACCATCACACGGTGCGTAACGATCACCGTATTTCGATGCAAACTCGTTCATTTTCTCAACCAGTTCTTTCAAACCGAATTGATCCATGTAACGGAATGGACCGCCTAAGAATGGTGGGAAGCCTATACCAAAGATCGCACCGATATCACCATCGCGTGGAGAACGGATAATACCGTCATCTAAACAGCGAACCGCCTCGTTTAGCATTGGTAGCACACAACGCAGTGCAATGTCATTGTCGCTTAGCTTGGATTCTGGTGTCAGGTTCAATAGCTTATAAACTGACTTATCGACCTCTTTCTTCTTACCTTTGTAGGTATAGAAGCCTTTACCAGTCTTACGACCTTTGCGGCCATCGTTCAGTAGTGTGTCGAATACGTCTGGACCTTTGAATCGCTCGCCCAATTCGTTAACCAAGATCGGCATGATCTTAGCACCAATATCAACACCAACTTCATCCAATAAAGTAATTGGACCCACTGGGAAACCGAAGTCAAGCAGAGCACCATCAAGTTGTTCGATCGGCTCATTTGCTAGCAAGATGTGTGCAGCTTCGTTCATGTAAGGCGCAAGAATGCGGTTTACATAGAAGCCTGCTTTATCTTTCACGACGATTGGTGTCTTGCCTTGCTTCTTCGCTAGTGCAACAACGGTAGAAATGGTCGCTTCTGACGTAGTTTCATGAGGAATCACTTCCACCAGTGGCATTTTCTCCACGGGGCTGAAGTAATGCAGACCAACGATTTTTTCTGGACGCTCTGCTTTTTCTGCAATTTTGTGAATTGGCAGCGAAGACGTGTTGGTCGCAAAGATGGTCTCTGGTTTTGCGTTCGCTTCAATATCTGCAACCATCGTCTGTTTAAGGTCAAGATCTTCAAACACCGCTTCAATAACCACATCAATATGATTGAAGCTTGTGAAGTCAATGCCACCAGACAGTTGCAGCATATTCGATTGCAGGCCCGCTTTAGAGATAATACGGCGCTTACGCTGCTTTTCGAACAACTTGTAGTTGTAGTTCAACGCGTTAAGCACGCCATCATTGCTGACGTCTTTAATACGTACTGGCACTTTCGCCTTCGCAACAGAAACATGGCTGATGCCCGCCCCCATTAAACCGCCACCCAACACGCCAACTTTATTGACTGTAGCTGGGTCTGCTTCTGCACCGTTTTCTTTCTTCATTTCAGTGGTGGCAAAGAAGATAGAGCGCAATGCTTTAGATTCCGAGCTCATCACCAGTTCGCCAAAGCGCTTCGCTTCAAGCTCTTGACCTTGCGCAAATCCCTTTTCAAGGCCATGCTGGATCACTTCTAAAATAGCAACCGTTGCTGGGTAGTTACCACGGGTCTTTTCATTGGTTTTCTTCGCGGCTTGCTCAAACACAAACTTACGACCTAAACCGCTGCCCGACATCAACTTCTCTTTTGTCGATTGCTTTTGTTTACCTTTCTTCTTGCCTTTTTCGAGATGCATCTTCGCGACATCGAGTAAGACAGTCTCTGGCACACATGCGTCAACCACACCCAACTTTTTCGCTTTCTTTGCACGCAGTTGTTTACCTGTAAGGATTAAATCCAACGAAGGTAATAGACCAATCAAACGCGGAAGACGTTGAGTACCACCAGAACCAGGCAACAAACCAAGTTGCACTTCAGGCAAACCAAGACGCGTTTTATCGGAATCAGTACACACACGGTAGTCACACGCAAGAGCAAGCTCTAAGCCGCCACCTAGACATGGACCGTGAATCGCAGCGACAACCGGATAAGGCAGATCAGATAGCTGTTGGAACAAGTCTTGGCCTTGCTTAGCCAATGCTTCCGCTTCACTCGCCGTTGTGCACGCTTCAAGCATACGAACGTCAGCGCCCGCAACAAAGTTATCTGGTTTTAGGGAGTGAATAATCATCCCTTTCACGCCGCTGGTGTCTTTCAGTTGAGCGAAAATTTCTTTCATCTCATCTGCAAACGCCGCTTGCAGCGTGTTCATTTTCTCGTTTGGCACATCGATGGCTAGCCAAGCAATGTTCTGCTCATCAATCTTTAGACTAAATGCTTTTTGCTCGCTCATTACTCAACCTCCAAAATCATTGCTGCACCAAGGCCACCTGCGGCACACGCTGTATTCAACGCGAGACCACCACCACGACGTTTAAGCTCACGCAGTGTTTGCGTCATCATACGAGCGCCAGTTGCGGCAAATGGGTGACCGTAGGCAATGGAACCACCAAGGACGTTGAACTTATCCATGTCGATTTCACCTATCGCTTTCGAACGACCTAGGTTTTCTTGGGCAAATTTATCAGAAGCAAACATCTTCACGTTCGCAAGAGCTTGCGCAGCAAACGCTTCGTGCATATCGATAAGCGTCAGGTCTGAAAGCTCGAGACCAGTGTTCTCCAACACTTTTGCCGTCGCGTATGTTGGTCCCATTAGCATGTCCATTTCCACGCCAATCGCAGAAAACGCATAACCGCGGATGTAACCAAGGATTTCCATACCAAGCTCTTTCGCTTTGCCTTCACGCATTAACATCACGGCAGCACCACCATCGGTTAATGGCGTACTGTTCGCGGCTGTTACGCTGCCGTATTGACGGTCGAAAGCCGGACGCAGTTTTGCGTAGCCTTCTAATGTCGAATCATGACGAATGTTGTTATCTTCAGAGATCCACTTTTTGTAAGGTTCTGGGAAAGCGGTCATCACCTCGTCTTGGATCTTTCCGTCTTTCCAAGCTTGTGAAGCTAAAGAATGAGAGCGGTGCGCCAAAGCATCTTGCTCTGCACGAGTAATGCCGTGTGACTTCGCCATTTGCTCAGCAGTTTGACCCATTGAAAGACCCGTCGAGTACTCAGCTACCGCTGGCGGCACTGGCATTAAATCTTTGAAGCTGAGTTTTTTAAGAATGTTGAGCTTTTGACCCAGCGTTTTGGTTTTGCTTAGCGCAAGCAAGTTAGCGGCAAGTTTCTTCGAAACACCAATTGGCAGAACAGATGAAGAATCCGCACCACCCGCGATACCAACATCAATGCTGCCCGCCATAATGCTCTCTGCGACGTTGACTGCAGCTTGGAAACTGGTCGCACACGCACGAGTTACGCTGTAGGCATCAGTATGGATGTGCATTCCTGTGCCAAGTACGATTTCACGCGCAATGTTTGGCGCTTCTGGCATTTGAACTACTTGTCCAAATACCACTTGTTCGATGAGTTTCGGGTCGATGTCTGTACGAGCAAGCATTTCACTCACTACCATTTTGCCTAAATCGACCGCCGGCACCTGGCTGAACTCAGTGCTTTGACGAGCAAAGGGGGTTCGTAGCCCTGCGACAATAGCAACACGTTCACCGTGGCGTGTTTTCACTTCCTGCTTGCCCATTGTTTCTCCTTAAATACAAGAGGTCTGACCTGATGCATTGTAATCAGTTTGTTAAATTTATCAAACATGCGTTTAAATAAACGTGAAGCGAGTAGATCTATTGCTCTAGTTCATTGATTATTCGGCGATTAAGAATGATTAACTATAGTGAGTAAAAATGAGGAGAAGTGTGCGGGAGGTAAAATTGAAGCAAAAAAAAACCACACAAAACTGTGTGGTCGGAATATCTATAAAACAATTAACCTACGCCAATTGTAAAATTAATCAGTTTCCTGATTAGGAGAAAGTAAAGTCAGCCTTCAAAAGGAAGTGTCATCTTGCTCAACATGTTAGTCGTCAATGACTAACTAGATGACAAGATGTACTATAGCCCCTTCACTGCACGAGATTTTGAAATAGATCAATTTTATGGCGATTTTACGAATTCCAACCGTATCAAAGTTCGAATAACTTCAAATCGCCTAACAATAAGTGTAGGAAAACACCTGAATAAAAAGATATAGAACAAATTATCATCACTTCAAATAAGTGTTTGATCGTAGAAGATGTATATTGTGCTGCTGCTAAACTACATGGTGTGTACTCAGAACAACCATAAATACAAGCGGTACCCATGACCTCACAGAGCAAGACGGAGGCTCCTGTGGCAATATTTAAAATGTTTGGAAAGAAAAATTCCAACAGTCCGGTCAACTCTGATATGGACAGACAAAGAAAATACGAAGCTCTTGTACGGGGCTATCACAGAGATTTGTATCGCTACGCTTACTGGTTATGCAAAGACAAGGCAATTGCAGAAGATTTGGTTCAAGAGACCTGTCTGCGCGCATGGAAGTCACTGGATAGTCTTCAAGATGAAAAGGCCGCGAAATCTTGGCTTATTACTATATTAAGACGAGAAAACGCACGCCGCTTTGAACGTAAACAATTTGATTTGGTTGATATCGATGACTATGGCAATGATGCTAAAGTCAGCGATGACCCACATCATCAACAGGAATGGCTTCAAGCTCAAATCATGAAGCTTGATGTTGAATACCGTGAGCCTTTGTTTCTTCAAGTTGTAGGCGGTTTCAGTGGAGAAGAAATCGGCAGCATTCTTGATCTAAATAAGAACACAGTAATGACACGCCTATTCCGTGCACGTAATCAATTAAAAGAGATGTTGGATTCTCAAGATACTCAGAGAGGACAAAAAAATGGATGATTTAGAATTTCGTCGTCGTATTTTGTCGGATCCAAAACAGAAGGATGAAGAGATTCTGCAAGCTTTAGCTGAGAGCGACGCTAACAGTAAGTTTGCTGATGATGTTTTGGATCTCGACCTTAAGATTAAGCAAGCCATGAATGTGGATGTGCCTGAAGATCTTGCTGATAAAATTCTGTTTAACCAGACATCGAGTGCGCTAGATGACGAGAAAGTCGTACGACCGAACTTTGCTCGCAAAGCGATGGCGTTAGCAGCATCAGTTGCATTTACTGCGGGTCTACTCGTAGGTCAAATTAACTGGGGTAACGTTATTGTTTCTCCAGCGCAAGCAAGCCTCGCAGACACCGCAATGAAACACGTCGTGGCGGAAGAGCCGTTCGTTCGCAACATCGATGAAGATGTTTCGAATAAGCAAGTCAATGCGAAAATGATGCCTTTCCACTATCAGCTAAACGGTGATTTCCCATATCACGTCTACTACCTAAACCATTGTGGTTTTGGTGAGTCGAATAATGCGCTTCATATCGTCTTCCAAGGCAAAGAAGGCAAAGTCACCATGTTTGTGACTGATGTGAAGAGCGACCAGAAAGTAGACTTTGATAAAGATGGTATGAGTGGTGTAGTGAAACCGGTGGGCAAAGCCAGCATGATTCTTGTTGGTAGCAACGGCGAAGATATCGATGCTATCGCAGCGAAATTAGCGCCAATGATGGAGCCAATGTAGTAACTTCATCGAAAGCACGCAACTGCACAGTAAAAAGCCGCTAAATTTCGAAATTTAGCGGCTTTTTGTTTATGTATAAAACAAAAACCATTCACACCAATTATTTACTTTAGAGTCAAAACTCTAAATTATGCACTTTAGGTGCAATTTCCCGACATTTAGACATCATTTCTGCAATTTTTATTCAAATTTATCCAATGGTCGGATTTGTATGGTCCACTCTTAATACTACTATCTGCGCCACTGAGCAAAAGCTCAACTTATCGTCCAAAGAGACGAAACCCATAAGGAATAAAAAATGACTCAGAATACGCGTCTGTTTAAAAAGACTCTCCTAGCAGTGACGGTTGCAATGGCATCAGGTCAAGCAATGGCAGCTGGTTTCCAGCTAAACGCACAATCAGCGACTGGTATCGGTCGTGCATTCGCAGGTGATGCGGTAATTGCAGATAACGCATCTGTAATGGCTCGTAACCCAGCAGCAATGGCTCTATTTGACAAAATGGAACTGTCGCTAGGTTTTGAAACGATCACTACTGATATCTCGGCAAAAAACGTAAATTACAAAGCTCTTGGTGGCCTAGTATCGGATAGTACCGACTATGACGATATCGGCAGTACGTCTGTAGCACCGAACATTCACCTTATCGTGCCAGTAAACGACAAGTTTGCATGGGGCGTAAACGCATACTCTAACTTCGGTACAAAAACAGAATTCAGCAACGACCTAACATGGTCTGAGTTTGGTGGCTTGACTGACGTGAAAAGCGTAAACCTTGGCGTTGCAGGTTCTTACCGCCTGAATGACCAATGGAGCTTTGGTGCAGGTATCGACCTTATCTACGGTACGGGTAAACTAGAACGTAAACTTGGCTTTACTGTTCCAGGTCTAAACCCTATCCCTAAAGGCACAACGCTTCTAGACGCTGATGCAGCAGGTTTTGGCGTTGGCTTTAACGTTGGTACCGTATTCGAGCTAGATGAAAATAACCGTTTCGGTTTCTCTTACCGTTACAGTCCAGAAATCGAAGCTGAAGGCGATATCACTTATGCACCAGCAGGCGCTAAAGACTCTGATGGTAAGTTGAAGCTACCTCTTCCAGATATGGCGGAGTTCTCTGGTTACCACAAAATTCAAGATACTAAGTTCGCAGTACACTACAGCGTTCAATGGATCGGTTGGAGCGCATTCGATACTCTAGACGGCACTGTGAACGGTGGTGACTACACATTTAACGAATACAAGTGGCAAGACGGCTGGCACTACGCTATCGGTGGCACCTACTACATGAACTCTGACTGGACACTACGCACTGGTTACATGTACGACACAAGTGCTCAAGACCAGAAGACATCAGTGTCTGTTCCTGACTCAGATCGCCAATGGTTCTCAGCAGGTGCAACTTACCACATTGATAACGCATCAAACGTTGATATCGGCTTTACATACCTACTGGGTGACGACGTTAAAGTTAACGAGACTTCTAGCCTAGGTAGCACAATCGAAGCAACGACTCGTGCAGACGCGATCCTATTCGGCTTACAGTACAGCCGCAGCTTCTAAGCATTACGCGACAAGCTAATATAAACACTCTCTATATAAAAGGCTGGAATTCCAGCCTTTTTTCTTATCTATTGCTTTCCATTCACCAAGATTGGGCGTACACGTGTAATCAAAAGCCATAATTATGACTCACAGGTGTTCGCTGAAAAATTTTCACACAGCCATTACAGTTAGATAGATCATCTACATACCTACAAATTAGCAGAGCATCAAACTAAAAACACTGTTTTATTGGCTTTTCATTTTTAAAGTAATAACTCTAGTCGTAAAATTTCGCCCCACGTTATAAATAACTCAGCGAACATTACAATGAAAACCAACAAGACTCTCCTTTCGGCAGCAGTGGCATTTGGCCTACTAAGCACTTCAAGCGTTGCAAACGCAGCAGGTTTCCAACTTGCGGAATACTCTGCAACGGGCTTAGGTCGTGCATACGCTGGTGAAGCAGCAATGGCTGATAACGCAAGCGCACAATGGCGTAACCCAGCAATGCTAACTTACCTAGAAGGCACACAAGTGTCTGTTGGTGCTATCTATGTTGATCCTAATATTGATATTGATGGTGAAATAACAACCCCATCACTCACTGGTGATAATCGTGGTGCCACTTCAGCGAAAGACATTGCGCATAGTGCTGTTGTTCCCAATTTTTACCTGTCACACATGTACAACGATCAATGGGCTGTTGGCTTCGCTCTTGGCACAAACTATGGCATGGAAACAGAACTAGAAAGCACTTTTAATGCGACTCACTTCGGTGATGAAGCTAAAGTGATGACAGTTGAAGCACTTACTAGCCTAGCATATAAGATTAACGAGCAATTTAGTGTTGGTGCAGGTGTTCGTTACGTCACTGGTGAGGGGCATTTTGGAGCAAGCAACAAAAAGCTTGGCACTCTAAAATATATGGAAGGTGATGACAGCTCTTGGGGCTATCAAATTGGTGCAGCATGGCAAATTAACGATACTAACCGAGTTGGTTTTGCCTACAAGTCTGAAGTGACAATGGATTTTGATGGCTACGCAACAGGCTATGGATTCAACGATAAAAATCCTTCAGCAAAGAAAGATGGTAGTCTAGAAATTATTCTTCCAGCTACTGCTGAAATCGCATCATACAGCCAAATTACAGAACAACTTGGTGTACATGCAAGTGTTAACTGGACAGATTGGAGCACATTTAAAGAGCTAAAAGCTAACTTTAAAGACGGCACATCAGACGTAATCAAAACTGAAAATTGGAAAGACAACTACCGTTTCGCAATCGGTACTACATACCAATGGGATCAAAAATTAACACTTCGCTCCGGTGTTGCGTATGATACGGCCGCAGTGGATGACAAATACCGTACTACAACAATTCCAGAGACAGATCGTACTTGGTTAAGCGTTGGTGCATCTTACGAATTTACTAAGAACCTAACTTTAGATGGTGGCTTTACTTATATTCTAGCTAAAGATGCGCCTATTAAAGAACCTAGAGACCAATCAGATAAACTATCTTCTCTGATTGGTGGCGAATTCCAAGGTGAGATTTCGGGTGACATCTGGCTAATCGGTGTTCAAGCGAACTACACGTTCTAATCTGAACGCGAATTATCGATAAAAGAAAGTTAACGATAAAAAGAAAGTTAACGATAAAAAGAAAGGCTTGGTGAAAACCAAGCCTTTTTATTTTGCTATTTGCTGAAGCGATTAGAAGTCTTCTTCTAAGTACTCATCCAAGTATGCTTCTTCGTCTTCATCCACTTCATCAACATTGTTGATTTCCGCTTTAAAGTCTTGGCGCTGTAGGTAAACATCACGCGTTAACACGTAAGGATCTGGCGATGCATCGAGCTGTGCTTCTTGTGGCACCAATAGCGCACGTTTCTCCATACCCTCTAGTGCCCACTTACCAAGACCAGCCCAGAAGTTAAGGTAAGACAAGGGTACATACATACCATCAACGGTATCTGTCACTTCACGTAGTGTATATGGACCATAACCAGGGATCATAAAGTAAGGCCCGTTACCAACGCCATAGTGCCCCACTACGCTGCTAAACTCTTTGTTATCGTATTTCGTGATACCTGCAGCCGTCGCAATATCAAACAAACCGAAAACACCGAACGTCGAGTTAATCCAAAAGCGGTTAAAGTGATCGACAGCTTTAGTGCCATTACCCATTACAAGGTTGTTTACCACACTCGCTGGTTCATCTAAGTTCGCTAAGAAGTTAGCAATACCAGAACGAATCGGTACTGGTGTGTAATCAACATACGCAAGAGAGATTGGACGAACCAAATACGGGTCTAGATAGTCGTAGTTGATGTCCCACATAGCGCGGTTGAAGCCTTCTAATGGGTCATAAACATCAGAAGTTGCTTGATTCGTTTCGTTTTCTTCAGTCACTGCCTCTTCGGGAGCACTTGAACAGCCAACCAGTCCAACTGCAAACAGCAACAAGAAGATGGATTTACCCTTGTTATACATTCTTCGTTCCATAACGACTATTAATATACCTAAGCAACCTGTGTTGTCGCTCTTTAGCGCCGAAACAAAAGTCACTTGGGTATATAAATAAAGGCCAGCGATTGCTGGCCTTTGTATATTCTACTCGATAGTTGCAAGTCATACCACAAAACCGATGTGGCGCTCACTGAGTGTCAACTATCAGAGACAATGATGTCTATTGATACTGTTTATCAATCATTACTTCAACTGGCTGACCGAAATCTACCACAGCGCTCTCACCGTGCCAATCTTGGTCACGAGTCGCTACGTTACCATCAGAGTCTACGCGGACACGGACTATCAGCTTATCCAGTGAAGAAAGCTTTTGGCCATCCATCATCGCATTACCATCATCCAGTACGACTGTGCGAGGGAATGTGCCTAATGGGTAACGAGCCGCCGCAACTGGCATTGGAGAACCATCTGCACGATGAACTGAAACGATCAACACTGCGTTTGGATCCAACTGAGCTTCAGGAGCAACATTAATGGTCACTGCCACACTCTTGTCTGGAGAAACCGCTTCGCCCATTTGCTTGCGCGCGCTCTCGATACTGCGGCCTAACATTTCGTAGCGGCTGTCTTCAGGACCGATCATTTGCTGCATGATGCCCCAGTATTTAATGGCCGCAGGGAAGTCTTGACGCTCGAATGCATCAAACGCTAGAAGCGAGAATACACGTAGATCAACGTAATCCTGCTGCATCAGTTTTCCAAGTAGAGAACGAGCCGTCGCTTGATCCATCTCGTCTTGAGAAAGCATCAATGCTTGCGCATAGCCTAGTTGTACATCAGGGTCTTTTGGCTCTAGCTTGTACGCTTTTTCCATCGCATCAATAGAAGTCGTCACGTCACGGTTAGCCAAAGCAATACGACCTAGTAGCAACCAACCGGTTGAATCTTCAGGCTGGTAATGCAGACGAGTACGCAGTGCTAAAGACAGATCGGCCATTTCGTCTTCACTTAACGGCTCAGATGCAGCAGACATTAGCTTCTTAGAAAGCTCAGGAAGGTTAGCGTTAACTTCTTGCCACTTGATCACATCTTGAGATGCACCAAACTTGTAGTACAAGCCGTAACTCAAGACTACTGTCAGAATGACCGATGGGATTAATACAGCAATAGGAGAAACCTTGGTTTCTTTTTGAGCTTTACCACCCGGGATATCGTCAAGTAGAGACTGCTTTAGATCCGAAATCAGATCGTCTTCGCTTTCCACCAGACCTTCATCTGTTTCTTCAGCAAGCTCAGATAGACGGTCTTTATAGAACGCCTTGTTGAGCTCATCACGTAACACTTCATCGTTGTTGGCTTTTTGCTTTAGCAATGGCAATGCAATCAGTGCACACGCTACTAGCGTAAGAACAACGGTTGAAACCCAAAATAGTGTCATTACTTCTTATCTCCGTTGTTCTCTTCATCAAGTAATGATTTGAGACGCGCTTCTTTCTCTTCGTCCCATTGCTCATTGCTTGCCTGAACTGCTTTTGCTTTAGATTTGCGGCTACGTAGCACGATCAAACCAAAACCGCCTAATACCACTGCAAGCGGACCTAGCCAAAGAATTGCAGTCGCAAAAGTAAACGGAGGATTGTAAGTTACGAAGTTACCGTAACGAGCAATCATATAGTCGACGATCTCATCTTTCGACTTACCTTCTTTGGTCATTTCGTACACCTTGTGGCGTAGGTCCTGAGCCAGTTCCGCATTCGAATCTGAGATAGTGTTGTTCTGACATTTTGGACAACGCAGAGTATGGCCTAGCTCTTTGAACTGCTGCTCTTGCTCTAGGTTATCAAACTCATACACTTCAATCGCTGCGTGGGCAGCAAGAGAGAATGTCATTGCAGCCAATGCCGCTAAGATAAACTTTCTCATTGCTTCGCCTCCTCAACCAACTTGGTGTAAAGCGGCTCTAGTTTTTCCGCCCAGTTGCGAGGGTTTACATCACCAACATGGCGGTAACGAATCACACCGTTAGCATCGATGATAAATGTCTCTGGAGCACCATATACGCCAAGGTCTAGACCTAGCATGCCGCTGCCATCAAACAGGCTGATTAGGTATGGGTTACCTAGGTCGTTAAGCCAGCCCACAGCTTTGTTGCGATCATCTTTGTAGTTCATACCGATGATCTTCACACCTTTACCAGCAAGCTCGTTTAGGTATTTATGCTCTGCGTAACACGTTGGACACCAAGTCGCCCAAACGTTAAGTAGCAAAGGCTCACCTTTAAAGATCGATTGATCGTATTGCTTACCTGGCTCCGCCAAATCTTCTAAGTGAAACTCAGGCACTGGCTTGCCTACCAGTACCGATTCCAATTTTGTTGGATCATCACCCTCTTGGTTACGAACCAACTGAGTTGCGAAGATACCCGCCAATACCATGAACGCCACCAACGGGATAAATAAGACCTTCTTATTCATTTATTATGCCTCCTTCTCCGCTAGCTTTGACTTTTCGTCTTTCTTAGCCGTTTTGCGGAAGCGGTAGCGTCTATCAGAGATAGCCAGTGCACCACCCAAAGACATGATCAATGAACCAGCCCAGATCCAACGAACGAATGGTTTGTAGTAAATACGTACTGCCCAAGAACGGTTGTCGTCTAGACGCTCACCCATTGCGATATAGAGGTCACGAGTGATGCCGCGGTCGATGGCCGCTTCTGTCATCATTGACTTAGCCGTGCGGTAGAAACGTTTTTCAGCGTGCAGCGTGTTCACGTATTTACCATCATTGGTGATTTCGAAGTCCGCGATGTAACCATCGTAGTTTGGACCGTCTTTGTCACGTAGGCCTGAGAAGTAGAAGTCGTAACCGTAAATCTTGAAGTGCTCACCTGGTGCTAAGCGTACATCACGTTCGATGCTGTAGTTTTGCACCATCGCAATACCAATCACGGTAACCGCAAGACCGATGTGACCTAGCATCATTGCCCAGTGGCTACGTTGAAGTTTACGAACACCTTCGCCGAAACTGTGACGGTGCGTAGCACGCTCGTACAACTCAAAGCCATGCATTGCAATGATCCAGATTGCCATCACCCAACCGATGTAGGCCATCACTGAGAAGAAGTCAGCGAATAGGAACACGCATACTGCAGCCAATGCGAAAGCAAGCACACCAGAAACAATCATTGGCTTAACAAGCTTAGATAGATTGTCGCGCTTCCAGCGAATCATAGGACCAATACCTAATAGGAAGGCAAACGGCATCATTAGCCATGCGAACAGCATGTCGAAGAATGGTGCACCGATAGATACTGAACCAAGACCAATTTGTTTGTGAACCAATGGCAACAAGGTACCAACCAATACTACGACTAGCGCAGCAATCAGAAGGACGTTGTTAGCAAGCAGCGCGTTCTCACGCGACACCAAATCGAAATTACCACGTACGCGAACCGCTGCCCCTTTCACTGCGAATAGCAGGAGTGAGCCGCCGATAACGAAGACTAGGAAACCAAGGATAAACATACCGCGTGATGGATCTGACGCGAACGCGTGAACCGATACCAAGATACCGGAACGAACCAAGAAGGTGCCTAGCAAACTTAATGAGAATGCCGAGATCGCCAGTAGCACTGTCCACGCTTTGAACGTACCGCGTTTTTCGGTCACCGCTAGGGAGTGCATCAATGCTGTACCCGCTAGCCAAGGCATGAATGATGCGTTTTCTACTGGATCCCAGAACCACCAGCCACCCCAGCCAAGTTCGTAGTAAGCCCACCAAGAACCTAGTGCGATACCTAGTGTCAGGAATACCCAAGCTGCCGTTGTCCAAGGACGAGACCAACGAGCCCAAGCCGTATCAAGACGACCTGTCATCAAAGACGCAATTGCAAACGAGAACGCTACCGAAAAACCTACGTAGCCCATGTAAAGCATCGGTGGGTGAACGATCAAACCCGGGTCTTGAAGAAGTGGGTTCAAGTCACGGCCATCGACCGGGAAGAATGGCAACGTACGTAGGAATGGGTTAGACGTCAGGATGATAAACAGCAGGAAGCCCACCGAGATCATACCCATTACTGCAAGTACACGAGCAACCGATTCTTGTGGCATGCCACGGCTGAAAGTAGCAACTGCCACTGTCCACGCAGCTTGGATAAGTACCCACAGCAACAATGAACCTTCGTGCGCGCCCCAAACAGCAGTCAGACGGTAGTACCAAGGCAGTTGGCTGTTTGAGTTACTTGCTACATATTGCAGAGTAAAGTCGTTGGTATAGAAACCCCAACATAGAATAATGAAAGAGAAAAACAGCATGATGAACATCGACCACGAAAGCGGTCGTGCTGTATTCATCAGCATGGTGTTGTTATTTGATGCACCCCATAGCGGCAATACGCTGAGCAATAATGCCATTGCTAGCGAGAGTATGAGGGCAAAGTGACCGATTTCAGCAATCATTGGCCGCTTCCTTGTTTCTGTTCAGTTGTGTACTGCAGAGGCTCATGAGTCTTCTTCATTGCTTCTGCAATCTCAGGTGGCATGTATTCTTCGTCGTGTTTTGCCAACACTTCAAAAGCTTTTACGGTCGTCGCGTCTTCAAGAACACCTTGCGCAACGATACCTTGACCTTCACGGAACAAGTCAGGAAGGATACCTTCATAAACGATGGTTACTTTAGGGCCCACATCGTGCAGATCAAAGCTTACTTTTAATGATTCAGGGTCACGGCGAACCGAACCTTCAACTACCATGCCACCGATACGCAGGCGTTGGCCTACTTCAGGTTTAGTACCGTCTGGCTTACCGTTTACCAATTCCGTCGGCGTGTAGAATAGATCCATGTTTTGGTTCAGTGCATATAGCATTAAACCGATGGTTGCACTAATACCGATAAAGATTGCTAAAACAATGCCTAGCCTCTTTTTACGTCTCGGGTTCATAACGTGTTCTCCATATTCTTCGCCGCGTCGATACGCGCTTGACGATCAATTTTCGCTTTCACCTCTTTCAACAATGCATCCCCACGACGGATGCTCGAAATCAGAAGAATAAGCATAGATAAGAAGGTGATACCAAACGCGCTCCATACGTATCCTGCGTAGCCACCCATGGCAAATAGTTCGCTCAGAGAATCAAAAAGCATAATCAATTACCTCACTGAGTTTTTTCAGTTGCGAGTTTGCGCACCCAAGGGCGGTGACTCTCTTTGCTGATAATTTCGTTACGGAAACGCACCATCGTGACTGCGCCAAAGAAGAACGCAAAACCAAAGATGTTTAGCAGTAGAGGCCAAAGCATATCGGATGAGATGGATGGTTTTTCAAATTTAGTGATAGTCGCGCCTTGGTGAAGCGTGTTCCACCATTCTACTGAAAAGTGGATTATCGGAAGGTTAACAACACCAACGATAGCTAAAATACCTGCCGCTTTCGCCGCTGTTTTTTGGTCGTCAAACGCGTGGTACAACGCAATAACACCAAGGTACAAGAATAGAAGAATTAATTCTGAAGTCAGACGTGCATCCCATACCCACCAAGTGCCCCACATAGGTTTACCCCAAACGGCACCCGTTAATAGAGCGATAAAGGTAAATACTGCACCGATTGGCGCCATCGCCAATGCTGCCATATCTGACAGGCGTACTTGCCAAACCAAGCCGATAAATGCGGCAATGGCCATCGACATGTAAACACCCATCGACCAGATAGCCGAAGGTACATGGATATAGATGATTCGGAAACTGTCGCCTTGTTGATAGTCAGAAGGCGCAAATGCAAGGCCCCAGACAGTACCAACCGTTAGGCATACGAGAGCCAATACAGAAAACCAAGGTAGGAACTTACCACTCAGGTGATAAGCTGTTTCAGGCTTGGCATAAGGATGTAGCCATTTCCACATGTTAAGTTCTCACTCTTACTTCAGGGACACTGTCCATTGGGCCGAGACCGTAGCAGTGCTTTAATAATAATTCTTTGATCAAACGTCGCTTAAATCGTATTTATTGAGTTAGTTAACACTAACTCGCAATGCTGCGCTTATGGCGAATGGCGTGAGGGTCATCGCCCCCATCAGCATTGCGCCTAAAATTGCCAGTTGTCCGTTATACGACATACCTAATGCCGCAGCATCAATCGCGGACGTAGCGAAAATCAGAATCGGGATGTAGAGCGGAAGAATGAGCAAACTCAAAAGAACGCCGCCTTTTTGCAACCCAACCGTCAGTGCCACGCCAATGGCACCGATAAAACTCAGCGTCGGGGTACCGATAGCAAGTGTCAGCACTACAGACAACCAAGTATTGAAATCAAGAGAAAGCAGAATCGCCAACAATGGACTGATCAAAATCAGAGGCAATCCCGTCAGCAACCAGTGAGCTATGACCTTTGAAATCACAACAAGTTGCAATGGAATTGGCATTAGCATCATTTGTTCAAGTGCGCCGTCTTGATAATCATCACGGAATAAACGCTCTAATGATAATAAGGCAGACAGCAGCGCAGCAACCCAAACAATGCCAGCTGCAATACGTGCTAACAAATTAGGCTCGGGACCGATGCTGAGAGGAAAAAGTGTGATCACGATGATGAAGAACCACAACGGGTTCAAGATGTCCGCTTGACGGCGAAATGCGATCAGAAGCTCACGGCGGATAATGGTTGTCATGGCCGAAATCATATCAATCACCCAGTTTTATTTTTCTAAGTTTCGGGCTGTCTGCAAACATATCTTGGTGTGTGGTAAGTACAACAATGCCGCCATTATCTGCATGACTGGCAAACAATGACTCCAACACTTTGACACCTTGTTTGTCGATGGCAGTAAGAGGTTCGTCCAGAATCCACAAGATTTGATTGCTTAACCACAGCCTTGCCAACGCCACGCGACGTTGCTGGCCTGCAGAAAGTTGTGCTACAGGCACATCTTCTCGGCCTGCAAGCCCCACTTGGGCAAGTGCGGCAAAGATTTCTTCTTCAGAGGAGCGATTATTGTGGATAGATTGGTAAAAGCGCAGGTTTTCTAATGCGGTCAGTTCGCGTTTAACGCCAGTTTGATGCCCTAAGAACAGCAAGTCTTGATGGAATACGTCGCGAGATTTCTCAACCTCTTCACCCTTCCATTTGATGATGCCTTCTTCTCTGTCTCCTAACCCTGTCACGATACGCAATAATGTGGTTTTACCTGTACCGTTACGTCCCTCAATCTGGACCAACTCACCAGGCTTGATTTCGAATTGCAGGTTTTCAAACAGAACCCGGTCATCACGGATCGCAGTTAGGTTAGAGACTTCTAACATAGGGCTTCAACTAAAAAATGAACGAGTCGCTATATTAGCACAGCTTAGATATGACAAAACAGGATAAGAAAGCGTTGATGTATGTAAGTTCGTGAGTTTTTGTTAACTTATAGTCACATTTTAATAAAAATAACCATAAGTGATTATAAGTTTTTATTTTAAAAATAAAAAAAGAAGCCGAAGCTTCTTTTTTCAATCTTTATCGACGTCTTCCGCGAGAGGAATATGTCGGGTCATCAGACGGTTGACTGCTTAGCGGTGGGATTTTCTCTTTCCCTGCCAGTTTTTTCTGCAGAGACAACATCAATTCCGCCTCTGCTTTCGGCAATTCACACTCTTCAATCAACTCATTGATGTCAGCACCAAGTTGAACCATTTTTGAAGCGCGGCTGTACAAACGTCCGTCTGTATCAGCGTGTTCAAGTTCACGAATGCGCTCATTAAGATGTTGAATAACATCTTGTTGTTCAGTGACTTTCTGACCTAGGCCAACCACCACTGAACGTACTTCCAACAGTTGTTTATTCAGCTTTTGCACTTCTTTTTCCGCATGACGCGCTTGAGCACGTTGCTGGTCCATCTGCTTTTGCAAACCCGCACGCACGCGCAGCTGAAGCAAAAGCAGCACCAAGAAGACAAACGCTAGACCGCCTACAATAAGCGGTAATGATAGGAAGGTTTCTTCAGCCATGATTCATCAGCCAATTACAGGTGAGCCATCTCATCCCATTCGTCATCAGTTAGCAGCTTGTTCAAATCAACAAGGATAAGCAGCTTACCGTCACGGTTGCTTACACCTTGGATGAACTTCGCACTTTCGTCAGTACCTACAGAAGGTGTTGTATCGATCTCAGAAGAACGTAGGTAAACCACTTCAGCAACGCTGTCTACTAGGATACCGATTACTTGACGCTCAGACTCAATCACGATGATACGCGTGTTGTCTGTTACTTCGCCTTCCATTAGGCCAAAACGTGAGCGTGTATCGATAACCGTTACAACATTGCCACGTAGGTTGATAATACCTAGCACGTAATCTGGCGCACCTGGAACCGGAGCGATTTCTGTGTAGCGAAGAACTTCACGAACTTGCATTACGTTAATGCCGTACGTTTCTTCTTCTAGTTGGAACGTCACCCACTGAAGAACTTCGTCGTTCGATGTATCTTTCTTCACTTCTACTTCAAAAGCTTGAGACATAGTTAATCCTCGTTAATGTCGTTCCCGACCAAAAATCTAATTCAGTGATTTTACATCTAAACCCGCGTTTAGCATGTCTATAAGTGCTTGGACATGAATTAAAGCACACATTTTTTCTTTCACCATGCCCGCTAGCCAAGGGCGTTTGCCCGCTTGTTCACGCCACCGGACTTTGTCGATATTGAGCGTTTCAGTCCCCATCAATTGGTTACTGGCCAGCCCCCACATGCTTTCCCCAAGCATGACGACGTATTGGTAGTTATCTTTGTAGTTGTCGTCGCGAAGCTTATCCGCCATCACCCACTTTGCAGTGTCGACAACATCAAATTGTTGCTCACGACTGGTTTGCAAACCCAAGTACCATGCAGGGCGACCAATCAAGTGGTTCAGCTCTGTGATGCGGTGAATACCCCCTAACTCATCAAGCGGCACCGCAAAAGTCACGCCATTTACATCGAAGTAAAGCACTTGAAAGTCTGCACTCCGCTGGGTGCTTTCCCAAGTATTGGGTAACTTTGCACCCGCTTCGGTTTCCAGTTCTGTTTCTGTCTCAGTGTGCTGTTCAATCTCCACTTCAACATCAACTGTGGGTTCAACCATTTCAATTTCTGGTTGCTCCCAAACTGGCTCAGGTTGTTCAACCTCAACAGTCGGTATCGGCTCTTCGTCGATCACCCACTCTTGAATTTCTTCAACGGTTTCCACCGCTGTTTCGACTTCAATTTCTGGCTCCATTGCTTTTGCTTCAGTCGCAATATCAATGGTGTTTTGTTCCAGAATTTCATCGATATCCAACTCTGCCACCACGTTGGTGGACTCAAGTTGGCTAAGCAATCGCTGAACGTCTTCCAGATTAGGCGCTTCTAATTCTGGCGAGTACGAATCACTGTATTGATACGACTCCGGTTCTGCGTATTGCAGCTGTAATTTTGGCTCTGGCTCTGGCTCTGGCTCTGGCTCTGGCTCTGGCTCTGGCTCTGGCTCT
>NZ_JAADJW010000001.1:0-353744 GCF_010092875.1 Vibrio sp. LB10LO1
AGGACGGGTAGAGCTTCAATAAAGGTGCTTTGGGAAGGATGGTTTAAACTACAAACCATCCTTGAAGGCTACGAGCTCGCAATGTCTCTTGAGCACTAGACTTGTGATCAAGAGACAGTATCTATAGGGGGCTCGATAGCATCGTAATTCTGTGTTAAACGAGGCTCATACTGACTCGTTTCCCCGCCTAAGAAACCGTAGAAATGCTCGAATCCATAACCGTTAGGCCAACGGTCTTTGGGGCCCATCGCGGTCGTTTCAACGACGGGAGTGTTATGCCATTTACCAAATGCCGATGTCTTATAACCATAATTCTTCAACACTTCTGCGATGGTTGCAGCTTCTTTGGGAATAACACCAGTATAACCATCCCACGCTACCGCTCTTTCTGCAATTGTCCCACTACCGATACGAGTATGATTTCTTCCTGTCAGCAAAGAGGCACGGGTAGGGGAAGAGATAGAAGTCGTGTGAAAGGAATTAAAAACAATGCCTTCGTCAGCGACTTGCTGAAAGGTCGGGGTTTCCACAGCCCCACCAAACGTCTTAGAAACACCAAACCCAACATCATCGAGCAGAATAATAAGGATGTTAGGGGCATTATTGGGTAAGTAGTTTGGACGTTCTGGCCACTTCATTGTCGAATCTTGTAGCCGTGCTTTTGCTTCTCCCTCCATCGGCGGTTGAGCAAAAGGCAATACGCTTCCGTCATTAAGTTGGTCTTCAGCATAAGAATTAGGGGCCAGTAGACAAGCAACGGCAATACTTATTAGAGAACGTTTCATATCTTGTTCCTTAGCGAGATAGCAGGATATCGAACAAATACATTACTGCTTCAGCCCTACGTCTTTAGGTGGAAATTGTTTCAGCGTCTTGATGTGCTCTTTTGCATCCGCTGCGATGGAAGCAAGCCAAGGGTTTAGCCTATGTCCTAATGGCATTTCTTCCTTAGGATCAATGTACAAGTTGAACAACCAAGGCGATAAACCCACTTGTTGCTTAATGGAATAGTCTATGCCCATAAAGTCAGAGAGCTCTTGCGTTGCTTGGAAGTGCATTTTGTATTCTCGGATTCGAATCGCAGCTAATTCGGTTTGCGTCCAAATGTAGATATGTTCACGCTTACTCTGACCGTTTGGAGCCACAAGGAACGAGCTTTGATCAATACCATCGTAGTATCTATCCGAAGGGAGAGTGTCCATTGCAACGCCCCCTAAAGTTAAAGAGGTATTAAACAAATCCATCAAATCAAATAAGCCCGTTGAGTGGCGAGGTTGGATGACGCCTTTCCAATAGGCGATCCCAGGAACGCGAACACCGCCTTCCCAAGCCGATGCTTTACCCCCTCTGAATGGTGTATAGCCGCTATCTGGCCATGTGTCCCTTTGTGGTCCGTTGTCTGATGTAAAGAAAACAAAGGTGTTCTCTTCGATGCCCGCATCAGCAAGGGCTTTCATCACTTCACCGACTAAATAATCCACCTCGACAACGTTGTCTTTATAAGGATATTTACTTTCACTCGCCCCTTTAAACTCTTTGCTTGGGTAGTTATCAGCATGAACTCTTAAGAAATTGTGATAAATGAAAAACGGCTTATCCTCTTTTGACAGTGCTTTAATCTTGTCGACAGTAAAGTCCATCAGCTTTTGGTCGGCTTGAACAAACTGCTCAATACTTGTCGTTTCTTCAACGACGTCTTGGCCTTTGCCTTTTTGGCCGTAAAACATGTCAATATGACCCGCCGCCTTTTTAAACGCGGCTGCCTTTTCTTCGTCCAGCACAAGGTCTGGGTAGCGTTTATCATCGAACTGCTGGGTTATCTCTTTTTGGGATGCATAGTAGCCTTGGAACTCATCAAACCCGACCTCCCAAGGGCGCATACCTTCCTCTTCACCGGTATGCCATTTCCCTGTGAGTACCGTGTGATATCCGGCATCACTTAAGAGTTGCCCGATGCTCGCCTCACCTTCCCATGGATTGACGGCGACTTTATCACCGGCAAGGATCGGGCGAATGAGCCCCGTCCGAATAGGAAGACGCCCGAGCATCATCGCAGAACGTGTTGGCGTACAGGTTGGTTGAGAGTAAACCGACGTCAACGCCAAACCTTCCGCAGCCAGCTTGTCGATGTTCGGAGTTGCAGCTCCCACAACATCACCGCCGCCCCAAACACCGCCAATATCGCCATAGCCGAGATCATCAACAAGTAACCAGATGATGTTGGGACGTTTTCCGTTCTTTGTTGCTAGCTCAGACAGTATCTTGCCTGTCTCTTGTTCCTGTTGTTTCCTTGGAATATCAGGCTGCATATTTTTAGAGGTAGCTTCCGCTCTTGATAGCGTGCTCGCGAAGCTGGGCACAACGAAACACGTAGAAATGAACAGCAATGAGAATGCGGTAACCCAATGACTTGTGGTGTGCTTCATGATTATTTCCTTGTTTAAAAACCGACTAAAAGCGTGAAGAAGGTGTTATCTCCTTCTAATCGATGATTGGTTTCAAACCCGTCTAGCCAGTTGAGCTCTCCCGTTCAATTTGTTTTTTGTTCTTTGGTTTTTGTTCTTTGTATCGCTTGTCGGTCTAGTTTTCTCTTAGCCGTGAAACGAGTAATGGATAATCCTTTGTAGAATGCTGATAAAAAGTTTGTAGGCCGGAGCAAAGGTACTGGAGGCCGGGTTCGCCATCTGGCGTTAATAAGAAACGATCTTTTGGACAGTGCCCCCAGCACAATTTAAGAAAGGGGCATTCCCTGCAATATTTAGGAAGTGTTTGGTGCTTCGCGTAAGCAAAGTCTTTTTGACGTTGACTGAATGCGAGATCGCCTTGGTGAACATCTTGGATATTCCCTAACTGGTATTCGGGGTAAACAAAATGGTCACAGCTGTACAAATCTCCATTATGCTCAATGGCCAAGTTTTTACCGCAAATCTGGCTGGTCACACACTTTTGGCTGCCATACCCTAATAATATCGATACCAAGTTTTCAAACTGATCGACGAAGACTTTGCCAAAATCTTTTGCGAACCATTCGTCCCAAATTGCATTTAAAAATAGACCCCACTTAGCGCTATCAACGCTCCAAGAAGTCACGATAGAGTCGGGGTGGGTCGGCTTTGATTGAGGTGAATCTTTGGTGACGAGCCTTTGCTCAGAGCCCTTATTCGGAGCACAGGTAGTAAAATCCGTTTTCTCAACGCAAGGAATAAACTGAATGGTTCGGGCGTTCACATGATCTCGAAGAAATCGGTATACCGCTAACGGATGCTCAACGTTCGTGCTATTGACGACACACAAAGCACTGAAAGGGATCTCATGTTTACGTAATAATGCTATTGCCCTCATTACTTTATCGTGGCTGCCATGTTTTCCTTTGCTATAGCGGTAAACATCATGCATCTCTTTTGGTCCATCGATAGACAAACCGACTAAAAAGTTGTGGTCTTTTAAGAAAGCACACCATTGCTCATTTAAAGCAATCCCATTCGTTTGCAGATCGTTTTCAATGCGCTGATGCTTCTTCTTGTACTTTGTTTGAAGTTCGACAACCCGCTTAAAAAAGTCTAACCCCATCAACGTTGGTTCGCCTCCTTGCCAGCTAAACACGACTTCATCGCCAGTTTGAGCCTCTATATACTGTTTGATATGGAGTTCTAACATGTGGTCGCTTAGCCTGGGTCGAGTGGGTTGATCAAGCAGGGACTGTTTATGAAGATAAAAGCAGTACTGGCAATCCAAGTTACATTGGGAGCCACTAGGTTTGATCATGGTATGGAAACGATAAGTTTCGTTGCTCTGCTTAATTGGAAGCTTTAGAGGAGGGCAGTCTAGTGTGCGTTTGAGTGACTCGAAGCGCATCGTTTGATTCACCATAAGGATCGAACCCGATCAATATACATAGACTAAAACGTAGTGCTAATAATTAACATCGTCAATAAGTCATGATGGGTGAGGGTTGTTACTGAATGAGTTTGAAGTGGGGCGTATGGGGAAACAATTTGCTTTTTAGATTACGTATAACACTGCAATTGAACAAAAACGCTGAAGAGGTGGTTATCAACGAACAAGGCGAGCCAAGTGCACCACCTTGTTTGATCTTGTTTAAGGACCTTTGAGCGAGATATCAAAAACCGTTTGGGTTATCGATAATATAGACCCAGCCACCGTCAACATAATGCATCACCTCTAACGCTGTTCCTTGTATACTCTTGCCCTTTAAAGCATTCGAGATTTCCCAATCAGAGCGCACCATGGCAACGTCGTCGTTAATATGGATAGAAACGCTTTTCGTGAGCATGTCTACATCGCCGTTCATGTAGCCTTTCAATACCTGCTTAATTTCTTCTCTGCCCTTGGCTTGATTACCTTCTTTATCTACAACAAGCACCGCGTCTGGATGAAAAAGTGTTCCTAATCCCTCCAAATCTTTGTTTGCAAAGTACTGAGCAAATAACGCATGTAATTCAGAGGGAGTTTGTGGTTTTGAATAAAGAGTCTCTGCATGTAAGCCAAGAGAGACAAGATAAGTAAACAGCAAAATGTAACGCATATCGTCATCCTTTTAATACTGGCGTAGGTCGCACCTGTCCCTTCACCTTGTTGGAGTCACAATAGATAAGTTGGTTACGATTTAAAATTAGCTTCCCAAAAGTAACTAGTTACTCATAAGTAACTATTGGTTTGTGATGCCGCGTTTGATTACACTGCTATCACAGAGCATGAATTAAGGAAGGGCGATGTCGGCAACATTGGATCATCAAGTACAGCCAGCGGGGTATTGCAGTGTCGATAAATACTTAACCTTGATATCGACAAAATGGACCGCTCACATTGTATGGTTACTAGGGCAACAAGAAGAGATGCGATTCGGCCAGATTCGTAAACAGCTAGCGCTGGTATCGAGTAAGGTACTGACTGAGCGCTTGAAGCTGTTATCTGAGTATGGATTTGTGTGGCGAAAGCAAGAGGACACCATTCCAGTTACCGTCAATTACGGGTTAACCCCAAAAGGTAAAGAGCTGGCTTGCGTCGTTGAACTCATTGTACAAAAAGCTGATGATTGGGATGCAGAGTAGGCGAGAGATTACCTGCTGGATTACCCCGGAATTATTGATTTACAAAACAGAATCAAAATTGCTAAAGATAACGTCTGAGAAGCGCTACAATGCAGGTGTTGCAAGAGCGCAACCAAGAATACTCATTCACAGAAACCTTAAAGTAACCATACATGTCTAAAGATTTCGAATTCACCACAGAATACATACTCGACAAGCCTTTCTTTGCCGAATGTTATGACCAAACTAGTCAGCCGACTAAGTTCCCACAAGCGTATTTGAAAGGATTGCTCTTTCTTATTTTTGGTGTGGTCTTATTGGAGTTCGAGCTGCTACCTAACGGTTATGTCGGTTGGTTCTTTATTGTATTGAGTGTGATTGAAGCGTGCAGTGTTTACTTCAAAAGGACTTGGTGGCTGTGGCGTCAGACCATCAGCTCAAGCCGGGGCAGTAAAGTGGTGTTTGAAGTGAATGCGGATGGCGTGCGCTACAAAAGCGGTAAAATCGATCGCAGCCTCGCTTGGAAAGAAATCGACCAGATCGAACAAACCGATTTGGGCTTCATCCTTCATATTGGTAAACAGCGCCAATACATCAGCAAATCTTGCTTAAATGAAGAAGTTATCGTGTTTATGGTGAAGCAGCACGCTGCATCGAAAGTGAGCTAACAAATCCTTACTGACAAAAGAGGCGAGCCAAGTGGTTCGCCTTTTTTAGTTATTGTTCTAATTCTCTTAAAACTGAGTTTGGTACTTCTATTCTATCAACGGGGTACGGGTGAAAAATCATTCCGTTTGTTACACGAAAAGCGAAATAGGTTTGATCTTGTATTCCGTAAGCATACCTGACTCTGTGTTTGTTGTGTTCTTCAAAAGAAGAACTCTCCAACAGTGGTTGCATTATATTAAAATCTTCATGTGGCATTTTAGAACCCCATCCAGTTCTTGGGTGATGTTTAGGAGAAAACTCGCAAGTTAATCTATTGTTACTTAGATAATTTTCGACCTTTTTGAAAGTATTGAAAATGGGCCTAGGTTCTGTGTCCACAACTTGACTCGGTTCTTCTAAAAGACTCAATGTTACATTTGACACGTTAATAGGGTTGAAAGATACGACCGGGTACTCTTTTTTTGAGTATAAGCAACTATTTGACTTACTTCTAATGACGTTAGCTATAGCATCATTGATTAGGAGTAATTCTGGTTCGCAAGTAACGCTATTAGATAGGCAGTTAGGATCAATACTGTCTATGATTGCATCAGTACTCATCCATTTAGTAATGGCTTGTGTTACTTGAGTCGTAAAGTCGTGGCTATTTGACCAATGTCCATTGCTTATCTCATAGAATGGACAGTAGTCTAGAAGTGAGTCAACAAAATCTTGAAGAAGGATTAATTCACATTCACCAAGCTGTTCTACTTCTAATAATTCGATTACGTCATTTATCGTGTCATCATAGAGATGAGGATGGTTTTCAAAATGATCTTTATCCCATATTAGTGTTGATGGCTCTAGAAAAAGCTGTGACATTAATTACCTTCCTGAATGCTTGCTCTAGATTTTTTCTTTTTGACTATTTGAGCTTTTAAAATAGCTCTAACATCTTGGTCATATTGGTCAAAGAACCCATCAGGCCATAAATTAAAATTACCTAACTCGTCAAGGCTCATTTTAGAGTATTTTGTGGTTTTATTATTCTTGTCGAATTCAACAAAAATTAAGTTTATTATTTTCTCTAAGCCATTATCGGACTCTGCGACTCTTCGCCTCATTCTCGTAATTAAATGGTCGCTGTGAGTTTCTACAATTGTCGAAACTCCTTTTTTATGTAGAGCGTTCATGAAATCAAATAGCTTAGCCTGAACCGTCGGGTGAAGGTGTATTTCAGGTTGCTCAAGAATAAGAGTGCTACCTTTCTCTAATGCCATGCTTTGCACTATTATCGGGAGAATCTGACTTATACCAAACCCTACATTGTTAATGGAAACTTTAGTTGAACTATTCGGTAGAGTTAAATTTATACGATAAAGAACACCACTACTATCGTTGTCTAGTTTCATATCTGAAGCTAGATTGAAGAAGTCACAAACCCAATATTTAGTACTCTCAAGTATAGTCGAACTAGTGCTTACATCTGTGCCATCTTGATAATAGTCAATTGAATTGTGATGATGTTTAGCAAGAAACTGTGGTGTAAATTCACCTCTGGTTCCAACTAATGAACTACCAGAATCTTCGAAGTAGTAGTAGTTTTTAGGTGATTCTCTCAATGGCCCTATATAGTAAATACTCTTAAACTTATAGGATATGACTCTACTTACATGGTCAATTACTGGAATCCTAACATATCGGCTTCCATTATCATTTTCGTATGTTATAAATAGCCTATCTAACAATATATCACCAACGGATAATTGTGTTTCTATGTTTATATCATTAAGTAATGTGTCGTCATAATGGCTTAATATATAGTCGAAGTTTTCAGAAGTTGTCACTGAATAGTTGTTTGAACGAGTTCTGGTAAATACTATGCTCTTTGGAGTATCCTCTTTCTCGAATATTTCAAGCTTAATGCTTTTTATATATATTCTGCTTCCAATGCTTTGCCTTCTTGATTCAAACTTAATATTGTATATTATTTCGTTAACATCTTTTAATTTTTCTTTTAAGCTTTTTCTATATGTTGGTTCTTTTTGTATGTCATCATTGTCTAATATGAACGAAAATTCCATATTGCCATCATTGTGATGCTTTGAAGTGATATCTTCAAATCGACCAAGAGATAATAATGGTTTGTTGAATTTTAATGATTCTTGCTCATGTCTATCTTCAATGTTTTGTTTTAAGAATAACAAGGCATGGATTAGACTTGATTTACCACCGCTGTTTTGACCTGCAACAACATTTATATTATCTAAATCAAACTCTTGAGTATTGGTTATAGCTTTAAAGTTCGTAATCTGTATTTTCATTTCAAATTTTTTCCAACTACAGCCACGCGGTCGACTATTTTAATGTCTTCTTCAGAGACTTCCATGGTACTCTCACCGAATGCGATAGCTAGTTTCTTTCCTGTTAATCGTTGAATTTGGTTTATTGATAGCTGCCGTCGATATCAATTAAATATTTTCCTGAAGCGGCATTTACAATGACTTGGATTACATGATAAATCCCATCTGTTCTTCAGCACTACAAGTGGACACTCAAGTAAGCAACGCTCTTTAATTCATAGTTTTCTGACCTAAGGTTTCCAAGGGCACTGTGCCTTCTTGCTCGATTATAATCAACCTAAATATACTCAAAATGTAGCGGCCGAGACAACTACAACCTTTACGGGGCTAGTTCTAGCTCAGAAATGCCCCTTTCAACTTAAAACAACGGATGATTGCACTCTAGCGCGTGTTATCTGGCCAATTTATCCCAATCCAGACGCTTCTTGAAAGGAGTTAGGTTGTTGCAAGCGTACTAAGTAAGTCGACGCATAGAATTCTTAATTTATGCTACGCAGATATCAAATTAGGTCTAAAATTTTCGGACATCTTTGCTTTAAAAAGGAGCTTGCAATGAGAAGAGAGTTCGAACGTTGGATGGTCAAAGAAGAAAAGAAAAAACCTAATACTGCTTATCAATATGCTCAGTCCATCGATAAGATATCACATCACTATTCTACCCATACGCGACAAAATATCGATTTGTACCGGGTTGTTGACACAGAGGTGTTGAGAACGATCAAAGATGATTATTCCTTGCATGGAAAATTCAGCGACTTTGGAGGCAAAGGAAACGGAACAGTCAGGAATGCCGTTGCAACATATTACAGATATCGTATTGAATGGGCATTGAACTCGTCGATTACGACTGGTGAGATCGGAGATGAATCTGTACCTTCAGATAACGAAAGCAAAGCGTCAGAAGACGAGATAACATTCAATCTTTCATATGAGCGTGATCTGCAATCCTCTATGATTCTTCAGATAGAAGGTCTATTTCCTGAATACCAGATTTATGGTGGGGAGACATTGGAAGGAGTTGAGTTTGCCATAAATGGTAAAAGGATAGATATTCTACTTGAGCATAAGGTAAAGAAAGAGTTACTTGCTATTGAGCTCAAAGCAGGAATCGGCGATTTTAGAGTTTTCGGTCAAATTGCAATGTACCTTGGCTTACTAGAAGAGAGATTTCCAGACCGTGAATGCAGCGGAGTAATTGTATGTGGCCAAGTAGATGAATCTTTAGCCCTTGCATGCAAAATGAGTAATCGAGTGTCTTTGAAGCAATATGACATGCAACTTGTACTGACAGACTATAACTCTGGTTAAACATGTAGATCTAACCGTTGTCACAAAGGTCACTCTATGAACTATTTCAAATAAGGCTATACTTCCTTCTAGCATTTAGGAGGATATATATGAGAAGACTACTTTTATCTTGCTTCATAGCGTCTCTTGCTGGGTGTTCAGGTGTCAACAACAGCATATGCAGCAGCGCACTCATTGATGTTGATATAAATTCATATAGTAGTTTGTCACGTCCCCCTAGCTCAATTGTACTGAGCTCAAGCATTCGCGGGGATGAGGGCTTTGTTGAAATTCTATGCGATGCTTTTTCGGACCAAGGCGTGCGTTGTACGCATGTTAATAGTGTCATATCTCCTCTAGTAAGCCATACCACAACAGAAGTTAAGGGGTTACTAATTGGAAACGGAATTGACGGTTTTTTGCATATCAATCTCATCAGTTCATCTGGTCGAAATCACTCGCTTGGCGTCACAAGTCAGACCACTACGAATATGTACGGAAGCATCGACCAGCTAGGTAATTTTACTGGTACAGCACATTCAAGAACTACTTCTTATGAACAAAGAGCTATGTCCTCAAATCTGGCTTTTGATGCCTATCTATATAATGTTGAAACTGGAGACTTAATTTACAAGGCTTCGCTTTCGTCGAGTGCATTTGGGAACTCTTGTGTTGCTTTGGAAGTTCAAGCTCACGAAATTGGAAACGAACTTTCAGAGGACTTAGTTCGATTCTAACCATGTCACTTCTACGTTTAGAACTTTGTTTGGATGAACACATCAAGCAAGTAGATTTGGTGGTGAGCTATTTGCTTGGTTGGCGTAGAGCCTATTTTGGGAAAAGTGAGCTATTCTGAGTTATTAAATCAATAAAGCTAGGCAGGAAGGAAGGGCACAACGATGTGTCGTTGGAGAGTTGATTTGGCCAATCTAAAAGAGGTTTTGTAATATCCTAGATTGTCCTTGAAAAGCTATAACTCACTTTTGTCCAAAGATGGTTTTCAATTACGACGCATGAGAGTTGCTCTGTTTCAGTGCACCCCTTTAAAAGAAAAAGCGAACCTTGCAGAGGTTCGCTTTTGAATTATTAGGAATCAACCAACTCCATTGAGATAACCATCTTCATTAAGTCGTTAACTAACTTAATTAGTTATCCTCACCTACAAAAATTAATCTTCGTAGTTATCGATGCTTGGGCACGAGCAGATTAGGTTACGGTCGCCGTATACGTTATCTACGCGGTTTACTGTTGGCCAGTACTTCCAAGATTTGGTTGCTTTAGAAGGGAAGCAGCCAAGTTCACGAGAGTATGGGCGATCCCATTCATCTTTCGCTAGGTCAACTTGAGTGTGTGGCGCGTTAACAAGCGGGTTGTTATCTAGCGGCCATTCACCGTTCTTAACCTTAGTCATTTCTTCACGGATTGCGATCATCGCATCACAGAAGCGGTCTAGCTCTTCTAGATCTTCCGATTCCGTTGGCTCAACCATTAGCGTACCTGCTACAGGGAACGACATGGTTGGTGCGTGGAAACCGTAGTCCATTAGACGCTTCGCGATGTCTTCTTCGCTGATGCCTGTTTCTTCTTTTAGTGGACGAATGTCGATAATACATTCGTGCGCTACACGGCCATTAGTACCACGGTAAAGAACAGGGTAGTGAGGGCGCAATTGCTCCATCACGTAGTTTGCGTTCAGAATCGCTACTTTTGTTGCGTCTGTTAGGCCAGCTTCGCCCATCATTGCGATGTAAGCCCAAGAGATAGGCAGGATAGACGCACTACCCATATCCGCTGCTGAAACTGCGAAGTTTTCGCCGTCTGCACCGTTTTCAATGTGACCTGGTAGGAAAGGCGCTAGGTGCGATTTCACACCGATAGGACCCATGCCCGGACCGCCACCACCGTGTGGGATACAGAAGGTTTTGTGTAGGTTTAGGTGAGAAACGTCAGAGCCGATGAAGCCCGGCGTGGTTAGACCAACCTGTGCGTTCATGTTTGCGCCGTCTAGGTAAACCTGACCGCCCGCGGCATGAACCATTTCACACACTTCTTTCACTTGCTCTTCGTATACGCCGTGCGTAGAAGGGTAAGTGATCATGATGCTTGATAGGTTGTCTTTGTGTTTCTCGATTTTCGCTGCTAGGTCAGTGACGTCGATGTTACCTTCTTCATCACACTTAACCACAACCACTTTCATTGACACCATAGACGCTGTTGCAGGGTTAGTACCGTGCGCAGAGCTTGGGATCAAACATACGTTGCGGTGACCTTCGCCACGGCTTTCGTGGTAGCGTTGAATCGCGATAAGACCTGCGTACTCACCCGATGCACCAGAGTTTGGTTGTAGTGAGAATGCGTCGTAGCCTGTGATTTCACATAGCTTTTCTTTCAGATCTTTTGCTAGCGCTGCGTAACCGGCTGCTTGTTCTGCTGGTGCGAACGGGTGGATCGAACCAAACTCAGGCCACGTTACTGGAATCATCTCTGCTGCTGCGTTCAGCTTCATCGTACAGCTGCCCAGTGGGATCATGCCGTGCGTTAGTGAGAAGTCTTTGTTCTCTAGCTGTTTTAGGTAACGCATCATCTGTGTTTCGCTGTGGTGTGTGTTGAACACTGGGTGCGTTAGATATTCTGTTGTGCGGCGCAGTGCTTCTGGAATTGCAGCAAACTCGTTGCCTGCGATTTCCGTTGATAGTGCTGCGACTTCTTCTTTCACACCGAATACTGCGAATAGGGCTTCTACGTCTGCCACGGTTGTGGTTTCGTCGAAGCTTACACCTAGCTGAGTACCCAACTTACGTAGGTTAAGGTCTGCGGCGAGTGCTTTCGCGTATAGGTCTTCAGTTTGTGCAACAGTATTGATGGTGATGGTGTCGAAGAAGCTGTTGTGAGCAAGCTCGAAGCCGCCTTTCGTTAGGCCAGCAGCTAGGATAGCGGTCATGTGGTGCGTACGACGAGCAATCGTGCGCAGACCTTCCGCACCGTGGTAAACCGCGTAGAAAGACGCCATGTTCGCCAGTAGGGCTTGAGCGGTACAGATGTTTGATGTCGCTTTTTCACGACGGATGTGCTGCTCACGCGTTTGCATTGCCATGCGCAGTGCTTGGTTGCCGTTAGTATCGATAGAAACACCGATAACACGACCTGGCATTGTACGCTTGTGCTTGTCACGTGTTGCCATGAAGGCTGCGTGTGGACCGCCGTAACCCATAGGTACGCCGAAACGTTGTGCAGAACCGATTGCTACGTCTGCGCCCATTTCACCCGCAGGTTTCAGTAGGGCAGAAGCCAATAGGTCAGTTGCTACGGTTACTAGAGTTTTGTTTGCTTGCGCTTTTGCGATGATGTCCGTTAGGTCACGAACTTCGCCCGTTGTGCTTGGGTATTGAACGAGTGCGCCGAATACGTCTTGCTCTGGCAGTGAATCTAGAGAACCGACTAGGACTTCAAAGCCGATGAATTTCGCACGAGTTTTTACTACTTCGATGGTTTGTGGGTGAACGTCGTCAGCAACGAAGAATACGTCACTCTTGCTCTTACCCGCACGCTTACAAAGCGTCATCGCTTCTGCGGCTGCCGTTGCTTCGTCAAGCAGTGACGCGTTTGCGATTTCCATACCAGTAAGATCCATCACCATTTGTTGGTAGTTTAGAAGTGATTCCAAACGACCTTGTGAGATCTCTGGTTGGTAAGGAGTGTAAGCGGTGTACCAGCCCGGGTTTTCCATCACGTTACGTAGGATTACGTTTGGTGTGAAGGTGTTATAGTAACCCTGACCGATGAATGTACGTTTGATTTGGTTTTGATCAGCGAATTTACGCATCGCTGCCAGCATGTCTGCTTCGCTTTTCGCTTCTGCCAAGCTCATTGGCTGCTCTAGGCGAATTTGTGCTGGTACGGTTTCGTCGATAAGCGAATCTAGGCTTACTGCATTGATCGCTTCCAACATTTTCTGTTGGTCAGATTTGTTTGGTCCGTTGTGGCGAGCAACGAACTCGTTTTGTGTGCTGAGGCTTTGAAGTAATTCAGTCATTGTCCTTTACCTACTCCTTGGTTCGGGTAACGGATTTACGCTACTGATAATATAAATTATACGTCCGAACCTAGAAAAAAAGCTGTCCACTAATCGTTATGCTAGGGGACAGCTTTCGTCTCATCCTAATTACTCTTCTTCGATAGAGCTTAGGTATTCTTCCGCATCTTTTAAGTCATCCAACTCAGATGGGTCTGAAAGCTTCACTTTCACAATCCAACCACCTTCGTATGGTTCTTCGTTGATTAGCTCTGGGCTGTCTTCTAGTTCTTCGTTGATTTCAACTACTTCGCCAGTGATTGGTGAGTAGATGTCTGAAGCCGCTTTTACAGACTCCACCAAAGAAAAGCTTTCGCCTGCTTCGACTTCATCTTCCACGTCTGGTAGGTCAACGAATACTACGTCACCTAGCATCTCTTGAGCGTGCTCAGAAATACCGATAGTTGCTGTGCCGTCACCGTTGTCACGTACCCACTCGTGGCTATCTGTAAACTTCAGTGTTTTGTCCATTGCTTAATCTCCAAATAACTTGTCAGGATTTATTCTGATATAAAAAATCGTTTACTGGTAAAGAGGGAAGCGACTGCAAAGCTCTTTCACTTGCTTGCGTACGCGTTTTTCTACTTCTGCGTCACCTTCTGGGTTGCTAACCAAACCATCCAGTACGTCACCAATCCAATTACCAATGAGTTTGAATTCTTCAGCGCCAAAGCCGCGGCTTGTACCCGCAGGCGTACCTAAACGGATGCCCGATGTAATCATAGGCTTCTCTGTGTCGAATGGGATGCCATTTTTGTTACATGTGATGCCTGCACGCTCTAGTGCTTCTTCTGCTTTGTTACCTTTCAAACCTTTAGGGCGAAGGTCAACCAGCATTAGGTGCGTGTCAGTACCACCAGTTACGATGTCGCAACCGCGAGTTTGCAATACTTCTGCCATGACTTTTGCGTTGTTGATCACTGAATCAATATAAGTTTTGAATTCAGGACCTAGGGCTTCACCGAATGCCACTGCTTTAGAAGCAATCACGTGCATCAGTGGGCCGCCTTGTAAACCTGGGAATACCGCAGAGTTGATTTTCTTAATGATGTCTTCGTGGTTAGTCAGGATCATACCGCCACGTGGGCCACGCAATGTTTTGTGCGTTGTTGTAGTAACAACGTGTGCGTGAGGAAGCGGGCTAGGGTGCGCGCCTGTTGCGATAAGACCAGCGATGTGCGCCATGTCGACCATAAGAATCGCGTTTACTTCGTCTGCGATTTCACGGAATTTTGCGAAGTCGATAGTACGTGGAATTGCACTACCACCTGCGATGATCATTTTAGGTTGGTGCTCAAGTGCTAGCTCACGAACGTCTTCGTAGTTGATTTCTAGTGTTTCGCGGTCAACGCCGTATTGCACTGCGTTAAACCATTTTCCAGAAAGTGCTGGACGAGCACCGTGAGTTAGGTGACCACCTGCGTCTAGAGACATACCAAGAATGGTGTCGCCAGGTTGCAGCAGTGCCAGTTTTACTGCGCCGTTTGCTTGTGCGCCAGAGTGTGGTTGAACGTTTGCGTATTCACAATTGAAAAGTTTTTTCGCGCGTTCGATAGCAATGGCTTCCACTGTATCTACGTGCTCACAACCACCATAGTAACGGCGACCTGGGTAACCTTCAGCGTATTTGTTTGTTAGGCATGTGCCTTGAGCTTGCATTACCGCTTTAGAAACGATGTTCTCAGAAGCGATAAGTTCGATTTGTTCGTTTTGGCGAGCGAATTCTGCCTGAATTCCAGCAAAGACAGCGTCATCTGTCGCAGAGAGGTTGGTAGAGAAAAAGTTTTCCAAGCTGTGGTTAGGGTAACTCTTGTTCATGGTAGTTGACCTTCCAAATCTGAAAATGAACCCGCAGTAGAAATAGTTGTTTGATTGCGATGGTGGCTCATTTGTCCTCAAAACAGCTGAACTGCATAGCAGAACAGAGTGACTTTCGGCCCGAATAAGTGGGCAAAACTCCGTCGGATTGTGGTTTTCCTTCTCCAATCTCTTACGGAAATGTGCATCTCTACATCTAACAAGTTGGTAACATAGCGCCTGCGGCACGAACAATCAACCAAAAATTTCCTATAGGAAACGAGATTTCTGGTTTTGTTAACAAGAGCACGCTTTAATTAACTCGGTGGACTTTTATCCACTATAGGCTTCATGCACAATGCTAATAGAAAGGAATAAGGGAGTTTTAAAGAGGGATTTATGGCAGAAAGTATTTACGATGAATACCCGTCAATGACGTTGGCGAAAGAGCAGCAAGACCAAAATATTGAACCGCTTAAGCTCGGTCAACGCATCAAAGATATCCGCTCCAAACTCGGCATTACGTTAGAAGAGGCGAGCCAACGTACTGGCCTTGCGCGTTCTACGCTAAGTAAGATAGAGAACGAACAGATTTCTCCGACGTTCCAAGCCATGCAAAAACTAGCGCACGGCTTGCAAATCGATATGCCGCAACTGTTTGAACCACCAAGAAAAAAGGTGGCGACAGGGCGTAGAGATGTTACCAAGAAGAAAGAGGGTAAACCACACCCAACCCAAACCTACGAGCATGAGCTTCTGGCGACTCAACTTTCCAATAAGAAAATGATGCCTTTTAAAAGCCAAATCCGTGCCCGCAGTTTTGATGAATACAAAGACTGGGTTCGTCATGATGGCGAAGAGTTTTTGCTTATCTTATCCGGTGAAGTGATGTTTTATTCGGAGTTCTATGAGCCTGTTGTATTAAGCGAAGGTGACAGTGTGTATTACGATGCGAACATGGGTCATATGTTGACCAGTGTGAGTGAGGAAGACGCGCACATTTTGTGGGTCACAGCCAAATAGTGATAAATAGTTGTAAATTTCCTATAGTGAAGGCAAACGATTGCTATTGGTTTTAAATGCGTTATGATGGCGCTCTGTTGATGATATCTCACTCAACAGAGCGCCTTTTTTGTGCGTTTTGTTGTGATTAAAATGTTAAAAGTCACACTTTTGAAAGTCGAGGGATGTCTTGTTCGTGCAAAATTGAATCAAGCGTGTTTATTATTGGAAACATTATTCGATGCGAATGCCGACAGCATTCTCGGGTCTATCTAAATGGAGACGAAAATGACTCAAGAACTTCTGAAAACACCACTGCATGCACTTCATGTTGAAGTAGGCGCAAAGATGGTCCCGTTCGCGGGTTACGACATGCCAGTTCAATACCCACTAGGCGTAAAGAAAGAACACTTACACACACGTGATGCAGCAGGTCTGTTCGATGTTTCTCACATGGGTCAACTTCGTTTGATTGGTGATGGTGCAGCAGCGTTCTTAGAGACACTGGTTCCGGTTGATATTGTTGACCTAGGTGCGGGCAAACAGCGTTATGCTTTCTTTACTAATGAGCATGGCGGCATCATGGACGACTTGATGGTGGCTAACCTTGGCGATCATCTGTTTGTTGTTGTGAACGCAGCATGTAAAGAGCAAGACATTGCACACCTTCAGGCGCATCTTCCTTCTGGCATTGAGCTTGAGATCATTGATGATCGCGCACTGCTTGCGATTCAAGGTCCTAAAGCGGCAGAGGTACTAGCACGCTTTGCTCCTGAAGTAGCAGAGATGCTGTTTATGGACGTTCGTAAAGTTGAACTACTCGGCGTTGAGTGCATTGTTTCTCGTAGTGGTTACACGGGCGAAGATGGTTACGAAATCTCGGTACCGGCTGACAAAGCAGAAGAGCTTGCTCGTAAGCTAACTGGCGAAGAAGAAGTTGAGTGGATCGGCCTAGGCGCACGTGACTCACTGCGTCTAGAGTGTGGTCTGTGTCTATACGGTCATGACCTAGACACAACAACAACGCCTGTTGAAGCAAGCCTACTATGGGGCATTCAAAAAGTACGTCGCGCTGATGGCGAGCGTGCTGGTGGTTTCCCAGGCGCAGACATCATTCTTAAGCAAATCGAAACAAAAGATGTTGCTCGTAAGCGTATTGGCTTAGTAGGTCAAACCAAAGCACCAGTGCGTGAAGGCGCGGAGCTGTTTGATGCAGAAGGCAACAAGATCGGTGTGGTAACCAGTGGTACAGCAGGCCCTAACGCAGGTAAGCCAGTATCAATGGGTTATGTACGCGCAGACCTTGCGGCGATCGGTACAGAGTTGTTCGCAGAAGTACGTGGCAAAATGCTACCAATGACGGTAGAAAAAATGCCGTTCGTTCCACAACGCTACTACCGCGGATAATTAGCTTATTGATTTAGTGAGCTAATTAAAGATCGTCATTCAGCGAGACTAGGTGAAACTAGGCGAGACTTGGAATCTACCTCCCACGCGCTGTATAACTACAGTGCTGCGTTTAGGAATAAGTAACTATGAAGTAGGTTCCTTTCGTTTCCTCGCTAAAGCGACAAGTACAAACAAAAATGCCGAGCTAAGTGCTCGGCATTTTTTATGTTCTTTTGAAAGTTCAACTTATGCGGTCAGTTCTTCAATCGGACAGCACATCTTAATCACGATTTCACTCAAATGCTCTGGGTGAATCATGTCTTCTTTGCTGATACCAAATTGGTTCGCCATGATGGTGTTGAACAGCTCCCAATGGTTGATCAGTAGCTTATCTCGGTTTTCTGCCATCGCTGGCCATGTTTTTTGCATCATCGGCGTTAGGCTCACTGCGCCATGAGCGAACAGCAGCATTTGCCACTTTGATTCCCATTGATCGGTCGGTGTTTCAGGGAACTCACGATTATATTCTGAGAATAGCTGAGTGAAGATCGCCGCGAATTCATCTTCCGAACGTAAGAAGTATTGCAGTAGGGCGTCGTCGTCTTGGCGAATCGCATCCGCAATCATTTGGATTGGGTGCGGGTTCATGAGTGCAAATGCCAGCATTCTTACCATGAACAAGTAGATTTTTTGATTAGACGGGGTGTTTTCTGGCATTTCGTTGACCAACTGTGCCATGTAGCTTTGCATGAAGTCATCCATACCGTCGCTCACTGCTTGCCAGATCTTCTCTTTACTGCCGAAGTGGTGGCGAATCAAACTATGGGAGACACCAGCCTTTTCACTGATGTTGCGAAGCGAAACTCGTTCGTACCCTAACTCACAGAACATATCTGCCGCGACTCTAAGAATCAGGCACTTAGTTTGCTCAGCGGCTTCGGCACTTCTACGGCCTTGCTTTCTTTCTGTCATAGTTCGAATTTTCCCGAATATTAATCAACGCGCCTATTTTTACCAGAAACCGGACACTTTGACTAATTATTTTATTATCCACATGGAAAATATGTTGATCATTTTTTTGCGATCAATATACTGCACGACTGTGTAATAAATATAAAGTCGATGGAGAAAGCCAGTGCGAAAACAATACTTAAAGCGCACATTTGTCGGAGCAGCGGTGGCATTGAGTCTCGCCACGATGCTGACAGGGTGTAACAAAGCCGTATCAGAGCCGTCCGAGCCATTAATCAAACCGGTAAAATTGCTTGCTGTTAATGATCTATCGGTTGCCGATTCCGATGCATTCCTTGCACGAATAGATGCAACCTACAGAGCGCAACTGTCATTTCAGGTTGGTGGCGAAATTGAGAAGTTGATCGTGCGAATGGGTGAAGAGGTGAAGCAGGGCGATGTACTTGCAACGCTAGACCCAAAAGATTTGCAGCTGGCGCTTGATGCATCACAAGCGCAGTACGCATTAGCAAAAACGCAATGGGAACGCTCAAAAAGCTTGTACAACAAGAAGCTGATCAGTACTGATAGCTATGACCAGCAAGAAACCCAATACAAAGCGGCACTGGCAAACTTAGAGCAAGCAAAAACCGACCTGAGCTACACAGAGATTCATGCGCCGTTTGATGGTGTGGTGTCTTATACCTATGTGAAGCCTTATCAAGTGGTAGCGGCTAAGCAAGAAATCTTAAATCTTATCGACAACACCACGTTGGACGTGTCGTTCACTCTTCCGGTGACTTACGCCGAAGCGGTGTCACTCAACGCACTAAAAGACGCAGAGATGTGGGTGACGATGGACAGCGAGCCAAACAAACGCATCCAAGGCACATTCAAAGAAATCTCAACCCAACCTAATGCTGATACCAACAGCTATGAAGCGATCGTGACGATTACGCGTCCGTCTGATCGTAACTTGCTAACGGGAATGACAGGGCAAGTACACATTGCGAAGCAAAACGTTTCTAACGCCATGATGCTGCCAAATGCAGCCTGGGTGTCGAAAGACGCGGCTTATGGTGAAGTTTGGGTCATGGACAGCGATACACAACAAGTAAATAAGGTGACATTGTCACTAAATGCTAAGGGCGCTGTGGAGTCTGGTTTAGATAACAACGATTACGTGGTTATCGCAGGTGTTGAACGCTTAGTGGAAGGCCAAGTTGTCAAAGCGTGGGTTCGTGAGGAAGGTATCTAATGAAACGTTCATTATTCACAGTATCGGCTATCGCACTGGCGGTACTCACTGGTTGTAACAGTACAGACGAAGTGATCGCAGAGCAGCCTTTGTATGTCTCTACGGTTGCTGTTGATGTTCCCGTAAAAAGCCAATACCGCACATTTAAAGGTCAGGTTGTGCCTGCCGAGCAAACGCCAATTGCATTCCGTCGCGCAGGCGAAGTTCAGCATGTGTTAGTAAAAGCGGGTGACACGGTGAAACAAGGCCAGATGATCGCCAAGCTAGACGACAGCAAAGAGAAGCAAGCAGTCAACGACGCAGAAGCACAATACACACTCGCGATTCGTCAGCTTAAACGTGGTGAAGAGCTGCATAACCGCCAAATGATTTCTAAAGCGGAGTTGGACGAGCTAACGGCGAACAAAGAACTGGCCGAGGCAAATTTCTACAACGCAACCAACCAATTGAACTACACACGTTTGTTTGCACCGTTCGCGGGCAAGGTTTCGGATGTTTTCAAAGAGCGTTTTGAGCGTGTGGCGATTGGTGAGCCGGTTCTCAACCTTTATCAGAGCGACAAAGTGTACGTTCGTATCGAATTGTCAGACAACGTATTAGCAATGGTGAATCCAAATACACAAAGCATGAGCTACCAGCCTCAAGCCACGTTCTCGGGTGACGCGAAATCTTACTCTTTGGATTACTTAGAGCACACAAGTGAGCCAAACGCACAAACGCAAACTTACCAAATGTATTTAACCATGCCACAACCTGAGGAAGAGATTCTGCCGGGTACTAGCGTAAGCGTTGCAGTAGACATGGTGGCAGCGGGTATAACGTCGATTGATGGTTACAACATCCCAATGACGGCGCTTCAAGCGGGCAGTCATGCTGGTGAGTTTTTCGTTTGGAAATTAAACGGTGACGCTGTCACTAAAGTTGAAGTGTCTATCGACCAAGTGAATGGCGAAGGCGCAATTGTGTCATCAGGTGTTGCTCAAGGCGATGTATTAGTGAATTCCAGCTTACGCAAACTGCGCGAAGGTAAGCATGTGGATGTGGTGGAGAAACAACAATAATGAGCATTGCTGAATACTCAATTAAGAACAAAGTCATCAGTTGGCTGTTCATCGTTATTCTAGCGATCGGCGGCGTGACGTCGTTCCTTGAACTGGGTCGGTTGGAAGACCCGGCCTTTACCATCAAAGATGCGATGGTGATTGCAACGTATCCCGGTGCGACTTCTAAGGAAGTAGAAGAAGAGTTGACGTATCCGCTTGAGAAAGAGATTCGTAAGCTGCCTTACATCGACAAGATCACGTCGACATCCTCAAGCGGTATGTCTCAGATTATGGTGAGCATGAAGATGGACTACGGTCCGGATGAACTCCCGCAAATCTGGGATGAAATGCGCCGTAAAATCAACGATCTGCAACCAACTTTGCCGCAAGGCGTTCAATCTCTGCAAATCATTGATGACTTTGGTGACGTGTACGGCGTAATGCTGATGCTAACGGGTGATGACTACGATTACGTAGAATTGAAACGTTACGCAGACCAACTCACACGTGAACTCGAACTGATCGATGGCGTGGGTAAAGTTGATATCGCTGGCGACCAACAAGAGATGCTGTTTGTTGAGATTTCATTGGATCGCTTGGCGGCTTTAAACCTCGACATGAATGTAATTTCTGGCTTGCTGAACCAACAGAACAATGTGGTTTCTGCAGGTGAGGTAATGGTAAACGGCGAGAGCCTCATTATTCGCCCAAGCGGTACGTTAAACACCGTAGAAGCACTAGAAAACCTGATTATTCATGGTCGTGATACGGGTAACCTTATTCGCTTGAAAGATGTCGCAACCATCAGCCGTGGCATTCAAGAAAAGCCGGGCAATGTGCTGCTGTACAACGGTAAGAAAGCAATCAACATTGGTATTTCGTTTGCGTCTGGCGTAAACGTGGTAGAAGTCGGTCAACGTATTGAAGCTGAACTAGCAAGCCTTGAGACCATCAAGCCAGCTGGTATCGATATGAACTACTTCTACAACCAATCGCAAGAAGTAGACGATTCAGTTAAAGCGTTTGTTATTAGCTTGGCAGAAGCCGTGGCTATCGTAATCATCGTACTGCTGTTCACCATGGGTTTGCGCAGTGGCGTGATCATCGGTTTGGTGCTGTTGTTGACGGTATTCGGTACCTTCATCTTGATGAACTACAACAACATTGAGCTGCACCGTATCTCACTTGGTGCACTGATCATTGCACTTGGTATGCTGGTGGACAACGCCATCGTGGTGGTCGAGGGAATATTGGTGGGTCTTAAGAAAGGACGAACCAAAGTTCAAGCCGCTACAGACATTGTGAAACAAACTCAGTGGCCGCTGCTTGGAGCAACAGTCATTGCTATTACCGCGTTTGCGCCTATCGGTCTGTCACAAGATGCGACTGGTGAGTTCATGGGCTCGCTGTTCTGGGTACTGTGTTTCTCGTTATTCTTAAGCTGGATTACCGCGATTACGCTAACGCCATTCCTTGCGGATCTTTTATTGAAAGAAGAAGACAAGAGTTCGGATGCTGAAGACGAAGACCCATACAAAGGCTGGTTATTCGTGGCATTCGGTGCGTCTCTTAAACTTGCACTTCGTTTCCGCTGGTTAACGGTAACAGGCATGGTGGCATTGCTCGTTGGTGCTGTGGTTGCGTTTGGTAGTGTGAAGCAACAGTTCTTCCCGCCATCAAACACGCCAATGTTCTACGTTGATATGTGGATGCCAGAAGGCACAGACATTCGCGAGACCATCAAGAAAGCGGAAGAAGTAGAAAGTTACATTCGTACACAAGATGATGTCGATTTTGTTTCTGCGTCGATTGGTCAGGGTCTACAGCGTTTCGCTCTGACTTACCAACCAGAGAAAAGCTACGAAGCGTACGCACAGTTCCAAGTTCGCACGACAGACCGTGAGAACATGTTTGAACTGCTGCATAAGTTGGATGACAACCTAGCGAAGACGTTTGATAAACCCACGTTCCAGTTCAAGTTGATGGAATTCGGCCCGTCTCCAGCGTCTAAGATTGAAGCGCGTATTACTGGCCCGGATCCACAAGTGCTGCGTGAGCTTGCGGTACAAGTAGAAGATATTCTTCATACTGACCCAGGTGCTCGTAACATCCGTCACGACTGGCGTGAGCGCACTAAAGAGTTAGTGCCTGTATTTAACGAATCGAAAGCACGCCGTTTAGGTATCTCGAAAGAAGATCTTTCAAGCACACTACAAATGGCGTTTGGTGGTAGCACACTGGGCTTCCTTCGCGATGGCACGCATATTCTGCCTATCATGACGCGTCTGCCAGAAGCGGAACGTGTGGATTTTGAATCACTGCAGAACGTGAATATCTGGAGTCCATCGCTTCAAAGCTACATTCCAGTAGACCAAGTGATTGATGGAGTGAAACTGGATTGGGAAGAGCCATTGATTCAGCGTCGTGACCGTAAGCGTACTCTAACGGTACTGGCTGACCACGATGTACTGAGTGACGATACAGCGGCAAGCTTGTTTGCTCGTGTTCAACCAAAAGTGATGGCACTGCATATTCCAGAAGGGTACGAAATCACTTGGGGTGGCGAGTACGAGTCATCGAAAGATGCGCAAGAAGGTCTGTTTGGCTCACTGCCAATGGGTTACCTGTTGATGTTCATCATTACGATGCTGCTGTTTAACTCACTGAAGAAGCCACTAGTTATTTGGTTCACCGTTCCGCTGTCTATCATCGGTGTGTCGTTTGGTTTGTTAACCACGAATATGCCATTCAGCTTTACCGCGTTCCTTGGTCTATTGAGCTTAAGCGGTATGATTCTGAAAAACGGTATCGTACTTCTAGACCAAATCAACCTTGAATTGGAGTCGGGCAAAGATCCTTACTTAGCGATTGTCGACAGTGCGATCAGCCGCGTTCGACCAGTAAGTATGGCGGCACTGACCACCATCCTCGGTATGATTCCATTGGTGTTTGATGCGTTCTTCGGATCAATGGCGATTACGATTATGGCAGGCCTTGGTTTTGCTACAGTTTTGACTTTGATTGTTGTACCAGTCATGTTTGCAATTCTGTTTAAGATCAAACCAACCACTGCATAAGGGACTTCCTGACTTTTATTATTGTCAGATTCCTGCCTAGCCCTGGGGACTTTCCTCAGGGCTTTTTTGATCGGAGAGAATTAAGATGCGAGATTCGAGAGGGAAGAGAGAGAAAGATAATAGAGGTGAGAGTGTAGAGTCGAGCAGAGAATGAAGGCGAAAACCAGCGCTGGTGGTTTAGTGTACACCTCACTGATTTTTATGATTTTCTTACAAGCGATTGATAAATCTTGCGTATACTAAGAGCACATCATCAATAAAAGAGCGAACGCAAATGAACAATCGCGGATTACACGGACTCTTCCTTTTAGGCTCACTAACGCTAATTGGCTGTTCTTCAACAGACGGCATCTCTACCGATAACGCAGACTCTCAAGCGCCAGTAGAATTAAAAAGCGCGGATGCAGCCACCATTGCAACTTGGATCGACCAAAGCGTTCTGATGCCACAGGGCCTTTCTTTAGAAACAGATAAAATTCGCTATGTTACTGGATCAGCGGATTTGAATAGTGATGGCACAGCAGAGCATTTGGTGCTATTCCAAGACCGTTTCTTCTGCGGAAGTGGTGGTTGCACGGCGTATATGTTCGATAACAACGGCAAAGTGCTGAACCGCATGTCTGTAACAAGAACACCAATTGCACTCATTGACAGCTACAGTAACGGTTGGCAAGACTTTGTAGTGTGGAGTAATGGTGCTTACCGTCAGATGAGTTACAACGGTGAATCTTACCCAACGAACCCTTCACTAGAACCTAAAGTTGATCGCAATACGCAGGTACAAACCGCGACGGCGTATGTTATGGCGACCGAGTTATACCAACAAGATGGTTACGACATTATGCCAGCCGATGATAAGCAGATTTGGACCCCGGCGAACGTGTATCACTTCACCTTTAAACACCATGGTGACCCACACAATGTTTACACTGCGACAGTGAACTTGAGCAGCGGTGATGTGGATGTTGAATCAGTACCAATGCAATAAATTGTCGGTTTAAACACTGCCAACTTAAACAAGAAAAGGGCGAACACTTATTATAAGCGTTCGCCCTTTGTTTTAGGGGATCTTGTACCCGATATGGTATTTGTTATCCCATAGCTATCGAGGTTACTTGGGTATAATAAAAAACACCTCCCAAAGCCGAGGCTAGAGGGAGGTGTCGAATGCCAAATCGAGGGAGGCATTGTTAACTGTTATTTAATCGCTGTCTGCGATTAAGCAGCAGCTTGTTGTTTCGCTTCTGATTTGTTCTTTAGGAACGCGTAAGTGAAGCCCGTTACCGCTGTACCTGCTGCAATTGCTACCAAGTACATCAGTACTGGCGAGATTGCGTTAGGGATAAGCAGCACGAACAAGCCACCGTGTGGTGCCATCAGTTTTGCACCGAACAGCATAGATAGTGCACCTGTTAGTGCGCCACCAGCCATACATGATGGGATAACACGCATTGGATCTTTCGCTGCAAATGGGATTGCACCTTCAGAGATAAAGCACAGACCAAGAACGAATGATGCTTTACCCGCTTCACGCTCGCTTTGCTCAAACTTGTTCTTAGCAATGAATGTCGCAAGGCCCATACCAAGCGCAGGAACCATACCTGCCGCCATGATTGCCGCCATTGGTGCGTAAGTTTGTGAAGCCAATAGACCCACACCGAATGCGTAAGCAGCTTTGTTTACTGGACCACCTAGGTCGAAACACATCATTGCGCCAAGGATAATACCCAGTAGAACTGCGCTGTCGGAACCCATGTTGTTTAGGAAGTCAGTTAGGCCATTCATGATGCCTGAAACCGGACCACCTACGATGTAAATCATTACAAGACCCGTGAACAGTGTCGCCACGAAAGGAATGATAAGGATCGGTTTAAGCGCTTCCATTGATTGTGGAAGTTTTACTTTGTCTGCTAGGAACTTCGCTGCGTAACCGGCTATAAAACCTGCTGCTATGCCACCAAGGAAACCTGCGCCAGTTGAGCTTGCAAGCATACCGCCAACGAGACCCGGAGCTAGACCTGGACGGTCAGCAATAGAGAAGGCGATGTAGCCAGCAAGAACTGGAATCATCAATGCGAATGCAGAGCCACCACCGATGTTCATCAGTGCTGCTGCCAGCGTACCTTCTTCTTTAAATGCTTCGATACCAAATACGAAGGATAGGGCGATGATCAAACCACCGGCTACCACAACTGGAAGCATGTGAGATACACCTGTCATTAGGTGCTTGTATGCGCCTTTCTTCTCTTCTGTCGCTGATGATGCGCTAGAAGAACCAGAGTGTTGGTATACGCTTGCTTGTTCAAACGCCTTGTCCATTTCTTCTGCTGTTTTCTTCAGCGCTGGACCTGTTTTAGTGCGGTACATCTTCTTGCCGTTAAAGCGGTCAAGAGGTACTTCGATGTCTGCTGCGATGATGACCAAATCTGCGTCTGCGATTTCTTGGTCAGTCAGTTGGTTTTTCGCACCTACTGAGCCACGCGTTTCCACTTTAATTTGGTGACCACGACGTTTGCCTTCTTCCTCTAGCGCTTCCGCTGCCATGAAAGTGTGTGCTACGCCAGTTGGACATGCAGTAATAGCAACGATCTTCTTTGTTGCAGATGCGCTTTCTGCTGGTGCTGCTACTTGTGCCGTAACTGTGGTTGCTTGCTCTAGTGTTGCTGAGTTTTCAACCGCAGTCTGCAGGAAAGCCATTGCGTCTTTTGCAACGGTGCTGATATCTGTTTGGTAGACTTTTTTACCTACGAAACGAGAAGTATCAACTGGAGTGTTAGCCGCAATTACGATCGCTTCTGCTTGTTCAATGTCAGCGTCTGTTAGCAGTGTTGGTTCAACCACGCTTGATTGGCATTCAATCTTTGCGTTCCAACCCAACTTAGCTGCTGCTTGTTCTAGTAGGCCTGCCGCAATGATGCTGTTCGCAACACCACTTGGACAAGCTGTAATAATGGCAATATTCATACTGATAACCTTCTGTTCCTTAGTTTTTGTCTAAGTTCGTATTAGGGTAAAGCTCGGTAACTTCGGTTTGGAGCTTAATGTTCTCCAGTTCTTCCTGACTGGTTAGGCCAACACCAACTTGGCTCACTGCTAGGGCAGAAAGCGCCGTAGCGAAGCGCAGTAAATCGTTCTTCGGCAACACTTGCATGTGACCCCAGCACAAGCCAGCCACAAGCGTATCGCCTGCGCCAACAGTGCTTACAACATTCATTCGTGGTGGTTGAGCGCGAAGCCATTCGCCTTGGTTCAGCCACATCACGCCGTCTGCACCCATAGAAACCACGATGTTCTCAATGCCTTTGTCGCTTAGCGTCTGTGCTGCTGCTTGGCATTGCTCTGGTGTGGTTAGGTGCTCGCCAACAAAGTCGCTTAGCTCTTCATCGTTTGGTTTGATCAGCCACGGGTGAGCGTCGATGCCTGCACGCAGCGCAGCTTTGCTGCTATCGAACAAGACTTTTTTGCCTTGCTGATGAAGCTTCTCAATCCATGCTGCGCATTGCTCTGCAGTAACACCGCCCGGTAGGCTGCCTGCCAATACAAAGTAATCGTGTGTTTCTGCAAGGCGGAATAGGGTTTCTTCAAAGCGAGCGATTTCTTGCGCTGTTACTTGAACACCAGGGAAGTTGATGTCGCTCACTTGGCCATCTTCTTCGACCAGTTTCACGTTGATGCGGGTTGCGCCTTCTACTTCAACAAATTCGTTCATTACGTTGATATCGCTAAACAGCTGGTGGAACAGCTCTGGGTTATCTTTACCAAGAAAGCCCGTCACGGTAACGTCCGCACCAAGGTCGCTCAGTACCTTCGCCACGTTTACGCCTTTACCCGCAGCGTGTAGGTTGCTCTTTTCAACTAGGCTAACAGAACCGACTTTTAGTGCGTCTAGTGAGCCAGTGAGGTCAAGGGCAGGGTTAAGTGTGATGGTAACGACTTTGTTTGTTTTCAATTCTGTCATTCTCTCGCCCCTTAACCTTCGCCAAGACCAGATGCGATTGCGTTACCGATTGACTCAAGCGCTTGTGCAGCGTCTGGTCCTTCAGCAGAGAATTGAAGCTGGTGGCCGTGTTTCACGCCTAGCGCGATAACTTTCATTAGGCTCTTCGCGTTTACTGTTTTACCCGAACCGTCAAGGTTAGCTACGCGGATGTTCGATTCGAACTTCTTCGCTTCTGCAACTAGCATCGCGCCTGGACGAGCGTGTAGGCCGTGTGCGTTTTTGATCTTGAAAATTGCTGTGTTGCCATCTTCAGTTGATTCCGCTGCCATTTCTTCGCCTTTAAATAGCGCAAGAATTTGTTCAGCAGAACCATCAAGTAGTTTGCTGTGTTCGTTATTGAATACAAGCTTTGAAATCGTGCTTAGGATAGATTGGTGAGCATTGTTGCAAGCAGCAAAAGCGACTAGAGCGCGTACTTTCTCGCCTTCGAACTCACAATCATTTGCTGTTGATACAAAAGCAACACCAGTACGGGTTACTTGCTTATCACTACCAACTAGCCATAGACCTTGGCCTAGATGTGTAGGCGTTTTTGTTACTAGGTCTGCAACGAACTCTGTACCTGCACAACCTGTGTTTTTAAGTAGGCCGCCAGCAACCGCGCTCATCTGAATCATGTCGCTCGCTGGGAATTGCAGTTGAATGAGAGATGCATCGAAATCGGCTTCTAGCTGAACGTCGCCATGAAGTAGGGCGATGATGTCGTCTTCATTTTTCGCCTTGCGTAGACGCTCTTCAACGCCGTCGGCACCCAATACTTTTGTTAGCTGCTTAAGAATGCCTAAGTGCTCGTCCGATTTCGCGGCGATACCGATAGCAACGAATACTTTGTTGCCGTCGCCCCATTCAACGCCTTCTGGGAAATGGTGTACAGCAACGCCAGTGGTTTTCACCATTGAGCGCGTGTCAGTCGTACCGTGAGGAATTGCGATGCCGTTACCTAGAAACGTAGAGTTCTGGTTTTCACGGTTTAGCATGCCTTCTACATAACCTTGTTCTACCAGACCTTTGTCTGTAAGGCTTTGAGCGATGTTTTTGATCGCTTCAAATTTATCTGTAGCGGATTGAGATAGGGTAATGTCGTTCTTACTTAGCTTAAGCATGGTGCTTCTCCAGCCTTAAGGTCTTTATTTCTAATTCATCTTGGTTACGGAGCGTTTGGGCTGCGTAACGCGTGGTTCTGTTGTTGCTGAACTCAATTTATTCACTAAGCAGTATTGCTTAACAGGTGACTGAATCGATTCAGCAATTAGTCAAGTTTTTTAAAGCATTCAGCGAAACCGTTTTCAAATCAGGGGCTAACCGTTCACGGCTCTATTATTTTAATAGCCTAGCAAACCGTGTATGTGTTGCTTGATTTTGGTGACTCTCGTCAATTTTTAAGTTTTGCTGAATCCTTTCAGCTTTTATACTGAATCGGTTCAGCATATAATTCAACTTATCGAAGGATCGTTGATGTATTAATATGATCCCGCGCACAGAACAGGGCTTAGAATATGACACTGGATGAAATAGCAAAATTAGCTGGGGTTTCCAAGACCACGGCAAGCTATGTGATTAACGGTAAAGCGCAGAAATACCGCATCAGCGAAAAGACTCAAAAGAAAGTCATGGCGGTGGTTGAGCATTACAATTACAAACCGGATCACGCCGCTTCTTCTTTGAGAGCGGGTAACTCTCGCTCGTTTGGTTTGATCATTCCAGACTTAGAAAACACCAGTTACGCACGTTTAGCAAAACTGATTGAACAGAACTCTCGTAAAGCAGGCTACCAAATTTTGATTGGTTGCTCAGACGACAATCCGCAAACCGAAGAAAAGGTGGCTGAGGCGCTAGTTAGCCGCCGCATTGATGCGTTGTTTGTTGCCAGTAGTATGCCTGCCGCCAGTGAGTACTACTTAAAGCTGCAAAACTCGGGCACACCCGTTATCGCACTCGACCGTCCTATGGATGATGAACACTTTTGTTGTGTGATCAGTGAAGATTTCGATGCGGCATTTGAGCTGACAGAATCGGTACTGTCTTCGGAGATTGAGTCCATCGGTCTGATTGGCGCATTAGAAGAACTTCAAGTTTCTAAAGAGCGTGAACTGGGTTTCCGCTCTGCTTGTCAGCAAGAAGGTAACGAGGCTTTGGTAGGTTATGGCCAGCACTTCTCCCGTGAAGAAGGGAAGAAGGTTCTGGAAGGTTGGATTGCAAAAGGCCAGCTACCTGATGCGGTAGTGACCATGTCATACACCTTATTAGAAGGCGTGTTGGACGTGATGTTAGAAAAGCCTGAACTGATGGGTAAGGTGCGTTTGGCTACCTTTGGTGATAACCGCTTACTCGACTTTCTGCCAATCAAAATCAACTCGCTACCACAGCAATTTGAGCTAATTGCCGACAGCGCAATGGAGTTGGCGCTCAATGCTTCAGCAAAACGCTATAAAGCAGGGGTGGAGTTGATTCCGCGTAAGATCGTGAAACGTCACACCGACGCTAAAGCTTGATTTCTACCGTCAGCGCCACAAAGGCGTGGTCGCTGGCGTTTTTATCTCTCTCAAAAGATGGGTTAATCAGGTGTGCATCCAGCACTTGATAATTCGTCACTTCTGCTATGGATACATCGGCGTGCGCATCAAACTCCTGCGACAGTAGTATGTAATCCAACACGTTTCCTTTCGCAAAGTGGTAGTGTGTTGCTGGTCTTGATTCTAAAGATGGCGCCACTTGCAATTCCCAGCCATCATAAAGTCGTAAGTCAGTGACGCTGTCACCGTATTGTTCAACCAAAACGTTATTAACGCTTGTTTGAGTGATGGCTTGGTTCATGTCACCCATCAACAATGTCGGCATCGGGCTATTCGCATAGTGCTTTTGCATTGCATCGCGCAGCATTGCAGCTTCCCAACCCCGTTGTTGTGTCGATAGCCAGCGGGCAATGGGTCTGCTGGCCTGTTCTGGTGTCTCTGAGTCTGCAGGGCGTTGTGACTTCAAGTGCGTGACGTACACGCAGATATGCCCAATGATTGGGTGAATAATGGTTGCCCGAACGGGTTTTCGGCTGAACGGCGGCGCGTCGATATCATCAAAGGCATTGAGCGTATCTTGATCGAATGTGACGGCTTCAAAGCTTTCAATGGGAAAGCGAGAGGCTACGGCAACAACAGGACGAGAGTATATGTAGTCGCCCTCGATATGCGGTGTATCGACACAGGCAAAGTATTGGTAACCGATCTCAGCAAAGAAGGCTTGGGTTTCTTTAATGCTGAATACTTCTTGCAAGCCGATGATGTCGGGATTGAGTTGGTCGAACTGCGATTTGGTCCAAGTGAGTTTGTCCTGCCAATCGTCGAGGGAGTAAATGTTCTCGAAATCATAATACGCGCCAGGAGGTGCGACAAAGTTCAACAGGTTGGCGGTGGCAAAGGTAATGTGGTTCTTGTTAGACAAAATATCGCTCGTTCAAGGAGTTATTGGGTGAGTATATACCCAATTGGACAAGTTGAGTGAAGATCACGTTTCTATTTGTACGCATTCCGTTTAAACTCCGTTCATCAAGAAAAATGAGTAATGAACATGACCCAAGATTACGAACACGAAGAGTATTTAGAAGGCGAAGAGATTGAGATCGAAGCGATCGGTATCGACGTTGACGCACACCCAATTGAGCTGTACAAGCTTTTCAAAATCGCAAACTTGGTGAGTGGCGGTGGTGAAGCAAAACACATCATCGAAGAAGGTTACGTTGCAGTAAACGGCGAGCTTGAAACACGTAAGCGTCGCAAGATGTATGACGGTGACTTCTTTGAGTTCAATCAAGAATATTATGTCGTAGTGTGTGATGCACCAGTGACTGAGCCAGAAACTGCAGAGCAAAAAGCAGAGAAGAAGGCGAAGAAAGAAGCGCAAACGGCTCGTAAAGAAAAGTCTCGCTCGAAAAAGAACGAAAAAGCGAACGTTAAGGGCCCTAAGTCGACTGGTCGTAAAGCTGCACACAAAGAGCGTAAAGCACAGAAAGAAGCGTTGTCTCAATCTGCTAAGAAAGGCAAGAAAGACGACAAGCCTCAAGCAGTTCGCGATCCTAAGAGTGGCCGCAACTCAATCGACTTCTTCTAAACGTCTCATTTGGATATCAGAATCGACATAAACAGAAAAGCGCCGCTTTGATGAGTAACCTAGGCGGCGCTTTTGTATCTAAAACGATTTAATTCGTCTCAGTGTTATCGCTTTTAATGCAGTACCTTAGCTGTGTCTTTTTGCTTGGTCCAGTGGTGAATCGAGTTTGGTTTCGCTAGATAAAAACCTTGGTAGTAATCCAAGTCGAGCGCCTGCATTGCGGATAACTGGCTGTTCTCTTCTACGCCTTCAATCACGACTTTAGCGTTCATCTGAACGGCGAGTTCGACTGCATTGGCTATCGCGAGTGTGTCACCAGAGCAATAGTCGAGTAGGTAAGAGCGGTCGATCTTGATGATATCAGGGCAAAGCTGCTTCACTCGCGGCATATCAGAATGGTGAGAGCCAAAGTCATCAATCGCAAACAAGAAGCCATTGGCGCGCATGAGTTTTACGGCTTGGCTCAAAAGCTCTGTATCGCCACAGGCCTCTTCTACCACTTCAAAGACGACATCAGAAGGTGCCATACCCAATTCAGATAATCGCTTGTAGAGTAATCCGTTATCTTTAAAGCCCATGTCATTGGTAAGCGTTAATAACGTTTGGGGCATTACGTTGAGAAACAGTTTGATCGGCGAGCCCGCAAAGTGACGAGCGAAGTTGCGGATATGAATTGCTCGAGATAGGAACTCGATGCAAAGTCTAAAGTGGGTATCAATGCTGCTATCAGTAAAGAAAAGATCGGGACGTATGTAGGCACCATCAGCACCACGAATGCGCAGTAGGGCTTCCATACCGATCATTTTCTGGTGTTTATCAAAGATAGGCTGATAAACACTGTGAAAAGTGTATTGATTGAGCACAACGTAGTATTCACCAAGACGGTTCTGTCTTATGTACTGCTCGTAATCAGATTGCTTCTTTAACTCCATGAATAACGCCAAAAAACTAGCATGAAATCGACTCTAACAGGATGGGGTTCCGATTTGAAGACATAGAAAGTCCTAAATAGGAGCGCTATTGAGTTAATTTGAAATAGATTCCGAATTTTTCTCCATCAAGCTAAAAAATATTGCTATACAGATACAATTCAGAAAGTAGATCACGCCATTCATGAGCTAGATTTCTGAGTGTCTGATTAGAACCGTTGTGCTCTTAGGTATATAGGTTAACTATTTAGTTTGATGACGAGCGTAAAGAAAAACACTAAATACGCAGAAAATATGGCAATGACAGGTACATACTTCATAGAGCCTCCTTATAAGCGATAAGGGAGTTATCGCACAGGAGGCTTATCTATTTAATGAATTAGACAAATTCATTATTGCAGGATTAGACAGGGCAAATTTGAATTTCTCTAATTCATAGGCATTATGGTTTGCTCAATAAATAATGGCTTCAGTTAAACAAAACGACAACTGGAGCGAACATGAAATCTAAACTAGCAACTCTTATTCCTACACTATTAATCGGTCTTTCAAGCTCTGCGGTATTTGCAAATGCTGTGTTAGAGAAGCGTACTATTCCAACACCAGCAGGTGTTTCTAATGAGTTTTCGACTCTGTTGGAGCAAAGAGGAACTCAATCACCACTTAATGTACCTGTACCAACCACAAAAGAAGAATGGGTTAAATTTCAAACGATGTATGATCAAGCTGGCATTGAGCTTGCGCATTACGCGCTAGAACAGACAGGCACGACGTTTGAAACGAAACAGATTGGCGGTGTGGATACCTTCCTTGTGACCCCGCAAAACATTGCACCAGAATACAAAGATAAGTGGCTTGTCCATATCCATGGAGGTGCTTTTGTTCTTGGTGGTGGAGAGTCTGCAATGCGTGAAGCGATATGGGTTGCAAACGGTTTAGGTGCTCAAGTGATTTCGATTGATTACCGCCAACCACCACATCACGCGTTCCCAGCAGCTATTGATGATGTGGTGACGGTGTGGAAAGAGCTAATTAAAACTCAGGCTCCAGAATCAACGGCGATTTTTGGAACATCAGCTGGTGGTAATTTGACCCTGGCATCAACGCTTAAGCTACAAGAGCTTGGGCTGCCAACTCCAGGTGCTTTGTTCGCAGGGACGCCAGCAGTCGATCTAAAAGAGACGTCAGACACATGGCACACGTTGAAAGGGCTTGACCCACTGGGCCAACGCGAAGGTGTGATTCAAGGTACATTTGATTTGTACGCGAATGGAGAGCCGTTAGACAACCCTCTGTTGTCACCAATCAATGCAGAGATCGAATCTTTTCCACCAACGATTTTTATCTCAGGAACTCGTGATCTTCTGCTTAGTGACACCGTGCGTATGCATCGATTATTACGTAGCGCAGACGTCGACACACACTTGCATGTGTACGATGGTCAAGCCCACGGCGATTATATGAACGGCCTAATTGTGGATATGCCAGAATCCGACGATGCACTGAAAGAGCTTGGTTTGTTCTTCGATAAGCACATTAACTAGTGAGAGTTGAAGATTTGAGTTCGACTAACTGATTTTTCATATCACAAGGACGTGACTCGTTTGATGGAGACAGCCATGAAACAAGTACGTACATTTTTCTCTTTTTGCATATCGACGTTATTAAAAGCGATATGCCATTATTCCACCCACCAATCTTTGATTGATCATGGTTATTCCATGACCCCAATGGATCAAGCCTGGGTACAACCAGAAAATAATACTCATGGTGCTTCTAACGAAGACCTTAAACAGCCAGTCAGCGAGGATGAACAGAAATCGTGTTAAATCGTTATATCGCAACCTTATTCGGCTCTCTGCTCTTATTTTTTAGTTTAACCTTGCGAGCAAATGAACCAGTAAAACTGGCTGACACATCTAGTCCCAGTGACACCTTAGCCAGCTTTATCTATTCATCGGATTTAGTCATTCACCACTGGCAAGAAGAAACCCTACAGCTTCCTGAAGCCCAACAGGCTTACGCTCAGGCTTTAAGGACCATGGATCTCTCATTGGTACCTAACCGCAGTCGGACCGTCGTCACGATGGAAAGAATCATTTTGCTGCGAGAGGTTATTGATCGATTTGATTTGGAGGTTCGTGAAAGCTCGCCAGGCCTTAATCAAGTCAGAGAGAATGATTTGTCGTATTGGCGTCTTGGAAACTCCGATATTGTTATCTCCAAACAAATGAGTGGAGATAATGTTGACCAATTTTTGTTTTCTGCCGTGACGGTTCAGAGTCTACCCCGTTGGTATCGGACATTAGCCTCGAATGACTACACTGTGGAACCGAGGAACGACCTTTATCAAACGTTTTTAGCCAGCCCAGGCCCTTTAATTTCAAAGCAGTATATACAGGCGCTGCCGTCTTCATTTAACCAGTTGTATGGACCATTACCATTGTGGCAGTGGTTTGCATTAGCCTGTGTGCTGTCACTATGTAAAGTGATGATTAAAATCAGCTTTATGTTTGGCGATCGTTGGAATGACAAGTGGGAAAGTAAAGGGCTCAAGTGGCGAATAGGCAGGTTAATTTCGCTAGTATTAGTAGTATTGCTACTGATGATGACCAGAAAGTTCATTGATGATGGGGTTTGGTTAACCGGGGGGATTTATCAGTTTTTCGCTACTTCTTTCTTAGTTGCGCAGTTCGTTTCCGTGTCTTGGTTGATCATGGCAATATTTAACTATTTTGCTGAGATCTATGTCTTTAAAAAACACAATGGGAAACACGTAGACTCTTCTCTCATCACTGTCTTGGCGAGAATAGTCGGTGGATTGACGATTGCGGTTTTGGGCATTTATGTCATCGAATATATGGGATTCTCAATTTCGCCCATACTTGCTGGTTTAGGTGTGGGTGGTTTAGCGGTCGCGCTTGCAATTCGTCCGGTGTTAGAAAACGTAATCAACGGGTTGACGCTCTATGCCGATGGTGGAATCAAAATTGGCGAACTTTGTCGTTATGGTGAGAAACTTGGAACAATTGAAAGTATCGGACTTAGGTCGACTCGCATCCGCACACTAGAGCGGTCTTTAATTACGATACCGAACTCTGAATTTGCCAACATGGAAATTGATAACTTAGAGCGTCGGGACAAACGCCGTATGGACCACGTACTTAGATTACGTTCTGAAATCAGCTTGGAACAGTTAAGAGTACTGATCGTGAACATCCGCCGATTGCTACTTCAGCATCCAATGACAGAAGCAGAGCCTGTTCGTGTGCGGTTAATTGGCGTCGGGGATTATTCGATTAACATCAATATGATGGCGTACATTCGATGTCGAGATAACGAAGAGTTTATGGCCGTTCAGGAAGACATTCTGTTTGCCGCATTAGCGCAGGTAGAAAGCGTTGGGGCGAAAATCGCACACTCCACCCAATACCAACTGGTGAAGAAGCAAGATTCTGATGATGAGGAGCAAAAGACAAAAGCCGCTCAAGTGGTAGCAAAATGGCATGAAGAAAGCGAATTTCCTTTCCCTGATTTTAGTTACGAATACAAACATGAAATCAAGGACACTATTTTATACCCCTCAAAAACATCAGCGGTTCGATAATCTAATATTTGTGTGGTTTGTCCAAAGGGTAGCGAATGTGTTCGCTACCCTTTTTAATACCTCGATAAAGTGTGCCTACAACGAAGATGTTAAGAATAGAGGCAATCAGGCTGCTCAATTGAATCGAAATAGCTCTGCAGCGTTTGGTGTAGATGCTGGTTAAGCGGAAAGCCGCGCTTAGACTGTAAATAACCGCCGTTTAACTGAATTTGGTGCATTTCTTTTGGCACTTTGGGAAGGGGGTAGCATTGTAGTTCGGGTTCTTTTACGGTCATAAAGCTGCTACCAAAACACAACGCATCTGAGTTCTTGATTTTGTTCGTTAATACAGAGACGCTGTGTGTCGCGAGCGTAACTCGTGGCGTATATCCTTTTGATAGGTACAACTCTTCTATCGGTGAGCGTTTAGTGTTGACCCCATCAATCAAAATGCGTGCGACGGGAATATCATGAATATCTTCCCAATCGTGACGGTGACTCAAAATAGGGTGCTCCTTGCGTGCAACCACACTGACCTTGATGTCTTGGAGTTTATGCAAATAGATATCTTGTGGGAAAGGCATACCGGAAAAATGTAGAAGGTAATCAATGTTACCACTGAGAACGTCTAATAGGCTGTGCTCTTGCCAATATAGCATTTTAAAGTTCGCATTAGGGAGTGCCTCTCTTAGCGCGCTAAATATCCCATCTCCGAATTGTTCAAGAATAAAAACATTCATTGCTATATTCACTTCACCAGTAAATTCTAATGGATCGAAGTGATGGTAAGACTCTACGACTTTCATAAGAGGATTGAGCATTTCATCAGATGCTTCGGCAAGTTTCTCTGCCAGTTCGGATGGTTCGACACCATGTGCTTTACGGATAAAAAGTTGGTCACCGAATGTTTCTCTTAATTTTGCAAGCCCTCGACTGACACTGGTTTGGGAAATGCCAAGCGCATCTGCCGCTGCATGAGTGTTTTGAGTTTCGACGACAGCTTTCAGTATTTTGAGAAGATTGAGATCCAAGTCTTTCAAATCAATCATAAACCCTCACTGCAATGAATAGGAATTGTGCTTATTAGCATATGCGAATTGCCAATAAACTCAATGACTCATTTTGTAAGCAATGAATAATCAATGGTAATGGTAATTCGACAGACTCGTCGTTGAAACGAAGTCTGTGACTTCAATCAAATTAGAAAACGGCTATTTATTTGAAGTGACCAATGACAAAAGTAGGAAGGGGAAAGGGAAAGGGTAAAATAAATCGAGCTGCCTAATTAGACAGCTCGAAATGGTTAGAAAGTATGTTTAAAGGAGAATAATGAAAGATTGTCGCCATCGTCATAGTGGAAGCTATAAATGAAAGCGCTCGAATTATCAAATTGATATCCAATTTCGGCACTATAATCCCAGTTTCTCCATTTAGAACGGTCGCCGTTTTTTTCATTTATGTGACCAAAGCTATAAGTGTATTCAGGGGTAACACCAAGCCAGATATTGCTGTTAACCTTATAAGTCATATCGAGCTCAGCAGTAGTATAATAAACATTGCTGGTCATTTGCTGATGGTCAACATTACCAACAGACAGTTGCGGTGTAAACGTGACGTGTTTATTCATCTTATTTACTTTGTACAGGCTGAAAGCATAGTCGTTGGCGCGTAATTCGTCAGAACCATACGCAGTGTCGTAAAGATATTCAAAGCTGAATCCAAGTTGGCTCTTGTGTTTCAGGTCAATGCCGAGTAAATGAGTGTCGAAGTCGTTACTGCCATTATAGCTTCCCATAACACTCCAATCTGTATTAATCGGCTTAGCGAATTGGACACCAACGTCGAAATCATTGCTACCATACCCTAGGTTAAAGCCCGAGTAATGTTGTGTGGAATCAGTAAAATCAATATTATTTTTTGCAAATGCAATAGGTGCAGAAATAAGCGAAATTAGTAGTAACGTCGATTTGTTTAATGTCATAAATAAAACCTCATCTTTCGTTTTATGATGGGGTTATTTTATTTTTATGTAACTTGATAAACCATGAATTACAGCGATTCAAATTTGCATTTGTCATGAGGTTATATGGTAAGTTTTATTGTATTAAAAACACCTCACCGACGGTTCGGTGAGGCATTAAAATACTAACTACATGAAAAGTAGGATTGGATTAACCTTGTTATCAGGGTTTATTTAAATATCTAATTTGCAGGTTTATAGTAGCTGATTTATTTCTAGGACAATTTCTTCAATGCCCAAAGTGAAAAACTGGACGCCCATACAAATCAGAAGAAAGCCCATGATACGTGTAAATGCGTCAATTCCGTTTTGGCCGAGTGCTTTGAGCAAAGGGTAAGCCATGGTTAATGTAAAGGTCGCTATTAGTGTAACCACAGCAAGCCCAGCGACGACGCCACAATAAACGCTCATGATACTATCATGACTTTCGTAGGTTGCGATTTGAGCGGCCAAACTGATGATCATTGCCATGGAACCTGGACCACAAAGCGAGGGAATCGTAAGAGGGACTAAGGCGATCGAATCTTGCGCCGGGCTGTTTGACTCACTTTGAGTTTTCGGGAATAGCATGTTAAATCCAATCACCAAAATAATAATGCCGCCGCCCAATCGTAAGCTCGGTATCGAGATACTGAATAACTCTAAGACAGATGCGCCAATGAAAAAGGTGATACAAAGAGCGATAAATAGATAGACTCCTGCCGATTTGGCTTGAGAAATCATATAACTTCTGTCTCGTCCTTTACTTAGCCCTAATAAGATCGTTGCAGCAGAAGGTGGGTTCATAATGGGTAACAAACCTAACACAGTCAGCGTCATGTAAGTCACGAAAGTTTCTATATGCATAGTGTCACCTGTTGTTAAGGTTATAAGAGAAATGTTTGAGCAAGATAAAGAACGCTAAAGAACGAAATAGCATCGGTTAATGTGGTCAGTACGGGACTAGAGAGCATGGCAGGATCAAGCTTGTATCGCTTTAAAAGCAACGGTAAAGCGCCACCAATCATCACGGCAAGTGTCGATGACAACGCGTAAGCTAACCCGATGTATATCGGCAGTTGCGCATATTCATTGCCATGCGTTAGAAAAGTGAGAAGCGCAAGCACTGCACCGATTAATAGACCGTTGATGGCTCCGATCGGTAACTCTTTCAGCACGACATAAACGAGATTCTTCGCTGATATCTGCCCAGTAGATAGCTCTCGAATAGAAACCGCGACCGCCTGATTGCCTGCTGCTCCGGATAGGTTTGCGACCAAGGGTAATATGGCGGCTAGGACCGCAATCTGCTCGATGATCGGCTCATAGGCGGCAATAATCGATACAGCGGCGTAACTTAATGCGACGGATGGCAGAAGGAATGCGAGCCTACGCAAGTTACGTTTAAGCGTGGGCATGGAGCGAAATTCATCCCCACCGAATACACCAGCCTGTTCTAAAAGTTGTTGTTTGGAGCGTTGATATAATGCTTCATTCAGATGCTTAAACCCAACGACGCCAATCTGAAAACCGAACTCGTCGACTACCGGAATGACGGGATGTAGCGTTGTATCTAGTGCACTTTTCACCGTGTTTAGATCGGAATCGGCCAAGATGGTTGGAATGCTCTTATCCATGTGGTTAATTAATTGAGCCCCAGTTGGCAGCATCAATACATCACGAATGGTTAATCCACCAATCAAATGACCTTTTTCATCCTGAATATAGACATAACGCCATTCTAATCTATCCAGATTGTGTTCTTGTGTACTTAGCATGTTACTTAAGGTATCGACTGTCGCATTTGAGTCGATTTTGAGTACTTCGCTTTTACAAATACCACCTGCCGAGTAAAGCGAATAGCTTAACGCAGCACGTTCCTCATACTTCCATGTTTCTGGCAATGAGGCTCTTAATTGCACTTGTAAATCGTGAGGTAACTCTTTGATAAGCAATCGACGGTCTGCCGAATGTATGTATTGAAACAAGCAGACGGTTGTATTCGTCGCGAGTTGGCTCATCAAGCTGACCAGCTCTGAGTTGGAAAAATGGTCGAGTAAGTTCGCCGCCAAACTTGAGTCTACATCCGTCAGCATTTCCCACAGTGTAATACGTTCTTCATTTGTGAGGTTGTGGAAAATGGAGGCAAGTTGTTGGGACTCTGCGTTACTAATGAGTTTGTGCAGTTTTTTCGAATTGTTGTTTGAAAGACATTCTCCTAGTTTGAAGTACAGGTTTTGTGTATTTTCATCTAAAAAAGGTAAGCTTATAAAGGTCATAATTTTGGCCTTAGAAGTGAGTTTCAACTTGGTAGCTGAACGCTATTCTTGAATATTTACGTCGTTCTTGTTTATGGCTAAACGAACAAAGAGCGTGATGGTTGCTGTCACCATTAATAGGGCGCTACCTATCAAAAACCATTTGGTGAGTAATGCTTGATATTGCTCGATAAATGGATGCTTCATTACCCACTTGCCAACAAACAGAAGCGTGATTACCCACGTTAGCGAGCTCGTAAAGCTGATAACAATCGTTCGCCAAAAACTAAGTTGAGCTACGCCCATTAACATTGGAGTAAGTACGCGCACAAACGGAATGAATCTCGAGATAAACAGCGACAAGAAACCGTATTTATTCAGTAGTAAACGTGTTTTCGGAAGTGCATCTTTTGGCAGTGTCTGTTCGGCTTTGTGCATGAATTTTGAATTGTGTAGCCAACGCCCTTGGAGATACGCAATCACGCTACCTACAAATGCGCAAAGGGAGAGGACTGCCAATGCACTTGAAAACTCGAGTGCACCTAACCCTACAAGACCACCAACAAACAGCACCAAGCCGTCTCCCGGCAACGGCAAAAAGACAAAGCTTGACTCCAAGAATAGAACTACGCCGAGTAGCAGCAGTAAAATGTACAGGGAATTGATTTCCAGAAGTGCATCGAAATCCTGTGACCAAATTGCGCTAAGAATATCTTGCATAACGTTCTCCAATTTATCTGGGCCTTGGCGTGCGAGCGCCAAAGCCCTTTTTGATGCTTAATCAAACATTAAAATGATGTAAGCGAAGAATAGAATTAGGTGCGTTGCGCCATTCAGTGAGTTGGTTCTGCCGTTACTGAAACTCACACTGGTCATGAGAAGTGTCGCGCCAAGCAAAACCATTTCGGCAGGAGCAAGGCCTAAACGAATTGGCTCGTTCATTACACCAGATATTAAGAGAACCGCTGGAACAGTCAGTGCGATCGTCGCAAGTACCGAACCAAAAAAGAGGTTCATTGCTCGCTGAAGTTGATTGGTTACGGCTGCTTTAACTGCGCCCACGGCCTCTGGAGCAAGAATGATTAACGCTACGACAAGTCCACCTAATGCCGCTGGAGCGCCCATGACAGTGATGCCATCATTGATTGGAATCGCAAGGCTCTTTGCAAGCAGGATAACGACGACAAGGTAACTCACTAGCATGATGGTATGGAATGCATTGCTGTGAAGTGGGCCGTGGTGATCGTGAGTGTCCTCGTTATCCGCATCGATAAAGTAACTGGTATGGCTTCTTGTCTGAACAAAGAGGAACACGGCATAGAGCGCAATCGAAGCGAGTACTAATGTCCACGTTAGGCTGGTCGACATGTTTCCGAAAGCATCTGTACTAGTGAAGTTAGGCAACACCAAACAAAGTAGAGCCAGTGGAATAATTGCCACCAAGTAGGCCTTGATGCCATCTAAATTGTAGGTTTGAGTGTGATACTTCAACCCACCAATTAATAATGTGATACCTACAAAGCCATTCAGTACTGCCATGACGACTGCAAACATCGTGTCTCTAGCAAGGTAAGGATTTGAATCACCAGTCAGCATGACCGACGACACCATAATGACTTCGAGTAAAACAACGGAAAGGGTAAGGATGAGTGTGCCGTATGGATCACCAAGTTTGATGGCAAGTGCGTCGGAGTGGCGTACGACAGAGAAGATCGCCACCATGACGACATAGAATAGGACGCCTGTTGTCAGTACGTATGATATTGGTGCTAAACCACCGGTGAGTAGGTTGTCGCCGATGAGCTTAAAAAACAATACGGCGAGAATACCTAAAGGCAATTTGTATTCTTGTTTGAGTAGGTCGAGCATGTTGAGCCTTTATTGAGTTGCCGAAGGCTCGCTATGTTCCGTTAACGAGGAGGTCTCGGATAAATACTGCAATCCCTGTGCAGTAAACGATGTGATAACGATAAACGGGATAAATGCATGTTGGTATGGTTTAGAGAAATTCATATCTGCATCAACAATTATGAATTTCTCAAATTCGTATCATTGAAAAACAAAAACTCAATAATAAAGGGGTAAAACAACACTTACTGAGGAAATAAGCATGGAACGTGCCATCTACTTAAATGATAGAAAATACCGAATTTGTGATATCGGGGAAGGGGAATGTACCTTGATCGTTACCTATTCTGATGATGTCGAATCATTGTTTTATAGCTATAGCCATTTGTACTTAGATTTGGAGCGAGTTCTGGTGGTGGATGTTTCATACTGTTGGGGAAAGAGGCTAGAAGAACTGACTACGGCAGAATGTGAATTATTGGCCAAAGATATTCAATTACTCGCCGATGTTTATTGGCTTGATGAGGTCAAAGTAGTTACTGAAAACTACAATGAAGACCTAAATAACAGCCTGTTCAATAAGTTTTATTTTCGAAAACTAAGCCGTTTAAATGCGTAATCATGGCTAATTAGAATAGGATGCGGACTTTTTCTCTATTAACCTGAAAAACATGGATAAACTAAAGCAAATCAAGAAGTAAACAAAGCCGACAATCAACCAGATCTCGAAAATGTAACCTGATGAGTTCGCCATTTCTGTGCCGACAAAAGTCATCTCTTGAATAGATATCAGCGACACGATAGAGGTATCTTTAACTAACGAGATGGTTTGACCTGCGAGTGCCGGAGTGATCGCTTTTAGGACTTGTGGCGCAATGACAAAGCGGTATTTTACCCAACGCGATAAACCTAACGAGTCTGCCGCTTCCCACTGACCTTTGTCGATACTCTGCAAGCCCGCACGCACAACTTCTGCAATGTAAGCGGAAGAGAGTAAACCGACACATAACACGCCGGATGCGAGGTTTTCCCAAAGGTTAGCAGGACCAAATAAGAACAGTTGAACGGTGTTAGGCTCGCCACGATAGTTACGTAACAGATCTTCTAATCCAAGCAGGGGAATTAACTGGTTGGAAATAAAGAAATAGAAAATGAACACAAACACCAACGGTGGGATGTTTCTCACCAATTGGATAAATGCGTTGGCTGGTGTGCGTAACCAGGCCGAATCAGAAAAACGCGCTAACCCAAGCAACGTACCCAATACCAAAGCAAAGGTAATACCCCAAAGACTTAAGCGTAATGTTGATATTAAGCCTTGGAAAAAGTAAGGTAACCCGCCGTCCGCTCTTGGTGTAAACAGTAAATCGATGGCGTCTTTCCAGTGCCAGATGTAGTTTACGCCAACGGTAGAACGATGATAGAGCCAAACCCCAACGAACACACAGATGGCGAGCAATACCCAATCGAGTAGGTTAAAACGACTTAAGAAAAAGCCTGACTTTGCTTTGGTTGGTGCAACGCGAGTGGTGGTTTGTCCGCTCAAGGTTTGACTCCGGTAGTAAAGATAAATATCGACCCGTTAAACGAGTCGGTCATTGTATTTATTGTAAAAGTTGCAATGGCTGTGAAAGTGCTCATTATTCTGACGCTATGAGCAACCGTGACAGCTTATGACTTTATGAGTAACTGCGAGGGCTATTGGCCTTGCGCAACTTGGTCTTGCCAATCTAGCGTCGAGAACCAGTACTCGTAACGCTCATCTAGCCAACCGTCTTGCGTGCGTGCTTCAATCCATTGGTTGAAGAATGCTTTTTTGTCTTCTTCACCTAGGCGAACGGCGAAGGCTTCGTTGCCTTTTGACAGACGCTCTGAAAACGGAATGAACAATTTGTCTGCGTGCTTGATCGCTTCGTGCTCTGGTTTCGGGCTTGATGCAATCACCGCGTGGGCATTGCCGTTTAGTACTTCTTGGAATGCTTGAGCGTCGTCATCGAACTGAAGGATCTTCGCTTTAGGGAAAGTCTCACGCGCTACTTGCACAGTGAACGCACCACGACGAGCGGCAATCTTCACACGGCGAGAGTCAAAATCTGAAAACTCGCTAAAACCTTCTGCTAGCTCTTTATTTGCGGCAACTTGTACGCCAGAGTGCGAATAAGGTTCAGTGAACAGCACGCTCTTTGAACGCTCTGGAGTAATCGACATGCCACCGATGATTACGTCAAACTTTTTCGCTAATAGAGCAGGGATGATGCCGTCCCACGCGGTTGGGACAAACTCGACTTTGAGGCCTGAATCTGCGGCTAAGCGTTTTGCCACGTCGATTTCAAAACCAATCAGTTCACCTTGTTTGTTACGCATTGCCCAAGGCACGAATGTCGACATACCAACGCGCAGCGTGCCACGATCTTTGATTTGATCTACGTTCGGCGTTGCGGCTTCTTCATTGGCTAATGAAGGTAAAGCAATCGCAAGCCCCAATAATGCAGTAATGGTCGCTTTGAATAACTTCATGTTATCTCCTTATAATTTGCGCCAACTGGCTCCTAGTTTGTGTTCCAGCCAAGCGGATAAGCCAGAAAGTGATAATGTGAGAGCAAGGTAGATTGCTGCCACAGTAAACCAGATTTCAAAAGGCATCGCCGTTTCAGAGACGATGTTTCTCGCTTCGGTGGTGAGGTCGAAGATCGCCATAACACTCACAATCGAAGAGTTTTTAATCAGTGACACGACTTCGTTGGTCAATGGTGGCAAGGTACGTTGGAGTACCTGAGGAAGAATCACATCTTTATACGCAAAGAGAGGGGACAGTCCTAAGCTTTTCGCTGCCTCAAATTGACCTTTGGGAATGCTGTTTAAGCCTGCACGGAAGATCTCCGCGGTGTACGCCCCTTGGAAAAGGGATAGCGCTAAAACGGCGGTACTGAACCTGTCTAGGCCGATGACAGGGCCAAACACGAAATAGAGTAGGTAGATTTGCACCAACAATGGCGTATTACGAATTAACTCGACGTAAGTAGTGCCAATCGCATTACCAACTTTGGAGTTGCTTAGACGCAGCAGTGCGGTAACCAAACCAATCACTAATGTGAAGAACAGGCTAATGGCAGAGATTTTTAGTGTGACGATAAGGCCTTCTATTAACTCTGCTGGCCACCATTCGCCATCTTCGTAAAACGCGATGTAGTCAGGCACACGTTCCCACTGCCATTGATAACCCATTGCTTGTGCGCCGGAATCAAGCACCCAAACGATCGCAATCAGTAGAATCGCGATTTGGAGTAGGGCTTGTAAAACGGGTTTTAGGATTCGAAATACCATTGGCTAGTAGCTCAGAATCTGATTCAAAAACGCTTGTGTACGAGGGTGTTGAGGGGTTTCAAACAGTGCAACGGGTGAGTTCATTTCGATGATTTCACCTTCGTCCATAAATACCACTCGATTCGCTACTTTTTTCGCAAAACCCATTTCGTGAGTCACACAAATCATGGTCATGCCACTTTGTGCTAACTCAACCATCACGTCCAACACTTCGTTGATCATTTCAGGATCGAGCGCCGAGGTTGGCTCGTCAAACAGCAGTAAATCTGGTTCCATACAGAGCGAGCGTGCGATAGCAACACGTTGCTGCTGACCACCAGACAGTTGAATTGGGTATTTGTTGGCTTGCTCTTCGATGTTAACGCGCTTGAGATAATGCATTGCGCGTTCCTCCGCTTCCTGCTTCGATAGCTTCAGAGTGCGGATTGGGGCAAGAGTCAGGTTTTCTAAAACCGTGAGATGCGGAAACAGATGAAAGTGCTGAAACACCATTCCTACTTTACCCGGTTTCTGTGCTTTGGAATTTGCAGGATGCTCAAAGACGCTGAGCTCGCCCTCTTGGATGGATTCTAAGTGGTTGATGCAACGAATTAGTGTGGATTTACCTGAGCCGGAAGGGCCACAAACGACCACGATTTCACCGGTGTGTACTGAAAAATTAATGTCTTTAAGGGCGTGGTATTCGCCATACCACTTGTTTACGCCGCTGAACTCTACGACGATATTTTTCTCTTTCAAGGCTGCCAACTTTTAGAATAAATTTCTTTCTACAATAACAAGTTATTAACCGTATTGCACCTGTTTATCAGAGGTAAACTGTCCAACTGGTGAGCAAGTAACTCATGACAAAACTAACCGATAATATAGTCAGTTTTAGAGAAAACGGATCACAATTGCGAAGACAGACATGGTGATAAGAAACTGTGCAGAGTAATAAGTTGTCATCACCACTTGGCGCGAAAATACTGATGTACTGCCAAATCGTTCGAAGGCAAGGACAACCCCAGACATGGTGAAGATAAAGCTGCCTAGGACGGCGAACGCCGACGATTGGGTCTGACCACTGGCGTAGTATTCCAATGCCATCCAAAGCATGGTCATCAAAACAAAGATGTAGCTAGCCACCGACCACTTTTCTTTCCCTAAATCGGGCTTAAAAAAGAAATAGGCACACAGCCCTGCGCCAAATACGGCAAATGGAATCCATGGAGTAAAATGCCAAGCCGCCATATTGATGAAACCCAAGGCATAGCTAATTTGAGCAAGGCAAAACAGTTTAATGCCCTCAACAAATTTGTCTTTTGGGTGCATCAAGATTAAGTCACCCATGAGCGACAATGAGAGCCCGCCAATGATCCACTGGGTGTAGTGAAGGTGACTTGCTGGAGACAGCATTAACATCCCAATCATTGCAGTGATTGGAAGCGGTTTGGTCAAAAAGAATAACCACTTAGGGCCAGTCTTAATGCTGATGATATGTATGAGCGCGCAAGCTACGACAATCAGCCACATACGAATAACTCTTGAATAGACGACTAAACGCTCATTTTTTATGAGCAAGCAAAAAAGTGACACTTCGATTGGTAAGCACTTGGTTTGTTTTTGGTCATCGGCTTACACAACAACATCGAACTATCGCCTATTTGTTATTTTTTTAGCAGAAAAGTTCAATTTATATCGTTTTGTCAGTGTGCGGCTAAATTACCATAAAAAAACGGTATTGTGTCTGCGGGGACACAATACCGTTAAAAAAGGCAGTAATTTGATAGATCGAGTTGTTATGCGACCGCTAGATCAAGAATTTTTCGACTGTTTTCTAGGTCAATCGCTTGGTTCTCGCCAAGAACGGTCATGCCATGCTTTGATAGCTGTGCAATGACTGAGTCAATAGCGGCTTCACGATCATCACCGTAACCTTCAAGTTGAGTTGCGACGTCTAGCTGATGGTAGAAAGCTTCGATCGCTTGAATCGTGCGCTCTGCCAAATATTCACCTTCTGATAAGCCAAATACGTTGCGACCCATTTGCTCAAGTTTAGGGCGTTTGAACTGCATTTGGTTACGAAGTAGTGATGGTTGGATGATCGCTAGTGAACGTGCGTGGTCTACGTGCCAAAGCGCCGTTAGTTCGTGACCAATCATGTGTGTTGCCCAGTCTTGAGGAACACCGCTACCGATAAGGCCGTTCAATGCTTGGTTTGCTGTCCACATTAGGTTGGCACGCCATTGGTCGTTATCGCGCTCTGCGAACTGATCGCCTAGTACTTTAAGGTTTTTCAGTAGTGCTTCTGCGTAACCGTCTTGAACCATTGCGCCTGTTGGTAGTGTTAGATATTGCTCACAAACGTGAACCCATGCATCCACAAGACCATTGATAAGCTGACGCTCTGGTAGGGTTTTCATTACGTCTGGGTCAAGAACTGCAAACTTCGGTTGAACTGCAGGTGCTAGGAACGCCAATTTATCTTGCGTTTCTTTTTTAGTGATTACCGCGCCCATGTTTGACTCAGAACCTGTCGCAGGCAACGTAAGAATGGCAGCAAGTGGCGTTGCTTCGGTTACTTGATGCTTGCCTACCATGATGTCCCAACCGTCACCGTCGTATTTTGCTGATGCTGCGACGTACTTAGAACCATCGATAACTGAACCACCGCCTACAGCTAGGATAAAATCAACGTTTTGTTCTTTTACGATAGCTACCGCTTTATCTAGTGTTTCTTTGGTTGGGTTTGGCTCAACACCCGAAAACTCAAGCCACTCTCGGCCTTCCAATGCTTGTGCCACTTGATCGTAAACACCGTTCTTCTTGATTGAGCCGCCGCCGTAGATCACAAGTACTTTTTGGTCGGCAGGAATTGCGTCTTTGATTGCCGCGATTTGGCCTTGGCCGAAGAAGATTTGAGTTGGGTTGACGTATGAAAAGTTCATTATTATACCTCTTGCTTCCAATGTGAGGAGAGTGAATATGTGCATATTAGTACGTGCTGGAGTGGTTGAGTAGGCCGATTTCTGCAAATTTGTTGCCTATTCCTACATAATTGTGTTCATTGCTCTGGAACTGAGTGACGAACTCCAAGTATAGTGCGTGGCAAATGAATGGAGTGACAAAATGAAGACACTTGCTGAGAGCATGCAGCAATACGCGACGAAATTCGGCTTAGACGATCTCGAAGGGATTAAAGAAACCGCCATTGATGGGGTGTGGTTTTACCGTAGTAGTAAAGGGAATAATCGCCAACCTTTCGTGTACCAATCTGGCATTATCGTGTTAGGGCAAGGGTACAAGAACATCCATATTGGCCAAAGTCCGGTACGTTATGGACCCGATGATTATTTGGTGGTTGGCGTCCCGATGCCGCTCGAGTGTGAAGCGATTGCCGTCGACAATGAACCCTTGCTAGGTATCTCTATCGATATTTCTCCAGCACTGCTACAAAAACTCGTGAAGAAGCTGGAATCACAACGTTTTACTAATGTGTGTGAAGACGCCACTCGCTGCGGGTTAAAGTCGGTACAAATGAACGAGCAAATGCTTGATGCTTGTAAACGCCTGATGACGACGTTATGTGACGAGCTTGAGGTTGCCATGCTCGGTGAGATGCTTTTAGAAGAGATTGTTTACCGAGCATTGGTAAGCGAATCTGGCCATGTTCTCTTTGAATTGGCGCATCAAGAAGGCTCTTATGCTCGCGTGGCTAAAGCTCTTAATCGTGTTCATCAGGAATATCATGAACAACTGAATGTACAATCCTTGGCGGAAGAGGCGAACATGAGCGTGTCTGCGTTTCATCAAGCCTTCAGAAGTGTCACTCTAGAGTCGCCTTTGCAGTACATAAAAAAGGTGCGTCTCAATAAAGCGCGTGAACTTATCCAAGTAGAAGGGCGCAGAGTGAATGATGCTGCGAGGCTAGTAGGCTACAGTAGCCCGTCACAGTTCAGTCGCGAATATAAAAGACATTTTAATGAAACACCCAGAGCAACAAAGGCTTAGTGATCTTTATTTCAATATTAGGACTTTTTTTCTCTTTTTTATTAATTTGCGATCGACATATTTATTTGAGTAGTGAAATTAGTTGTTGGTGCAAAATAAGATGTCAATTCTTGCAATCTATGAGTGGATTCTTGAGAGGTGTTGCTGAAAATTTATAAATAAGTAGTGTGAAATTCTGCACTTGTACTTAAGTTATTTTACGTCGAAACAAAAGTAAAAGGTACGCAAAGATAAAGCGTATTTTGTATTGTATTAACAATAACTTAAGGAAGAGCAATATGTACCTTAGAAACGGGAAAGCAGGAAAGAGTGTATTCACACTCAGTACTTTGACTGCATCTTGTCTAATGGCATTCAACAGCTACGCAGCCGTTGACTGTACACCTCTAGAAGCTTGGGATTCATCGAAAGTTTATAATGGTGGTGACCAAGTTCAGCACGAAAATAGCGCATATAAAGCGCGCTACTGGACGCAAAACAATAACCCTGCTCAGTCAGGTGAATGGGGTGAGTGGGAGAACCTTGGCGCTTGTGATGGCGGTCCTGTTGATCCACCACTTAACGAAGTACCGACTGTTTCACTAACTTCTCCTTCTGCGTCGGCTTCTATCACAGCTGGTGACGTCGTTAACCTTGCAGCAGACGCTGCAGACACTGACGGCACAGTCAGCAAAGTTGAATTCTTTGTTGATGGCGCATTGGTTGGCACATCAACCGCAGCACCTTTTACTGCTTCATGGACGGCGACAGAGGGTGTTCACGAGTTCTCAACTAAAGCCTACGACGACAAAAACGCGGCGAGCACTGTGAGTGCAGTTACGCTTACAGTTGCTGCTGGTCAACCTGGTAACGAAGCACCAACGGTAGACGTAGCGCTATCAGCCACTTCTGTTGAGCTTGGCGGCACGGTAACGGTTTCTGCTACTGCGGCAGACGCAGATGGTACCGTAGCTAAAGTTGAGTTCTTTGCCGCAGGTGCACTGATTGGTACAGCAACAGCTGCGCCTTACGCTGTTGATTTCACTCCAGCAGCAGCAGGCTCGGTATCGATTTACGCTAAAGCGACTGACGATGCTGGCGCAACAACAGATTCTTCCCTTGTATCACTATCAGTAAATGGTGGTGCAGTCACTTCAAACTGTCGTCCTGATGGTCTGTACCAAACGGCTGGTGTGGATGTACCTTACTGTACGATTTACGACAAAGACGGCCGTGAATTGATGGGTGCCGATCACCCACGTCGTGTGATTGGTTACTTCACAAGCTGGCGTAGTGGTGATGATCCACAAGCGGCTTACCTTGTGAAAGACATTCCTTGGGATCAGCTAACTCACATTAACTACGCGTTTGTAAGCATCGGTTCAGACGGTAAAGTGAACGTTGGTGACGTGACTGATCCAACTAACCCTGCAACTGGTAAAACTTGGCCGGGTGTAGAAGTAGACCCAGCACTAGGTTTTAAAGGTCACTTCGGTGCACTTGCTACTTACAAGCAAAAACATGACGTTAAAACGCTGATCTCGATCGGTGGTTGGGCTGAAACAGGTGGTCACTTCGGCGCAGACGGTAATCGTGTTGCGGATGGTGGCTTCTACACGATGACAACTAACGCAGACGGTTCAATCAACCACGCAGGTATCGAGAAGTTCGCGACTTCTGCAGTTGAAATGATGCGTACCTACAAATTCGATGGTCTAGACATCGACTACGAGTACCCAACGTCTATGGCGGGTGCAGGTAACCCTTACGATAAAGACTTCATGGAACCACGTCGTCCATACCTGTGGGCTTCATACCAAGAGCTAATGAAGGTCCTACGTGAGAAACTGGACGCAGCATCTGCACAAGATGGCATCCACTACATGCTGACTATCGCAGCGCCTTCTTCGGGTTACCTACTGCGTGGTATGGAAACCTTTGATGTTACTAAGTACCTCGATTACGTGAACATCATGTCTTACGACTTGCACGGTGCTTGGAACGATCACGTTGGTCACAACGCGGCACTGTTTGATACAGGTAAAGACTCTGAGCTTGCTCAATGGAACGTTTACGGCACGGCTGCTTACGGCGGTATCGGTTACTTGAACACTGACTGGGCTTACCATTACTTCCGTGGTTCAATGCCTGCTGGTCGTATCAATATTGGTGTGCCTTACTACACCCGTGGTTGGCAAGGTGTAACAGGTGGCGAAAATGGTCTTTGGGGCCGCGCTGCACTACCTAACCAATCAGAGTGTGCACCAGGTACTGGTGAAGGTGAGAAGAACAACTGTGGTCACGGTGCTCTAGGTATCGATAACATGTGGCACGATACTGACCCTAAAGGTAACGAAATGGGGGCAGGTTCTAACCCTATGTGGCACGCGAAGAACCTAGAGAAAGGCATTTGGGGTTCTTACGCTCAAGCTTACGGTCTAGATCCTGTGAACGATCCATCAGACCAATTGGTGGGCACGTACACGCGTAACTACGATGATGTTGCAGTCGCACCATGGCTATGGAACGCAGAGAAGAGTGTATTCCTATCAACAGAAGACAAAGCGTCTGTTGAAGTGAAGGCGGACTACGTTATCGATAAAGAGATCGGCGGTATCATGTTCTGGGAGCTAGCAGGTGACTACAACTGTTACGTACTAGACGCGAACGGTAACCGTACTACGATTGATGCAACTGAACAGGCTTGTGCAGCGGGTAATGGTGAGTACCACATGGGTAACACTATGACTAAAGCGATTTACGACAAGTTTAAGTCTGCAACACCTTACGGTAACAAGATTGCGACAGGTGCTATCCCAACTGAAGCTGTTGATATCGCAGTGAGCGTTGGTGGCTTTAAAGTGGGTGACCAAAACTACCCAATCAACCCTAAGATCACGTTCACAAACAACACAGGTCAAGCGATTCCTGGCGGTACTGAATTCCAGTTCGACATTCCTGTATCGGCACCGGATAACGCGAAAGATCAGTCTGGTGGTGGCCTAAGCGTGATTGCTTCTGGACATACTCGTGCGAACAACATTGGTGGTTTGGATGGTGTAATGCACCGTGTATCTTTCTCGCTACCAGCATGGAAAGACCTACCAGCGGGCGGCACTTACGAGCTTGACATGGTTTACTACCTACCAATCTCTGGCCCTGCTAACTACACGGTGATTTCTGGTGGTAAAGAGTTCGCGTTCAAGTTTGAGCAACCAGACCTACCGATCGGTGACTTAAACTCTGGCACTGGTGGCGGCGGTGGTACTGAGCCTGGTACTTGTGACACAACAGGCCTTGTGACTTACCCTGACTTCCCACAAACGGACTGGCAAGGTAACCCAAGCCACGCTAACCAAGGTGATAAAGTGATTCACAATGGTGTGGTATACCAAGCAAATTGGTGGACAGCATCAGAGCCGGGTAGTGACGGTAGCTGGTCGACAGTATGTAACGTTTAATCCAGATTGAATGGATAACAAAAGCGCGCGATTTACATCGCGCGCTTTTTTATTGTGGGGGGATATGATTTTGTTTTGGATTATTGCAAATAGACGCTTGAGTAAACGATCAGAACTCATAGCCTTCAGGAATAACCACGATCCCTTTTTCTGATACATGAAATCGTTTGGCGTCTTCGATTTTGTTGATACCAATTTGTGTGTGCGGTGGAATACGAACGTGTTTGTCAATAATGCAACTGACGAGCTGGCTGCCTTCACCCACCTCAACATCATCGAAAATAATACTATCGACGACGGTTGCGCTGTCTTGAATACGCACGTTGGACGCGATAACAGAGTGCTGAACGGAACCTCCGGAGTTAATGACACCATTGGCAATGATGGAGTTAATAAAAATCCCTTCATTACCTGTCGCCGATGATACGGTTCTTGCTGGTGGAAATTGTGCTTCATAAGTACGCACTGCCCAATTTGGCTGATACAAGTTCATTGGTGGAACGGGTTCTAATAAATCCATGTTGGCCTCGTAGAAAGAATCGATCGTCCCTACATCGCGCCAGTAACAATCTTTGTCTACACGACCTTTACTACCGCAGAACTTATAAGCGTAAACGGATTGAGTGTCGATCAGCTTAGGAATGATGTCTTTTCCAAAGTCATGGCTTGAGTCTTCAAGCTTTGCATCTTCTTCTAGTGCATCTTGCAGAACGTCCATATCAAAGATATAAATGCCCATAGAGGCAAGGCTCTGAGTTGGGTCATCTGGCAGGGTAGGCGGGTTCTCCGGTTTCTCGATGAAGGATTCAACTAAGCCGTTTTCTTTGATGCCCATTACGCCAAAAGCCGTGGCATCCTCTACCGGGACATCCATACAAGCAACGGTGAGTTTTGCGCCGTTTTCTTTGTGCTCTTCCAGCATCGCAGCGTAATCCATGCGGTAGATATGGTCACCAGAAAGAACAACTACATACTTGGCATCATTGCGAGAGAGTAACCACATGTTGTGATAGATGGCATCTGCTGTGCCTTCATACCATGCACCACCTTTGCGCATTTGGGGTGGAACGGCTGTGATGTATTCACCAAGTTCGGGGTTAAAGATCGACCAACCATCTCGTAAGTGTTTTTGTAGCGAGTGTGATTTGTATTGAGTTAAAACCAATATTTTCCTCAAACCTGAATGAAGACAGTTAGTTAGAGTGAAATCGATAATACGATATTTACCACCAAATGGGACGGCTGGTTTGGCTCTATCATCGGTAAGAGGGCTCAATCTTGATCCCATACCGCCAGCTAAAATTACAGCGAGTGCGTCTTGCATAATGTTCCCTTTCCCTTGTATTACGTACTTCGAAAGCAACTTAAAGCCCGAGGAGTTAGCCAACTGCAGGAGGCTTTCGAGTGACGTTGTTGAGTGTCCTTTGAACTTATAAATGGTAATGCTATATAACGTAGTACAAGATTCGAGCCATAGAATTTTGTCAACAAAATCAATGCACTCAGTAGAAGAGGGTGTTATCGCTGCACTATATTAGGGAGTGGAAAAATAGACCGTGCACTATAGTGGTGAGAGTGGTGTAAGTACTCCAATTTACAAAAGCCGATTTACAATGTAAAGGAATTCAAAAACAGTATGTTAGAGTATGTTCATAGCAAAACGGGAGCCAAATTGCTCCCGTTTCTCGTCAATCTTCTTATTTTTATGAAAGGCCGATAATGTTGCCTTGATCATCAAGATCTAAGTTCATAAATGCAGGTTTGTCTGGCAGGCCTGGCATAGTCATTACGTTCCCAGACAGTGCGTAAACAAAGCCCGCGCCGGCACATAAACGCAGCTCACGAATTGGTACGGTAAAACCACTTGGCGCGCCTTTTATGGCTGAATCCGTTGTGATTGAAAGCGGTGTTTTCGCAATGCACACCGCTAAGTCATCAAAGCCTAATTTCTCAAAGTGTGCCAGTTGTTGTTTCGCTAGCTCGCTCATTTCGATGTTTGATGCACCATAGCCCACTTCACATACTGCCATCAGCTTTTCTTTCAAGGATTGCTTCTTGGTGTAAAGAGGGCGGAATTGAGCGCCTTGCTCACAAGTTTCAACAACGTGCTGTGCGAGTTCAATAGCGCCTTCGCCACCTTGTGCAAATGCGGTGCTTACTGCCACTTTTACCTCAGGGTTAAAGCGCTCAATCAATGCTTTCAGCTCTGCCAATTCTTGTTCTGAATCTTGTGGGAACTGGTTGATGGCAACAACTGCAGGGATTCCGTATTTATGCACGTTATTAATGTGCCATTTCAGGTTTTCGAATCCGGCTTCAAGTGCGGCTTGGTCTGGATTGAAAATAGAGTCTGGAATCGCCATACCTGGTCGTAAGTCGTAGTGACCTGAGTTTGCTTTCAAACCACGAAGGGTCGCGACAATTACCACACAATCTGGTGCACGGTCAGCGGCTAATGCTTTAATGTTACAGGCTTTCTCAAAGCCCATGTCTGAGCCAAATCCTGCCTCAGTGACAACGTAACTAGAAAGTTTTAACGCAATCTGGTCTGCAATGATGGAAGAGTTACCGTGAGCGATGTTGGCAAATGGACCTGCGTGGATCAGAGTGGGTACGCCTTCAAGCGTTTGCATTAGAGTAGGGGCAATGGTCTCTTTCAATGTGACCGCCATGGCACCAGCAACTTGCAAATCTTCAGTCGTCACTGGTTTACCATTCAAATCATAAGCAACGACGATGCGACCAATACGCTGACGAAGATCTTTAAGGTCATTTGCTAGCGCAAGGATAGCCATGAGCTCGGACGCGGCAGAAATATCAAAACCTTCTTCACGTTCGAAGCCGTTGATGTTCTTACCTTCTTCATTCAAGCCTATTTTTACCATGCGCAGTGCTCGGTCGTTGTGGTCCATCACACGTTTCCATGTGATTCGCTCAACATCGATTTTCAGCGCTTTTAAACCCGTACGAGCTTCAAATGCATCGTAACCTTCACGTTGTTCATGGTAGAGACGTGCATCAAGTGCTGCTGACGCTAGGTTATGCGCGGCCGTGACAGCATGGATATCGCCAGTTAAATGAAGGTTGAGCTCATCCATTGGCGCCACTTGAGAGTAACCGCCACCAGCAGCGCCTCCTTTGACACCAAAGACGGGTCCCATAGAAGGCTGACGAATACACGCCATCACAGATTGGTTAATCTTGGATAAACCTTGAGATAGACCGATTGTGGTTACCGTTTTGCCTTCACCCAGTGGGGTAGGCGTAATTGCAGTGACCAACACCAATTTACCATCTTGATTGTCAGTTAGACGCTCAAGACATTGGGGGGGAACTTTAGCTTTGTGTTTTCCGTGCGTATCGAGTTCATGCGGCAAAAGACCTGCGTTTGCGGCGACAGTAGCGATAGAAGACAACGGTGTGTTTCGGCAAATTTCAATATCAGACTGCATGGATACTCCCAAAAAATGGCTAACACGTGGCGTTCAACACTAGACAAGTAAAAGCTTGTTTAGTGTTGCGCAAACGTTTGCGCGAGAATAATACTGGTAAAATAAGAGGTGTAAAGCAGATCGTGCGCCTTAGCGTGCTACATCATAACAAAAAACACTAAATACTGCGCTAGATCAAAACAAAAAGGCCACCTAATGGTGACCTTTGCGTGTTTTTTGCTCTAAATGCTTAGTTCTTAGCGATCCCAGTATGTCTCTTCTAAGCTGTCTTCACGCTCTGGTAGTGCGCGAGATAGGCGAGGAGAGTGCTGAGTTAGTACTTCGTAGCTTACGCGGTTTGCGTACTTACAAATCTGGGATAGAGAAGAGTAAGTTAGGCAACGTACTTCGTGTTTCTCTGAACCTGGTACTTCTTTCTGGTGGAAAGAGTTAGCCGCCATATCGTGCAGAAGTGCAGACAGTGCCGCATCACCTGCGCCATTGGTGTTCTTGATTTCAAGAGGGCCACCAAGGTAAGGACCAATATGAGAGTACACTTTCATTGGTGCTTTACAGTCGTCTTTGCGCATTGCACGGCTAAATTCAAACTTGTTGAACTCTTCGATAGAGCCTTCAAGAATGTCATGTGTGGTTTCACGTTTTACTTTCTCTTCCGTGTAACCCGCCATGTATAGACCATCTGGGCCAGCAGTACAAAGTACAAGGTCTACCCACTCAAGTGCTTTATCTGCAGCCGCAAGAGGGTCGGTTTCACCTGTTAGTGCTGCGCCTTCTTCTTCGTTCATTGCAACGACAGATACGTTGTCGCGAATGTACTCTTGCCACCATTCTGCATTGCCTTCAATCACGTATTTTGTACCTAGAGTCAGTACTACAGGGACTTCGTGCTTCTTAGCAAATTCGATTGCGCGCTGAACCGCTTGAGGCATTTGGTCTTCTTTTTTACCACGCATAAGGTAAGAAGAAACCACAAGAGCTGATGCTTTAGTAAAGACTTCTTCAGGGATGCTTTCCGGAGACAGCTTGTTCATGTGGCCTTCGTTAATTGCGAAGGTACGCTCGCCGTCTTGAGAAATTAGCGTGTAGCAACGACCAATAGGACCATCTACCGTTTGCAGGTGGTTAAGGTTCATGCGAGAAGAGGTGCGGCATAGGTAGCGGTATGCGAAAGAACCCACTTGGATGTTCTTCGACATTACGCCTAAGAGTACTGATTTACTATCAGCCAAAACAGAGTAGTTATGTAGTGTGTTGCCGATAGTATCACCAGGGTATTGGTGAGTAATCAGGCCTTGTTCTACTAACTCTTCATACAATGCGTCTGCTTTGCTCTCTTCAAGAACGAGAGAATGACCTTTACTAAGGTTGTATTTTTCTAAAAACGCATCGTCTACGCGCGCTTCGATATCAACGATGGTTTGACCAACACCGACAATCGTTGGGCGGTACAGCTTAGGCGCCTGTCGGATTTGGTTGACTAATGGATCTCGAGCGTGAGTTGGAAAGTAGTGTTTAGATTTTCGCTGACCAGGAAACTTCATGCTTGTTCTTGAGTGAGAAAAAAAGAGGCGGGATTGTATCACAAAATTTTGAAATTCGTTGCGTTTTATTACAAAGAAATTTGCCCGCTGAAAAATGCAGCGGGCTGATGTTTTTACAAGCGATTTGGGGTTAATTTGTAGGAGTTACAGTCGGTTCGACGTAAGCTTTGGTTCCGTACAATGGGACCGTTGATAGGCTGTGCTTAAAGCTGCCTTCTGTCTCTTTCGTTGTGTAAGACAAGTAAAGCAATGTTTGGTTTTCAGGATCGTAGATACGACGCACTTTCATGGTTTTGAAGAAGATACTCTTCGACTTCTTAAAGACCACTTCACCAGACTTGCTCTTATCGATTTTTGCAATCATTTCTGGGGTAATGTCACCAGTTTGGCGACAAGAGATAGAGCTGTCACTTGGATCGGACAAGCTCAGGTTTGCTTCGATAGAGGCGATGTGACAAGTAACACCTGTCACTACTTCATCTTGTAGGTGACCGATTTTAATGTCTTTCATTGTGAACATACCAAGCGACACGTCACCGACTTCATTGTCGCTACAGCCAGCTAATACAGTGATCAATCCAAGCGCAAGCAAGCTCTTTTTCATTTTTCTTCCCTTAAATAGGCTAATTTATTAACTCAATTTATCAGACGTGCACGGTTAAAACAAAATTTGGCGTTACCTCAGGACTTTAGCTAGGTTTGTAAGAGGCTTCATGCTAATGTACCGCTCCAGAACAGGTGAGCACTACATTTCTAATCAAAGTCCTGTCTTTTACTCGCTGTAAGTTTCATCATTAGCAGCGCTTAAGGTAAGAAAATGAACGAACAACAGTTAGAAAGCATTAAAAGAAAAAACGCGTGGTTGCATGATTTGGTGGAAGTTGAGTTTCCAACAAAAGAAAGTTTGGAAGGCCGCGCAATCTACACACGAATGCTTGAAGAGCAATCGTACCAAGTTGTCGAAAAGTCTTTACTACTAGATAAAGAGCAGCGTTTGACCGCTGAAGATATCTTTCTTGTCGATTTTCATCGACTTACGGTCATGTTTTCTATTTTGCAGTCGCAACGTTGGTCTGATAAGCATGAACAAGAAATGATTGTCGAGTACCTTACTCAAATCATACTCTCACCGGAATTTGAACTTTACGTTGGTTTCGCTGAAGGCGAAGCCGTTGGCGCCGCGATTGTAAGTCAATATGAAGGCAATACCGTTATTTCTGACACTGTGGTTTCTCAAAATTTAGATAAGACTCAGTTTGTCTCAGATTTAGCGAAAAAATTGAACGCCGATCAAAAATTGTATGAAACAATAGTCTTAGAAAATTGATTCAAGTCGAGGCTCGTTTGGGCTTCGACATTTAATATAAGCACAACTCCTTTCTCGGCTGGGTAAAACATGACTAAGCGTTTGACGCGTTTATTGGCTCTATTAATGTGCTTAGGGACGGCCGCAGTCAATGCTGATGAATCTGATTGGGAAATCAAAAGAATATTGGTACTTCACTCGTATGAACCGTCCTACCAATGGACGAATGACATTCAAAACGGGATCGAAGAAGGGTTTGAGCAAACCAACAATGAAGTAAAATTATCCATCGAATATCTGGATGCCAAGCGTGTGCATTCTGATGGTTACTTTGAGCGTATGGCGAACTACTTACAGCTCAAATATGCTGACTATACGTTTGATGGCGTCATCATTTCAGATGATGCGGCCTTGCAGTTTGCCAAGCGATACCTCTCCAATGAAAATCGTTCCACACCGCTCGTTGCTGTGGGCATAAACAATACACAAGCCACGTTAGATAGCCTCAGTACAGATGGCAGTATTCTCTACGAGCAGGACCGCGTAGAAGAAAACATCAAACTCATTAATCAATTGCGCCCAGGTATTAAAAACCTGTATTACCTAGCTGATCGTAGTATGACATCAGAGCTTATTCATAAGCGTGTCATTGCGGAGATGGAAAAGTATCCGCGCATAAACGTAATTGAGCTTCGCGATGAGACTTTGGCGGATGCGTCCAACCGGTTAAAAAATATTGACCCTAACGATGCAGTATTACTGACTCACTTTAATACTGAGCTGGAAAAAGGGGCGTATCATTCATACCAAGAAGTGGCTCATGTGGTCGGTAAGAAAAGTGCCGCACCGGTATTTGTGTTGTGGGAAATGTATTTGGATGAGCCCGGCATTCTTGGGGGATTCGTTAATCGCTCTGAACAATATGGATATTCTGCGTCAGAGCTAATGGCGAGCAAGCTTGGTCTCTCAATGACTAAGGTCGGGGACGAACTGATTTCTGAGGCGGTATTAGACTACAACGCGTTGGAGCATTACGGCATTAGTCGATTCGACGTGCCAAGAAGCGCGCACATCATAAATTCGCCACCACCTGCTATTCAAGTGAACATTAAATTACTCTTGTTCGCGTGTGCATTGATTGTTTTGCTGTCTTTGGTGATTGTTAGCCAGTTCATGACAATTAGACAACGTAAAGTCATCGATCAGAAAAACCGTAAAATCGTCACCTTGCAAAAGCGTACTTTGAATGTGCAGAAGGAGATGATTCACGTCCTTGGTGAAGCCATAGAGTCACGCTCTGGTGAAACTGGTCAGCACGTTAAGCGCGTCGCGAGACTCTCGGCAACTTTGGCTGAGTTTTGTGGATTGAGTCACCGAGAAGTCGAAATGATAGAAGTGATCAGCCCAATGCATGATGTGGGCAAAATCTCGGTTCCGGAGTCCATTCTCGATAAGAACGGTCAGTTGAACGCAGAAGAATGGGAGATCATGAAGCGTCATACCGTCAAAGGTTATGAACTGCTGAGCAATCGCGAGGGCGAAATTGCCAAATTGGCTGCGGTTGTCGCGCATGAACACCATGAGCGCTGGGACGGTACTGGCTACCCGAATGGATTGAAGGGGGAAGAGATTCATCTCTTTGCACGTATTGTGGCGATTGCGGATGTGTTTGATGCTCTGCTAAGTGAGCGTTGCTATAAACGTGCTTGGACAATTGAGGAAGTGGTTGAACTTTTCAAGCGTGAGCAAGGCAAACACTTTGACCCAGCCCTGAGTCAATTACTACTGGATAATTTAGATGACTTTATAGAAGTGCGCTTTATGTATCCAGATAACGATATTTAATTCAATCTATCATTGCTGAGTGAAGTTTCATATTTCTAACTTATGGGGCTTCATTCGGTGATCTTGCTTAGAAAAACGTTAATTCCCTTTTCTCATTTCTACGAAATGCCAAGTCTGTCGTTTAAACATTTCAAAACTTACCTATTATGTTGATACATATTTAGTACAAATAAATAAGTTAATAAGAACAACGTTAATTGTTCAACGAATGGTTTGAGATATTTGTTGGCGGGGGAAAGGCGTATGGCTATCAACAATATTAAGTGCGTCATATTCGATTGTGACGGTACGCTGGTCGACAGCGAAAGCTTGTGCTGTCAGGCATTGGTTAATGTGTTTGAGCAATACGGCGTAGAGATGAGTTTCGAAGAGTGCGTCGCACATTTCAAAGGTGGCAAGTTGGCCGATATCCTGCGTGATGCCAAAGCGCTCATGAACGTTAATGTGTCTATTGATGTTCTTGAACCACAATACCGTGAGGAGCTACAGAAACTCTTTGTCCGCCACCTAAAACCAATGGATGGCGCAAAGCGTCTTATTCAATTCTTGGATTCACACAACATCGAGTATTGTGTGGCTTCTAATGGACCGAAAGACAAGATCGAATACTCGCTTGAGCTAACAGGGCTGCTAGATGCGTTTAAAGGAAAAGTCTTTTCTGCTTTCGACGCGAATAGCTGGAAGCCAGAGCCTGATTTGATCATGTATAGCGCGATGAATATGGGTTTTCTGCCAAGCGATTGCTTGTATATTGATGACACCCCAAAGGGCGTTGAGGCTGGATTAAACGCAGGTGTGAAAACAGTGCAGCTATATAACGGCGCGCCAATCAACCGAGTGGAAGACGAGCGCGTTATCCGAATTCATCATCTTGACGAACTAAAAGAGCAGCTCTTAGGCTGCTCAGTTTAATGACAAACGTTACTCAAGCTATGGATATGTTTGAATTTGGCTTGTAGAAACGGAGTTTGGTGTAAACATTGGATGGAAGAGAAGTTTTTCGTGTGGAACCCGCAAGAGGCGCATGTGAATTTCTCACCGTCGGATGAAATCATATATTCATCGCATTGGCAGAGTGGACACTGAAGATCTTCAGTGTCTTTTGTTTTGTAATTATTCATATTGTTCACCAGCAGCAAAATTAAATTGGCAAGATCTAGAATAGCTGAACACCTATCCTTTGAACATTCTTTCATCAAATTCCGAAGATTATTTCGATTCACTTCAAAGTAAATTAATTTGCTACTCAGTTAATACTTGATTAAATAAATACACGTTTGTTTACAAGTCGGGAAAACTCTATGGTGCTTTCCTAGGCAACGTTAAAACACCTACTTAAAAAGGGCTCCAAAAACGGAGCCCTTTGCATTTGGTATCCCTTAGATTGTATCGATTTGAACCTACTTACCTGATGGCGAAACGGTATTTAAGCCGTTCGGTAGCGTTTCAATACTTCGCCAAGTGAAACAGAAGCGTGGGTTAAATTGGTTACGCCAACTGTCGATTGCTGTGCCACTTCACGAATGGTGTTGGATTGTGAGCGAATATCTGACAGCTCAGATGCAATGTCATTTGCAACCGCACTTTGTTCTTCTGCTGACGTCGAGATCTGAATACTCATGTCCATCAAAGATCGTGCAGAATCAGCGATAGCAGTCACGTCCCCTCCAATTTCATCGATCAATTGACTACTGGTTTGAGCTTGCTGAACGGTACGCTCAGTAATTGATGCAATGTTTCGGCTCTCAGATTGAAGCTTTTCAATCATGGCTTGGATCTCAACCGTCGCTTGCTGGGTACGGCTTGCAAGGGTGCGGACTTCGTCTGCAACTACGGCAAACCCACGGCCTTGCTCCCCAGCACGAGCGGCTTCAATAGCAGCATTTAATGCGAGCAGATTAGTTTGCTCTGAGATGGCGTTGATCGTCGTGATGACATCATTAATCTGCGTCGTGTTTTCATTCAAACTGTTTACTGAAGTTGACGCCTGTTCGATGTAACTTGAAAGGGTTTCAATCTCTGAAATGACGCTTTGAACGCGAGCGCGGCTATTTTCAATCTGCTGGGCATCTTGGTCTGATTGAAGTGTCGCTTGTTGAGAAATACTCGACACCTCTTTTGCTGACGCCGTCATCTCTTCCATTGCCGTGGCGACAGAATCCAGCGTTTGATATTGATGGGCAATTTGAGTTTCACTCAACTTCATGTCTTGTTCGAACGCGGCAGAAGTTTCGCTCATTGTATTGGCATTGTCTTTTACGCTGTTTACTAATTCAGTTAGCGTATCCATTGATTTATCGAGCGCACAGCCAATCGTACCAAACTCGTCTCGCCCCGGATGGAAACCAAGACGAGAGGTTAAGTCTCCTTCACCAATCTTTTGTGTGGTGGTGTAAAGCACCCAAAGTGCGCCGCCAAGGAAAGTGGCAACCCAGTAATTGAACAGGGCAAACGGCACCACCCAAAGAAAGCTCAGAAGAAAAGAGGTCAGGGCGTCAGATTTAGCTTGCTCAAATTGGCGTGAAAGGTTTTCTGTCAGTTGGATTGCCTGACCGGAATTCAGCTTTGCGTAAGCCGTTACCGTTCCATTGTTGAACGTCGCATCACCGGCGTTACTTGTACTCACCACACCATTTAGGTTCGCCAAGCTTTGAGGCTGCGCTTGAACAATACCCGCAAGTTTGGCTTCTACAGTAAGGATAGACTGGTCTTCAAACTGCTGAATATCATTGAAATATCGGCTTCCTGCCACTGAAGTCAGAGTCACTAGGAATAGAAGAAAAATGACCCAGATTTTGTCGTTGATAGACATTTTAATAAATAGCTTGTCTATCGTTCTAAACTCAACTTCTCTCATTAATCGCTCCATTTGAGATGAAAAGGGGTGAACTAAGTTAGAGAACTATCGAAACAAAATATGAGATGGTAATCAGCAAAATATGTAACAAGTAGTTGATTGATTTCAAATTATGAGAACTGTGATCACATCTAACGGTATGTTATATCTATTAATGACAATTGCATTGATTAATTTTAACAATGAATTGCATATGAACTAGCGGCAAATCTGACTAAAAGTCAGTAGGTTAGGAGAGATGTTGCGCAAACGTTTACTTATGATTTCTGTCATAGCTTTCTAAATCTTTACTTCTCGCTGTCATGAATGTGTCATATAAAGGCTATAAAAAGGAGTTGCTGTCATCGATGAAGAAAAGAAATGGCAGTAAAGATTGAAGCAAGATTGCTTCAGGAGATGTAACACAAAGGAGGTCACAATGAGCGACCAATACCACAACGACGAATGCCTAGAGATGCTTGATGCACTTGAGATCGGTATTATCTTGTCGGACTACATTGGCTCAGAAGACGAAGCCGAATAAGTACAATTAGTACTCTCACCGCGTCACAACAGACGTTATACTTAAGTTCATGTAAGACGAGCCAAAAGGCCACTCACAGCGTCTAATGAACTTTCTAGCCCACCTGCATATTGCAGATCACTGTAATAGCCACTTAATGGGAAACTTGCTTGGAGATTTCGTAAAGGGAGATCCAAGCAAGCAGTATCAGACTGATATTTCCAATGGCATAAAACTCCACCGTTTTGTCGATCGTATCACCGATCACCATTCCATTGTTGAAGAGTGCAAACCGCATTTTACGGGCGTGTCACGTCGCTTTGCGCCAATTGCACTGGATATGTTTTGGGACCATTGCTTAGCGAAGCACTGGCATGCATTTAGTCACCAGTCTTTAGATTCGTTTGTCCGAGACGCGTATCAGCAAGTGAATAACCAAATTTCTGATGAGTTACCACCACGATTTTTATTGCTTCACAGTCGAATGTGGAGTGGAGGGTGGCTGCAGTCTTATCGAGACTTGGAGAACATCGAGCTTGCGCTTCATCGAATGTCACAAAGAAGCCCTCGTATGGCCGACCTCACTACGACATTTGAAGTTCTCGATCGCGAATATGAACAATTGGAAGGGAAGTTTTCGACTCTTTATCAAGATGTTCTGGAGCAGTCCAGCCAATTCCATCAACAGTTAGTGAATTTTTAAGTGAGTTCATTCATAACTCAATAATTTCATAGCGCCTTGTCTGCTAAAGGTAGTATGACCAAAGGCGCTCTGGTAAACTCTGCGCTCCAAAAATTATGAGGTTTATCATGTCCGTTAATTTCGCTGATCTTGGCATTGAACAACAGTTGGTTGATACCCTAAGCGGTATGAATATTGTTACTCCGACACCTGTTCAAGAAAAGTCGATTCCACACGTATTGGAAGGCAAAGATCTCCTGGCTGCTGCGCAAACAGGTACTGGCAAAACTGCCGCATTTGGCTTACCTATCATCCAATCGGTTCAGCAGAAGAAACGTAACGGCGCACCACAAGCACTCATTCTTGTACCTACGCGAGAGCTTGCTCAACAAGTTATGGATAACCTGACTCAGTACGCAGCAAATACGGACCTTAAGATTGTTTGTGTTTATGGTGGTACGAGCATTGGCGTTCAAAAGAAAAAGTTGGAAGAGGGCGCAGATATTCTTATCGCGACGCCAGGTCGTTTGCTGGATCACTTGTTTAACGGCAATGTAATCATCGCTAAAACGGGCATTCTTGTACTTGATGAAGCAGACCGCATGTTAGACATGGGTTTCTGGCCAGATCTGCAACGCATTCTTCGTCGTTTACCTCAAGATAAACAAACCATGCTGTTCTCAGCAACGTTTGAGAAGCGCATTAAAACCATAGCTTATAAGCTGATGGACTCTCCAGTCGAAGTGGAAGTGTCGCCAGCCAACACTACGGCAGAAACTGTTAAGCAGATGGTTTATCCAGTTGATAAAAAGCGTAAACGTGAGCTATTGGCTTACTTAATTGGTTCTCGTAACTGGCAACAAGTGCTTGTCTTTACAAAAACCAAGCAAGGCAGTGATGAGCTAGCAAAAGAGCTTAAACTGGATGGGATCAAAGCGGTCTCTATCAACGGCGACAAATCTCAAGGTGCTCGTCAACGTGCGCTCGATGAATTTAAAGCAGGTAAAGTACGTGCGTTAATCGCAACCGATGTGGCTGCTCGTGGTCTGGACATTCAAGAGCTAGAGCAAGTGGTGAACTTCGATATGCCGTTTAAAGCCGAAGATTATGTTCATCGTATCGGGCGTACAGGTCGCGCTGGTAAATCAGGCTTGGCAGTTTCTTTAATGAGCCGCGACGAAGAGTACTTATTGACGGCGATTGAAAACCTACTTGACCAACGTTTACCGCAAGAATGGTTAGAAGGTTTCGAACCGAGTTTAATCGAAGAGGTTGAGCCAGAGCGTAATGGTGGTGGTCGCCGTAAGAGTCGCTCTTCGGAAAAACGTAAGATGAAAGCGAAACTCGCTATTCATAAAAACCGCGGTAAAAACCGAAAATAAAAGGTGATGGCGGTTATCAATGACTTTGATTACGCCGTCTTAACTTCTTGGTAGGCTTCAAGCGTTTGAGGCATCGCCAGTAAATAGCCTTGATACATATCGAAACCGAGCTTTTTCATTAAATTAAGTTGATGCTCGGTTTCAATTCCTTCTATAACGGTTTTTGAGCGAATATCTTTTGCCAAAGACAATGCTTCCATCAAGCAAGCAAAGTCGCCACTCTCATATCGCAAAAGTAATGATCGGTCTATTTTGATGATGTTTGGTCTTACGCATTTCACGCGTTCAACCGTTGAGGCGTCAACTCCGTAATCATCGATGGCAAGCATATAGCCGTTATCACTGAGTTCTTTCGTCGCTTTATAGAGAAAGTTCTCGTCACTCGCATCCAACTCCACTAATTCCATCACGATTTGTTCACGGCGAAGATCTGCTTCGATGATGGCTTGCTTCAATAGGTTGCTGTACGACATGTCTTTCGCGAGCATTTCTGCTGCTTTAGGTAAGACATTAAGAAAAAGCTTTTTGTTGCTAAACTTGGATTGGCCAAAATTACTGATGTGGATCAGGCGACTTAATCGCTCGACATTAATTTGGTCTTTGACTGGAATGGTATTGGATTGGAAAAATTGGTCTGGTCTTATCATTTGTCCGTCTTGGTTACTAATACGAACCAGAGCTTCAAGGCCGATAATAGAAAGATCTCTCTGATAAATAGGTTGAAACACACTCCTCAGCGTCAGTTGCTTGTAGTGTGCAATATACTGCCCATCTAATTGTTTTGAAATGCAGCCAAGCAGCTGCGTGATGCTCATCATTATTGTTGTAACCTAGACCAAGATACTTTCACTGATGCTTAACTGATTGTTGTGCATCTAGTTTTACTACAGTAGTTTGAATCTAATTGTGGCAGTGGGGTTAAGGCAAGAGAGTTAGCGTTGATTGGATGGAAATATCGACCAGCATCAAACAAATCGATGAACGGGCTGATAATCTACCCGTTGCAATTTGATGCTACCACTGTAAGACCGCATAAAGTTGAAGGTATTTTCGAACCAGTTGCTGCTTGTTCGATCGGCGCAAAGGATGGCCAAATTTAATGTAGCAAGGACTAATACCAAAGCGCGTATCAAGTGAGCGGGTCAGCTGTGACTCGCTTGTGTAAAGCGTAATGCCTTGTTCTGTGTATTCAGTGATTGGCTCAGGAAGTTCACCCATCCACCAGTGCAAAAGTTCGCGGCTGGTTTTGCTGCGACTGATCCAGTGGTCACTGACTAAAAACAACAAGTCGTTGGGCTGTAGGGCATAGCCATATTCGCTTTGCCATTCCATGATGGAAGAGAGCAAGTTCTCTCGACAAGAATTACCAGCACTCACCATATGATGACTTAATACCCAAACTGTGCCTATCTCAGAGGTGATTCGATAATGGTGAGGCAAGTCGGGAGAATCAAGTACTTCAATGGGTTTGATGACACTGCTGTGGCCAAAGTGACGAAACGTATGTTCCATTCGTCTCGCGAAGGCCATTCCTAAATGGTGTTCGCTCATTCCTTGGTTATGCACCGCAGGATAATGCTTCTCACAAAGTTTGAGGCAATCGTCCTGAAAATCATTGACACTTTGGATGACTAAGTCGAGTAGCAAAGAATATCCCTTAACGGTTAACAAATTGAACGGCGAAAGGTTAGCATAGTCCTTTTAGGATAGACTAATTTCGATAGGCAACTTCTTGATCTAAACATCAAAATTGATAATAGAGTTCCGCAGGTAAAATATGATCAAACTAGAAAGAGCACAAAAAGAAGCGTTGGCAGCCGCCATCCAAGAATATATGCAAGACGAGTTAGAAGTGGAAATCGGTCAATTTGATAGTGAGTTTTTGATTGATTTCATCACGGAGAAACTGGCGCCTTTTTATTACAACAAAGGCATTGAGGACGCAAAATCCGTTATTGAACGACGTATGCTTGAGATGAATGACGAACTGTATGAGATCGAGCAAGAAGTTCAACTCTAACTGTCCGTTTTTAAAGTGATTTAAAGTTCCTTCTAATTTTTCGAACAAGTTGTTTGAAAAGGTATTATTGGTTGGATGTAAAGGATGGTAAATAATCTGTTTCATACAAGGTAAATAAGTTAATGTTGTGTTTCTTGCTCAACATCAACTTAGGAATATATCTAGGAACGTGAGATGGAAACACTGGTAAAGAATTACAATCTACCTGCGCGATTTATGCATTGGCTATCGGCGCTTTGCATTATCGGCTTATTTGCTGTGGGTTTGTGGATGGTCGATCTTAGCTATTACAGTGAATGGTATCGCACTGCACCGCATTATCACCGTTCTGTGGGCATTTTATTAGCAATCCTCACTTTGGCACGCATCGTATGGAAACATGTGACGGCGTCACCAAAAGTGGAAGGGAAACCTTATGAAGTCGTTGCCGCGAAAGCCGCGCATGGTGTGATGTATCTATTACTCATCACTATCTTTATTTCAGGTTACCTCATCTCAACATCTGATGGCCGTGGAATCGAAGTATTTAATTGGTTCACGGTACCCGGCGCAGGGGAGCTATTCCCGAGCCAGTCGGATATTGCAGGTGAAATTCACTTCTACGCAGCTTGGGCTGTAATCCTAATGGCAGGTTTACACGCTGTTGCTGCACTAAAACATCACTTTATCGATAAAGACAACACATTAAGAAAAATGTTAGGAGCTTCAAAATGAAAAAGTCACTTTTCGCTACAGGATTAGCAATCGCTATGGCACTACCGTTTGGTGCTAACGCTGCAGATTATGTTATCGATACCAAAGGTGCTCACGCATCAATCAACTTCAAAGTTAGCCACCTAGGTTACAGCTTCATCAAAGGTCGTTTTAATACATTTTCTGGTGACTTTTCTTTTGATGAAAAAAACATCGCTGACTCTAAAGTAAACGTAGTGGTTGATACGACAAGCCTGGATTCAAACCATGCTGAACGCGACAAGCACATCCGTAGCGGCGACTTCATCGACGCAGGCAAATACAGTGAAGCGACGTTCAAGAGCACAAAAGTTGTAGACAAAGGCAACGGTAAGCTAGACGTAACGGGTGATCTGACTCTTCACGGTGTAACAAAACCAATCACAATCGAAGCGGAATTTGTTGGTGCAGGTAACGACCCATGGGGTGGTGAGCGTGCAGGTTTCATCGGTCAAACTCGTCTTGAGCTTGCTGATTTTGAAATTCCAGTAATGGGTTCTTCAAGCTATGTTGATATGGAACTGCACATCGAAGGTGTTAAGAAGTAACTTCTCGTTCTTCACCATATACCTCGTTCTCAACGACATAAATGCAGAAAGCGCTCTTAAATAAGAGCGCTTTTTTATTGGTGCCAACTTGTCTTGCTAGTTACTAGTTATTCGTTGTGATAGTTTTATGCGGTTTCTAGAACGTTTTCTTCAACTAGGTTTAGACGCTCGCCATAAACTGGACGTAGTGCTTTAAGTACTTCGTTACGTGTCACCACGCCAACCATCAAACCATTTTCTAATACAGGAAGCACTTGAGGCTTGCTTACTTTGATGCTCTTAGCACGCTCTTCTAAAGAAAGAGAAGTAAAGCGTGTTGCCATGCCCATGCTTGTTGTTGGGTAAAGTTGTTCTTTATCGATACATAGAAACTCAACAACGTCGACTAAGCGGTCATTTGCATCAATGGCTACTACGTCACGGCTCATCAAATCGACAACCTTCTGCTCTTGAGCTGGGATGTAATCCTGACACCAAAGCTCTACCATTACGTCGTGAGCAGAGAAGAAACCAACCAAACGGTTTTCGATGTCAACAACAGGTGCACTGATTAGATTGTTGTCCAATAGGGTATCTAGTGCAGTTGATACTGGCATTTCTACGCTCAGAGTAACTGGGCTCGGGTTCATGATCTCTTTTACAATCGATGCGTTTTTCATAGTGCGTTCCTTAACTGACGTGAGTGTTGTAGTGTTTGTAATTGATGCAACTTTTGCTGCTTTAAGTTCTGGTCGACGGTAGATACACCAGTTAGCTAAGCCAACTAATACGGCGCCACCAACGATGTTGCCTAGGGTTACTGGAATTAGGTTTGCAGTAATAAAGTGACCGACATTCAAATCTGCATATTGAGAAGCCGGTACGCCAACCGCTGTCCAGAAAGATTCCGGTGCGAAGTTTGCGATAACGATACCTAGCGGCACCATAAACATGTTTGCTACACAGTGTTCAAAGCCACTGCTTACGAACATTGCGACTGGCATGATGGTCATTGCCGCTTTTGTCATTGCGTTTGCAGAGCTGAATGTCAGCCAAATAGCAAGACAAACCAACAGGTTACATAAAATGCCCAACGCAAAAGCTTGTACCAATGTGTGGTGTAACTTGTGTTGTGCGATGTTTAGTGCGTTTAAGCCCCATTGACCCGCATCCATTTGGTACAAGCCTGCAGCGCTTACCAATGCAAGTAGGAACATTGCACCGATGAAGTTACCCACATAAACCTTGCCCCAAATTGACAGCATTTTGCCGAATGAGATTTGTTTGTTTGCCCATGAGATGCTCGAAAGCACTGAGCTGGTAAACAACTCACCACCGCAAATAACGATGAGTATCAAACCCATACTGAATGCTAAACCACCTGCAAGACGGCTAAGGCCCCAACCTGCATCCGCACTACCTGTTGTCACTGTGATATAAAACAAGAATGCTAAACCAATGAATGCGCCTGCCATAATTGCCAAACCCAGTGTCATGCCGCTGGTTTTGTTTGCTTTACTAAGTGCAAACTTCTCAGCTTCAGCCATCATTTCTTTTGGAGAGAAATACTGGTTATTTTGAGAGCTGGTCACCGCCATAATGACTCCTTAGTCTGTGGTTCCATATGAACTCCTTGGTTAGTGAAATCGAGACGTTGTCTGTACTCGAAAATGAAGGTGTTATTGTTTTTTGTTGCGGTGTTCCCGAACCGCATATCCAGATTAAGCAGGTCAGAGCTACAGGTAAAATTGATAATATTTAGAATCCTCATCAAATAATTTGATAAGTTTTTAAAGGCAGGTAAAATGAACCTCATTGCGTATCAGCGCATGTATTTTGGGGTTGCGAGAGTATGGGGAATACTCGCCAATTAGGGAGGAAACTTTGCGCTACTCACTTAAGCAATTAGCGGTATTTGACGCAGTTGCAGACACCGGCAGTGTAAGCCAGGCCGCGGATAAACTGGCTCTGACACAATCGGCGACGAGCATGTCGCTTGCTCAGTTAGAAAAAATGCTTGGCAGACCTTTATTTGAAAGGCAAGGCAAGCAAATGGCTTTAACGCATTGGGGGATGTGGTTAAGACCAAAAGCAAAGCGTTTACTGCAAGACGCGCTTCAAATTGAAATGGGTTTTTACGAGCAACATTTGTTGAGTGGACACATTCGATTAGGCGCAAGTCAAACTCCAGCAGAGCACCTAGTTCCTGACCTTATCAGTATCATTGATAATGATTTTCCAGAGATGCGTATCTCTCTCGGCGTACAGAGTACTCAGGCCGTCATCGATGGCGTTTTGGATTACCGCTATGATCTGGGCGTCATTGAAGGTCGCTGCGACGATAACCGTTTACACCAAGAAATTTGGTGCCGAGACCACCTTACTGTAGTCGCAGCGTCGCATCATCCATTTGCGCGTAACTCATCGGTGAGCTTAGCTCAACTTGAACAAGCAAAATGGGTATTGCGAGAACACGGTTCAGGTACCCGCAAGATTTTTGATAGCTCTATTCACCATCTTATTGAAGATTTAGACGTGTGGCGTGAATACGAACACGTTCCAGTATTAAGAAGTTTAGTATCAAACGGGCAGTATTTGACGTGTCTGCCTTATCTCGATGTAGAACGTTACATTGAAGCAGGGGATTTGGTGGCGTTAAATGTACCTGATCTCAAGATGGATCGAACTTTATCGTTTATCTGGCGAGCAGATATGGCGGAAAACCCGTTAGTTGACTGTATCAAGCGTGAAGGGCTACGCATGATGAAAGGCAAACCTTCTGTGCTTTAAGCGATATACGTAATAACTGGCTGTTATTTTAGAAAAGGCTCTGCATCTCGCAGGGCCTTTTTTGTCATTCATTGCTCATTTTGCCCAATTGATTGTGATTTTGTTATTTTCGAAATCTGTTGATTTATCGGTTGCGTCAAATTTTATGTGTAAAACATGCAACGCAATAGGGAGTTAATGAGATCTCGATCACCGAAGTTCGTGGGGGATATGCCTAGTATTGACTGCCTGATTTCAATGTATGAAGGCAGTTTTCAAACCAAATGGTGCGAAACTAACGAAGCGGGTAAGAATACCATGACCACACTTTTAGCTATTTCAATTACAACTGGCATTCTCTCTGGCGTATGGGGCTGGATCGCTATCTCCCTTGGCCTGTTATCTTGGGCAGGCTTTCTTGGCTGTACGAGTTACTTTGCGTCCCCGACAAGTGGCTTGAAAGGGCTAGCAGAAAGCTTGATTACCAATATGACAGGTGTTTTCTGGGCGATGGTTATCATCTATGGCTCGACTTACGTAGGTATGGAGATCATCGGATATGTAATTACAGCTATCGTAGCGTTCTTCATGTGTATTCAAGCGAAACAAGCTTGGTTAGCGTACATCCCTGGTACTTTCATTGGCTCATGCGCGACTTTTGCTGCAGACGGCAATTGGCAACTTGTGGTGCCATCGCTGATTTTAGGTGGCGTGTTTGGTTACCTAATGAAAGCAACAGGTCTTTGGTTGCATGCGAAATCAGCCGCTACTTCTTCGCTCGCAGAGCAAGTACAGTAGTGAACCCCCGATCTTATTTGTATCCGCTGTGTATTGAGACTTATCCCGGTCAATACAGTTAATCAAAATTACTGATTCTTGATACAAGCACACCTAATTGGTGTGCTTTTTTTTGTCTGTCTATTTTTGGGTATCGCTCTTTACGTATTCCCGTTTGCCATAGTTACCACGCGTTTTAGCGTCCAGCGCAAAAGCACGGGGATGCAATCGACGCCACGTTCTTCACAATGGGCAACAATTGCGAGTGCGAGATCCGGTTTTGCTTGTTTTTTCAAAACGCGGTTTACGACTTTCTTAGCTGGGATTGGATGATCATGAGGAACTTTGATGATGTCCTTAAAGAAAATTTCAAAGCCATTGTTATAGAGGAAGTGTTCTATATCTCTATCGGGCAGCTCGGTAAGGCGATGACGCTCTTGGTCGTTATTTAAATGGGCTCTCACTGTGTGCGCGTATTTTTTACCAGCCGGGTCGCCGTCAGTCACCACATGCCAGTCGATACCAAACTCTTGCGCCACTTTAACTAATGACTTCAGACCCGATTGGGCAAATTCAACGATTTGAACCCCTTCCGCTGCGAGATCGTAACCGCATTGGCGTGCTAACTCGTTAAATAGCCAGACTTCCGTTTCTCCTTCGACCAATAACCAGCAACGAGCAAATAGGGCGCCAGCGCGATGAAAGCGAATATGGAAACCAATACGTCGTAATTGGTCGACACTAAAGCGATTAGTATTGAGCGATTTTGCGATGGTTCGATCCGACAAGCGAACCAAACGACGAATTGATGCCAAAGGTACGGAGCCAAGTAAACGCGCACTGTTTGTGGTGAGGATCTTCTGCATTGGCAGTAACTGCAACAAACTCCAAGCGCGAGATAAGTGAGTCGGGTGCAAACGACCCTCTGGATCTTCAATGATCAAGATGGGGCGAGCGCAACGTCTTAAATCTGTAGGACCTTTTGCTTGTAGGTACGCGTTCAACAACCCCATGAGTAGCAGTCGGGTTTGTTTGTTGTTTGTTTCCCTTAAAAACTGCGACAATCCTTTTTCTGCTGACGGACTGGCGTAGAACAAGCCATCTCGCGGTTTTCTCGGGTGACCTTTTTTCACACTTCGGAATGCAAAGTAGTGCTCGACCAGAGTGTGCATTGAATCAAGGCTGCTGCGCACTTCACCTTTGTTAACATGACCAGGCATGGCAAATAGGCGGCGGCAGGTGTTATTGATGCGCTTCTCGATGCGAGCGTTCTTGTTGTCACCATTGATGTGATTTGGCTCAGGGAAACGGCGAGAGTCACGCAATCGGATCACGGGATGCAGTGTCATCAACTCTATTGCGAGTTTTTCAGAATGGTGCAGCTGTTTGGCTTCACCATCGGAGTCCAAGAATGCGTATTTGGTGGTGATGTTATGCCCGTCTCTGCTTGCGCTTAAACGGTAATAAATCACATGCTCATTATTTTCGTTAACACACCACGTTGGTTTAATTCGTCTGTAGCGACCAGCGTTTACTTCTTGCTTATCCTGCGCTTTGAAGCAAAGTACGATTTGAAGGTGCTGGGTTTGTGGGTGTGAAATTGCGTAGTCGACGTGAAAGTCCGTCATTTGGAACTGATAAAGAGAACCGTCAGCGGGCAGGGCGAGAGACAAAGCGTCGAGTAGGGAAGACTTACCCCATGTATTCTCACCGATCAAAGTTGTCAGTTCGTCAAAAGAGAGTGAAAGGCGTTTGATGCCTCTAAACCCAGAGATTTCGATGCGTTCTAGTCTCATCTCACTCCTCCTTGCAATTATTTGAATTATCGAGAGTTCTTTTGCTCCTCATAAGCATATATGAAATTGATCATGTCAAGTTAAGCTCAGTTCACAAAATTAAGAGCATTCATCCTATGAATAAAGACCGATTAGGCGTAAAGTCACTTTCAAACTTGTACGCAAGATGAATCTTGATCACGTTAAAATGAAATGACAATTTCTCTGTTTCATAAAATTCATGATTCTGTCATGATTCAGTTCTAATAATTAAAAGGAATGAAAAGAGAGAAGATGACGATGAATAAAAATCATAAGCCAGTCAGAATCAAATTGGCACACATCAATGACACTCATTCCTACTTTGAGCCAACGTCATTACAGCTAAAACTCAATATCGATAACGAAAGAACATTAGAACCTTACGTGAGTGCTGGTGGCTTTTCACGTATTGCGACTCGCGTAGAGCAGTTACGCGACGACGCGCAACGTCAAGGTCAGGGCATGTTATTTCTTCATGCAGGTGACTGTTTCCAAGGCACTCTGTATTTTTCGTTATTCAAAGGCAAAGCAAACGCCGACTTATTAAATGCGCTTAACATTGATGCGATGGCATTAGGCAATCACGAACTCGACATGGGTAATGAGCCGGTTGCTCTGTTTTGTCAGCGTACGCAATTCCCATTGCTCGCGGGCAACTGGGATCTGTCGAACGAATTGCCTAATAAAGAACATCGCATGGGCGATTGCGATAACGTGCTGAGTTTCGATACTGACACCCAAAGCGCGCAATACCTAGTGAAAGAGTTTCATGGAGAGAAAGTTGCCATCTTTGGTCTGTCTATCGACAAGATGAGCGATATTGCTAACCCTGATGCTGATACACCATTTATCAACGCAATCGAAACCGCAAAGCATACCGTTGATGAGATCCACCAAGCCGGTATCAAAAATATCATTCTTTTAAGTCATTTAGGCTATGAAGGGGATTTAGAGCTCGCAGCACAAGTGGATGGCATTGGTATCATTGTTGGTGGTCATAGTCATAGGTTACAAGGTAACTTTACATCTATTGGCTTAGGCGGAGATGATCCTTATGGCATCAAAGTCAACGATACTTATGTGGTTCAGGCTGGCTATCATGCATTAACCATGGGGCACTGTGTACTTGAGTTTGATGAACACGGCAAAGCAACCATGTTAAGTGGTCAAAATGAATTGCTGTTGGGACGTCGAATTTTCTGGGATTCAACGCTTAATGAACAACTAGACCAAGGCGTTTTTGAAGAAGCGTGTGACTTTATCCACGGTCAACCCAATGTGGTTGTTTGTAAAAAGCACCCAGAGACACAAGCCATTTTAAGAGACAAATATATCCCCCGAGTGCGTAAGCTTCAGTCTCAAGTGATTGCCAATGTCGCAGAGAAGAAGCGCCATATTCGCATTCCGGATGAATTCGGTGGCAGTGAACTTGCCCCTTCCGTTGCGCATTCTTTCTTATATGCGCTCAACAAGCGTGGCCATAAGGTTCAATTTGCCATTCATAATGCGGGAGGCGTGCGTACATCTCTCAATCCGGGAAATATTACTGTGGCAGATGTTGCCGGACGATTGTTGCCATTTGCCGTTCCGATTGGCTGCTATGAGGTGCAAGGAAAAGCCGTTCGCTTGGCATTAGAAGGGGCGATCAACAATGCACTCAACAATGGGGTTGAAGGTACAGGTTCTGGCAGCTACCCATACACACATAATTTGAATTTTGAATATCAAGCTGATGCACCGAAGGGACAACGCATTAAAAACCTTGAGGTATTCGATGGCAATCGTTGGTGCGAAATGGAAGACGAATCTTGGTATTGTGGCGCTTCTTCTGCATACACAATGAAAGGTAAAGAAGGCTATGAAGCACTCCTCAACATGAAGGGTGAAGGCTTTGTCAGCAACCTTTCTATGGCAGATTGTTTTATCGAGTTACTAACGGATGAACCAAACTGTCTGAACCGAGGTCACAAACTTTACTCTCAGAGAAACCAGTAACGACTATTGGTATCTTTTTTGCTCTCTTTCTAATGCACATGCGATTAAGAGGGAAGAGAGTATGTGGAAGAAAGATTGGGCTGATGCTGCGGTTGTCGTAGCATGGGTAGCAGTTTGGTCAACACTGGTTTATTTTGTACCGTTAACTGGTTTTTAAAGACCGACTATTCAACAAATGAGGGGCGCATGAGTGCTCCTTTTTTGTATCTGAACGGCTTCAAATTCATAACGTTGATAAACATTCTTCACAAAATACTTTGTTGTTATCGATAACGATTTTTTGTTGGAGATCCCGCAGTGCAGGCGTATGATGGCGGCGTTTGGGGAGTAGTTAGCGCAAGTTTATTTATCGTCATCTCGTTAAGCATCAGCTTATCCGGTAAATAAAGGTGTCACCTGATTCATCAAGTGATCACTTCAACGAGACCAACGCATTCATTGGCTGGCGGACACATGGGTAATGTGACTGCTGGTTTGTATTGTTTGCGGAAGGTCAGCCCGAATAATGTCCTTCCGCATGGGAGGAAGCATGTCTCTTATCGAAAATACCACCCAATTAACCCAGTCTGTTCCACTGCAAGAATCACTGACAATGTACGGTGTATTCGGCCTATTTACTTTGGTTTTAGTTGCTCTCGATATTTATCAGACTCGTGGCGGCGTCATTACCATGAAAAAGGCGATTGGTTGGAGCGTATTCTGGTTCTTATTAGCGTTTGTCTTTGCAGGCTCAATCTATTTCTTTTGGGATTATTACGCGCCACACAGCGTTTATACCCATGAAAAAGCAACCATATCATTCTTAACCGGTTACTTGCTTGAGAAGTCGTTAAGTGTCGACAACCTATTTGTGTTTGCGATTATCTTTGCTCAATACAAGGTGCCAGAGCATTTGCGCCCACGTGCTCTATTGTGGGGTGTGATTGGTGCGCTTGTTCTACGTGCAATTATGATTGCAGTCGGTGCTCAACTTTTAGCGCAATACCACTGGGTACTTTACCTATTTGCTGCGTTCCTCATTTGGACGGGTATTAAGCTGGCACGCGATAAAGGTGAAGAAGAAGAGGTGAACCCATATCCAGAGCAGTTCATTCGTAAGTTCTTACCAGTGACAGAAGAGTATCAAGGTAACCACCTGATCTTGAAACAAGCAGGTAAATGGGTCGCTACGCCAATGCTGATCGTTGTTGGTGTGATTGCTGTAATGGACGTAATGTTCGCACTGGATTCGATCCCTGCAATCTTCGCGGTAACGCGTGAACCATTCCTAGTTTTGGCGGCTAACGTGTTTGCTCTACTGGGCTTACGTTCTCTGTACTTTGTATTGCAGGCAATGTTGGATAAGTTTGTGTACCTAAAACCAGCGCTTTCAGTGATCATGATGTTCATTGGTGTGAAGATGCTATTGGTGGGTACCCAGTACGAAATACCAACCGTTTGGTCTCTGACCTTCCTGGTGACAGTGATGACAACCGCGGTTATTGCTTCTATCTATAAGAACAGAGAAAGCGATAGTTCTAGCGTTAATATTACTAATCAAAACTCTTAAGTATTTTGTAAATTTGAAATCCTTAAAAAGATTGTTTAGTTAATTAAATGTTGCAAATCAACTTGGGTTTACACACGTAAATCCAAGTTATTCAACTAAAGATTGGCTTTATTGAATGGATATGCAGTTAGTTGGGTTTTGTATTCTTAGGGTTTGTAACGGATTTGTTTCATAAGAAAAACTAATCTGAAAAACCAAATTTTGTCATTTTTTGCTCAAAGAAAAAATGACTAATATACAGTCAACAAAACAAATTACTGCTTTATAGAGAGGCAATCATGGCACAAGCAATGCAAATGACAAATGTAGCTTTACCAACCTCTATGGATAAGAAAACCTACTCGGTTAACTTCAAAGGATTGATTGCTCACTTACTGGATATTCTTTTCGTAGATAACTCTGCACCTCGCAGCTACTACGCTGAAGACTTATCTGCACACATTCAGAAAGACATCGGTATGTACCGTTAATCTGAGTGAAAAGCGAATTCGAAATGCCGGCTTAATCGCCGGCATTTTTGTATCTGCAATTTACACTTTCACTAAATCTACGCTTTCATCAAAGAGTGGAGCGGCTACCTTTATTCTTAAAGGGAGCGCTTCCAATCTGACAGGGCTTTGATGTGTTCTGGACCAATTCCGCAACATCCTCCCACAACGCTTGCTCCGCGCAAGTACCATTCTTGCGCGAAAGCTAGGTATTCCTCTGGCGTCAGTTCTCGCATCGATTGTAATGCGCTGTTGGCTTCATGGTTAGATTTGATAGCGGTGAAGTTGTTCGCGTACACCCCAATTTCAATATTAAGATTGTGCTGGCCTAAAACGGTCTTGGTATCACTGACAGCTTTTGCCATCACTTCAGGTACTGAGCAGTTAAAGTAAATGCTGATGGTATGGTCGGTTTGCTTGCTTTGTGTAAGTTGCTCAATGGCTTGTGTAACGGTTTCCCCTGAACGCAACAGTGCGGTTTCCAATGAATCGTCGCTAAGGGAAAAGGCGTAAGCGGTAGGTTTGGCGCTAGTTTCAAAGACACTTTGCAAGCACTTGAGCTCTTTTAGGCTACAGATGGTTTCGGCGATCCAAAGGTCAACATATTCTGCTTGCGCTTCAAATAAAGTTTGGAAAATGGCTTCGCCTTGAATTGGCTCAAAAAGGTCAGGGCGGTAGCTACCGAACGCGGGAGGAATACAACCCGCAACTCGAACAGGGTTGTCTGACTTATTCGCGCATTCACGCGCAATTTTGGCCGCAAAGCGTGCTAGCTTACTGCCTTGTTGATCGTAAAGTTCTTGACCAAGGTGGAAAGGTACACAGGCGTAGCTGTTCGCAATGATGATCTCTGCTCCCGCTTGGATAAAGTTGTCATGTGCTTGGTAAACGAACTCTGGTGCTTCAATCAGAGCCTGTGCGCTCCAAAGCGGTTGAGAGAATGGGGCGCCCATGTGTTTAAGCTCTCTTCCCATGCCGCCATCAAGGATGGTTAACTTCTTCATACTACAATCCATCTTATTTTTTCCTTTCCGAACCTTAATCGAAAATGCTTAATAGCGAAAGCGTTGCTTCAGGTGAATCAAAGGAAGAGAGAGAAAGAAAAGAGGACGTAAAAACGAAAACGGGGTTCCAATTGGAACCCCGTTTAATCTCGAAAGTAATGTTGAGATTACTTCTTACGGCAGTACTCAGCGATCACGTACATTGACTGACCACCGTTTGCCTTACCTGAAACAAGTTTAGGATCATCACCAAGGCTGATACCGCGAATAACAGTACCTTGTTTGATTACTTGGTTTGTACCTTTAACTGGTAGGTCTTTGATTACTGTTACGTCGTCACCTTTCTTAAGTTCAGTGCCGTTGCAGTCAACAGTTTTGTCGTCAGCAGACATACCTTTCATAGCCCAGTTCATTTGCTCTTCTTCCATGTACATCATGTCAAGAGCGTCTTGAGCCCAGCTTTCAGTGTTTAGGCGAGTAAGTTGGCGCCATGCAGTTACTTGTACCGCAGGAACCTGACTCCACATGCTGTCGTTCAAGCAGCGCCAGTGGTTAATGTCTTTAGGATCTTCGATCTCACCGTGACACTTATCACAAACCATGATAGCAGTATCAACCGTTACGTTACCGTGTGGTGGCACAGCGTAAGCAGTTAGTTGAGATTCAGAAGAACACAGTTCACATTTTGACTCGCAGCGAGCAAGCAGAGTAGCTTCGATAGACATAAGGACTCACCTTAGTAATGTTTTTTGGTGGCGGTATTATCCACTTTATCCTGAGAAATAAAAGGGTGTTAGAGAATTAAAGGCGAGATTTTACAATATTCCAACCTGAAAGGAGTGAAGATGTAAAATATTGGCTAAACAAATAATATCTAGAATATAAATAAAGGTGTTGATTACTTCGAATGATGAATCAGTTGCATTGATTACTATTATTGATTGAGGCGAGAGTTCTGCAAGATGAATGAGAAATGCCCCCTGATTTTCAGAGGGCATGGTGTTTTATCGTTCAATAATCTGTACGACTTTGTCTTTAGAAATGCTCATTTCTTTGCCATCTACGTCTTCATATTCGTACATGCCAGTATCTTCATTTAAGTCTGGTTTACCGTAAGAAGTGATGATTTTCCCTTCGTCCGTAGACATAAGATATTGGCTGCTGCCGCAAGCGACAAGAAGTAGTGCAGTGGCAATCACGGTCAATACGCGCATAGAGTTTTCCTTTTCAAACAAGTGAGTTAGATAAAGACAACGATTTAACTATAGCAGAGGAAGTTACTCAGGGTTTGGTAGCGTAGAAACGAAAAAGCCCAGTCGAAACTGGGCTTTGGTCTAAAGTGAGAGCTTATTTAAGCACTGAGGTATTGGTGACACCGGTCAGCATGTCATCCACCAAGAAGTCCGCATTTTCCATTTGCATTTCTACGTGATGGTCAAAGTCAGCCAGTGTTCCTGCTGGAGAAGCAAACGTGCTGTGCGTTGCTGTTGCGTTAAACTGAACAAAGCTTGCTGTTGCATTCACAGCAGTGTCTGAGCTGTTAACCGTTTTCAAGCCTAGCTTCTTCGCAAGTGGCTCGGTACCTGCAAATGGCGCCTTAGGTACGTTGTTTGGAACGGTTGCATCACCATCTACTTCGGTCATGAAGAACGGTGTTGATAGTGAACCAGTAGACATTAGATCACTTGCATTAGTAAATGGATCAACCGTATCTAGTGTTGTTTGCGCCGCATAGATAAAGCTAGAGAAGCCAGAGTTAAGTGCTTTGAGTTGCTCTTCTGTTGCTACTTGTTCAAATGCCTCGTAGCACGCTTTATCTGATAGCTCTGCACAAGATGCGTCTGCGTAGCTCGCATAGTCTGCTGACGCTGCATAAGCCAGGTTATGTTTGATCTGTGGACCAAAGTTAGACGAACCAAGCAGTAGGTTACCAATTTGGCCACCTGCGTTTTGGATTGATGCACCACTAAATGTGTACAACGCGTCTGCCGTTGGGCTACCTAATGTGTTATTTGCAGCAGCAACAGCTGAAGTGCCAACGATGCCACCCAGTGAGTGACCAAGCATCTTCACTTTTGAGCCTGCCATTGGGTTAAAGCCTTGAAGAGGGCTGCTTGCTAGAAGGCCCGCTTGTGCTGAAACCACTAAACTTGCACGAAGACCTAGAACATCAAGCACACTTTGACGAAGGTTGTCACGTGCCACCGCTAGGTTAGATAGGTTCAAGTAAGCCAGTACATCTGCGTTAGCAGAGCGTTGTTCGTCTAGGCTACGAGTACCATGGATAGGTAAGTCGATTGCAATCACAGCAACGCCAGCTTTCACCATGTTGAACGCGAAAGAGTAGGCGTTTTCTTTTGCTGATGTGATGCCGTGTTGGTAAATCACGACGTCAGTTGGTGTCCCTGTTTCTGGTGTGAACAGCAGGAACTCAACGTCTTCTAATGACTTAACCACAGGAACAGGTGAGTAGCGAGTGATGATACGGTCGCTGTCCAGTTGTGTTCCGTCCGATAGGAACAGCTTAGAGCCAACCAATTTCAACTGTTCAGTTGGATCGGTTGCTAGCTTAGTTACATCAACAGGATCATCTGCAAAGACACCGCTAGATAGTTGTTGAACCATGTTTGCTTGCTCTGCAGGATCGGCCAACGCTGCACTTAGCTTAGCAAGACTAGGCATCGCAGAAACCATCGGCTGCATGTTCCAGTCTGCACCTTTCTCTAGGTAATGTGGAAGTCGTACAACACCTTGAGTGACGTTTACATTGACTGCTGCGCCAGCGTACAAACCTTTGATCGCTGTCTTAGCGGCATCGAGATCGCTGATGTATTTATTGAAGTCTTCATCTGCATCCAGTGCTGTCACAAAGTCCTGAGTAGTACCCAATGTCATTGTGTATGCAGTAGCGAGATCAACAGAACCTTCATTTGCATCATTCTTGTAAACGGTGTTTAGCGTATTTGCACCAGTAGCGAAGCCTGTCGCAGTGACACCCTTAACGGCAGCAAGCGTGTCACCGACAGACTGAGTGCTGATCCATGAAGAGTAAACAATATCGGCAGGGTTAACACTTGCAAGGCCGAAGATACCTTCAACTGCCGTGGTCGCCGCTTGTACTGACGCTAGGTCACCTGACTCGTATACGACTTCTTTAGATTTGCCAACCGCATAGCTACCAGATGTACCGATAGGGTTACCGTTTACATCCTCAATGGCCTGCGTTACAGCGAAAATGTATTCACCTGATTCATCAAGCGAGTTCATGAATTGGATGTACAGCGAGTTGTCACTTGCTTGGACAACAAAGTCAGTGCCAAGTGTCAGTACTTTCTCGATTGGGTTAGATGCGCCATCCCAATCCGTTAGACGCTGGTTAATTTTGATCACGCTGACGCCAGACGTAACAAGACCATCTGAGAAACCGTCGCCATTAAAGTTAAGCACGATTGGCATTGATGTTGACCAGCCATCCATCGTGTTCATTGAGGCAATCGGGTTTGTTAGCGCATCATCACCGTCTGTCGGTATGCCAAGCGTCCCGTCTGTGCTATCCATCAACAAGTAAGAAGGAGCTGGGACGTCTGCGTTCGCGCCTTGTAAGGTAAAGCTAATCGACGTATTGCGATCAAGTAGCGCTTGTACTGCTGGTTCAAACGTTACGGTATCAGATGTACCAGAACTTGATGTGTCATCGCCACAACCTGCAAGTAGGATCGCAGAACAAAGCAGTGATAGTTTAAACGTGTGTTTCATTGGTTTACTCCGTTAATCCTGATTACTTGAAGGTGTAGTTCATCTGCACAGCACTGATGTATGCAGTACCCTCTGAATCGAACGTGATCTCACGACCTGCAGCGTTGGTTTCATTAAACGAGCCTGACTTACTCTTCACAAATGCAAAGCCAGCATCGAATGTTAGGTTCTCTTTCATTGCATAAGTCACGCCTGCGCTATACCAGAAACGGTCGCTGTCAGGGATACTCAATGTTGCTTTGCCTGCTTGCTCGTCATAAGCAATACCTGCGCGAAGCGTCCATTCACTATTCAGCGTGTAAGTACCACCGAAGGAGTAACGGTTGTTATCTTCGTATTTTTCTGGTTTGTAGAAACATTGGCCTGATATTCCATTATCATTACATTGAGGGCTGGTTGCTTTCAGTTCTTTGAAAGTGCTCCAATCCGTCTGTTGCCAACCATAGTGGATCGCCCACTGTTCGTTAAGTTGATGGAACGCTGAAAGTTCGATGATGGAAGGCAGTGAAATTTGCAAGCGGCCATCCACTTTTGAAGCGGTTGCTCTACCTGAGTCGTAGCTGCTGAATTCACCCTCATCAAAATCGAGGTCAACTTTAGAGCGATAGCCGAATCCAAAACGATTGTTTTCATCTAACTCGTATAGTGCGCCAATGTTCCAACCCCAAGCAAATGTGTCGCCTTCCATACCAATGAGGTTGTCAGACTTTTTGCTGTCAGGACCAAAAAATAAAGGGGCTAACTCACCTTTGTGACGAGTCAATTCTGCATGGGCATAAACAAGGTTAATGCCACCACCAATACTGAACTGTTCGTTGATGCGGTAAGCAACGTTAGGGTTGATATTAACGGAAAGTAGGGAAGTATCACCTGCCATATCACCAGCAGAGATATCATCTGGGTAATCGGTTGCAACACCGTAAGTCGTGAACATGCCAATACCCCAAGCCCATTGGTCATTGATCGGACTGATGTAGTAACCCGCTGGGACAATTTGTAGCGGTGCTACGTCTTTTGCATGTTCGTTGTGATAAGTGTCGTAGACGTTAACTTCAGGGTCGACGATTGACAGCGCGCCTGAAAATTGAGCTTCTTTAAAAAGTGTCATCGCAGCTGGGTTTCGTGCTAAAACGCTGGCGTTATCCGCAACCGCGCCTTCACCTGAAAATGCTCTACCAAGACCAGATGCCGAATGTTCAGCTACCTGAAAGCCCGCAGCTTGGGCATTACACGCAAACAATATTGAAATTGTCAGCAGAGAGCAGTGCTTCTTGTTCATCCTTGACCCTCCTAGGGTGTCATTATAATAGACCGAAGTCTTTGTATTTGTTGTGTGCCTTTTACACCAGTTGCTGTCGGTTCGCGTTACAACTGCAATGTAAATATAATGTTAATTGTATGTTTATTAACTTGTCAAAGATCACGCCTATATTACGTTTTAAATTTGATGCATAGGTCAAACCGCAATCAATAAGGCCATGTATTATCGTGATATTTTTTTGAAGAATGGTATGACCAGAGTTGTTTTGTAAATCTTATGGTTAAAAGCTAATCAAATACGTGTTGTTAACATGGTTTGCGTTCTATTCCATTACAGGCATAATTCGCACTTTGTGTTTGTCGCATTGGAAATCGCGTTGGAATTACTACACATTGAATTTTTAGGAAAGCCATTGAGGCTCGAAGGCTCTATGGCAGGTTGGCAACAGCTGTTTTGGGATAACACTCTGGTTTCACAAATCGCAGCCAGTGATGATGAGACTGGGAAGTCGCTGCATGAATTTAAACTTTCATCTGGTGAGGAAGTTCTGCATTGCCAATTGAGCTGTGAATTAAACTGGCAACCGTTTGATTTTAAATACCAAGCAAGCATCAATGAAACACTTGTGACCGAAGGGTGTCGTGACGAGAAGGACATCGAACGCCAAGTGCCAGTTGAAGCGCCACCAGCAGAAAAACGTTTTAGCTTGATAGGCCTCGTCTCGCTTGGAATGAAAGCGCTAAAAAGCGCCAAAGTGATCAAGGTTGCGTTAGCATCCGCAAGTTTGGCTGCTTATTCTTGGTTGTTTTCGATTGAGTTTGCGTTGGCTTTGGTTGCGTGTCTGGTATTCCACGAATATGGTCATATCCGTGCGATGAAGTACTTTGGCATGAAGACGAAAGGCATTTACTTAATTCCATTCTTGGGCGGCTTGGCGTTGAGCGATGAAAAGATAAACACGCGTTGGCAAGATGTGGTTATCTCCATCATGGGGCCGTTCTTTGGTTTGGTGCTCAGCATTGTGTTCACCGTCTTGTATTGGATGACCGGTGAGATGATCTTTGCAGGATTGGCCGTATTTAACGCCTTGTTAAACCTATTCAACCTATTGCCAATTTTGCCGTTAGATGGCGGGCATGTACTTAAAAGCATAACCTTTTCAATGAACACATGGATAGGTTTGGCAGGTAGTATTGTCACGGCGTTGCTCGGTATCTACATCAGCTATACCTTCGGCTTAACACTGCTTGGTTTCTTGTTGATGATGGGAATGCTCGAAGTGGTAATGGAATGGCGAACTCGCCATCATAGCCACTTATTGCCGTTAACACGTTATGGTCAGCTGTTTTCGTTTGCGTGGTACTTGGTATCGGTTGGCGGTTTTATCGCGATCATTTGGTACTTCGCAGGGTTAGGCGATAGCTTGTTAAGTTTGCCGCTGCAGATCCTCGGCACTTAAAGCATAATTCTATCTATAAAAATAAAGCTCCATTACGGAGCTTTATTTTTTAGAACTGCATTCACTACTCATTTAAACTAACCACATCTTGGTGCTTTCGCATTCGACGCTGGTAACGTTTTTATGGTTGCCTGTAAGTCTTTGATGCGAGTGCTGTGTGATGGGTGAGTAGAGAAGAACTCCGGCGGTTGTCCACCACCCGCAGCTGCCATGTTTTTCCAAAGATCAACACTTTCATTTGGATCGAAGCCCGCTTTCGCCATGTAGCCTAAACCCACAATATCAGCTTCTGATTCTTGAGTGCGGCCATAAGGAAGTATCGCACCGTACTGAACACCGACACCAAGTGCTGCCATGGTCATCTGTTGATACTCTTTGTATTCAGAGGCACCAATCGCGACGTTAGCTAGCGACAATCCCGCGTTTGCTAGTTGGCTTTGAGACAAACGCTCATTACTGTGGTCTGCTAAAACGTGTGCTACTTCGTGACCAATAACCGTTGCAAGTTGGTCTTGGTTTTTCGCTACTTTCAGCAATCCAGTGTAAACGCCGATTTTACCGCCGGGTAGGGCAAATGCGTTGACTTGGTCACTATCAAACACCACAACCTCCCAATTTTTAAACCCTGCTTGAGGTGGGATCGTATCGGTAATTTGCTTGGCAACACATTGAACATATGCGTTGACCTTTTTATCTTTGCTTATCGGAATTTCTTGCTTCATCTGATCAAAAGATTTAGCACCGAGCGAAGACATCTCTTGATCGGAAAACATAAGAATTTGATTTCGACCAGTCGGTGAGGAACTGCATGCCGTTAAGCCAGCTATTGTCAAAAGCACTGAGGCTTTAATCCATGTTCTCATAATAGGGTCCATATAAATATTTTCTGTTTTGTACCAATAGTATAACGCTTCGTAAAGAAACGTTAAGTCATTATGTTGATCACGTTGAGACTTGCGTTTGACCTTGAAGTCACAATGCGATCAGGACTATGCTAGGCACACTTTTCATAGATAAATCGCCCAGTGCAATACGGGGCGAGATAAGAGCGAAAAATGAGTATTTGGAAAAAGCCAATCGATCTAGACATTCTTAACGCGACGTCGAAAAACACCATGATGGAGCACCTGCAAATCGTCTATACCGATTTTACGGATGACTCACTCACTGCGACCATGCCAGTTTGCAGCTTTACACATCAGCCTCTTGGGATGCTTCATGGTGGCGCTTCTGTTGTACTTGCAGAGACGCTGGGGTCACTGGCTGCCAATTTCTGTGTTGGTGAGGGCAGTTACTGCGTTGGGCTAGACATCAATGCGAACCATATTCGAGCCATGCGCAGCGGGCACGTTATTGGCACGGCGAAGCCGGTTCACTTGGGGGTATCGACTCAAGTATGGCAAATCGAAATCACGGATGAACGCGGACGTTTGGTTTGCACGAGCCGTTTGACGATTGCCGTAAAACATCCAAAAGAAAAAACCGTTCAATAAGAGAATACACATATGGTTATTGAATTCTCTTTAGGAAAAATTATCGCAACGCAGCGTGAAGTCGTGATAAAGCTATCCGGCAATGGGATGGTCACATTGCAAGCTCAAACGGATGCAATTCAGCTGCTTGGTCGCGGTGCTAACGTGGTTTTGGCACATGGTGCGGAAACAAAATGGTCGATCAAACTCGACGATGAAGATCAATTACGCCACCTAGCGCAAGAAATTGGTATCGACATTCAATAATTTGCACGTCGGAGTTTGCACTTTCCGTAAAAAATGAGGAAACTTAGTTTATCGTTATGAAAACTAAAATTTCCTCTTTATGAGTAGCCCTCGTTTACGCGTTCAGTTCGAAACGCTGTTTGAAAAGTTCTCTGGTAATGACACGGAAGTGCAACTCGAAGACATTACCGAAGCACTCTTTTGTACCCGCCGCAACGCTCGAATCGTTCTTAATAAGTTAGAAGAAGAAGGCTGGATCGAATGGCATCCTGCCGCAGGTCGCGGAAAACTCTCTAAACTGGTTTTTAAGCGCAATCGTAGTGATGTCAGTGAAAACCTTGCACGTCGTTACTTAGACGAAGGCAAAATCGGGCAGGCGTTAGAGGCGTTAGATAATGACGCAGCTAAACTCACTCAAGTGATTCAAGGCTACCTCGGCTTACAACACCGTCAAGGCGAGCAGGTCGTCCGTTTACCTTACTATCGCCCACTTGCGATGTTGAACCCGCAAAAACCGATGCGCCGCTCTGAGCAGCATATTGCGCGCCAAGTGTTTAGTGGCTTAACTAAGCTGGATGACAATGAGCAACTTCAACCAGACCTTGCCCATTATTGGGAAGCGCTCTCAGATACCCATTGGCGTTTTTACTTACGCCGTGGTGTTCGTTTCCATAATGGGGAACTGCTCACGACCGATTGCGTGATTGAAAGCATCAGCGTATTAAGCGAATTGAATCTATTCTCACACATCGAAAAAGTCGTTTCGCCTGAACCTTGGACAGTCGATATTCATCTTGTTCGTCCTGATAAGTACCTGCCGCTTGCTCTGAGTGAGTCTCAAGCCAAAGTCCTTTTGCCAAAAAATATGCGCGCGGAAGAGTTTGATAGAAAGCCCGTAGGAACTGGGCCGTTTCAAGTGAAAGTCAACGATGACAAACGTTTAATTTTGACGGCATTCGATGGCTACTTCGGGCTACGTCCGCTCTTGGATCAAGTCGAGGTATGGGTGATCGACGAGGCATATTCCTCGATGGTGTATCCAAGCCTGACCAAACCACAAATGGACAAACAAGCGTCGACGGACGAAGTCGAGCTCGATCCGGGCTGTACATTCTTATTACTGAATAAAAATACAGGTATTGCGAGAGACCCGCGTTGGGCGGAGTTTTTAAGCCAAACACTGAACAGTTACCAAGTGTATGCCCATGTTCCTCAAGACAAGGTAATCGAGCTCGGTGTCCTGCAAGCGTTTGGTCTAAAGCCGGGCTGGATAGACCTTAGGCCGACCATTGCCGGTGAAGCCCCTCAGAAAGACAAAGCCATTTGTGTTGCTTATCAAAAGAAGCATCCGATGTTTCCAGTCATCGCAAAGGCGATTAGAACCTTATTAAAACCTCATGGTATTGATGTTGAATTTATTCGCTATGACACGCAACCTCCATCACCAGAAGAGGTCGATATCTGGATTAAAGCAATGGGTATTGCCACTAACCGTAACGATGCGTTAGCTGGATGGTTACTGGATTACAGCGACATCGACAAGTTTAGTGCAGGTTATGATTTCTCTGGTTGGGCTGGGCTGGTGGACCAATGGCGAGCAGGGCAACATGCTGATTTCCCAGCTCGAGAATTGGGAAGGCAACTTGTGAAAAGCTGCCAGGTGATCCCAATGTTCCACTGTTGGTTAGGCGTGAACAAAGACCACAGTGGTGCACTACAGAATGCCAAGTGCAATGCCCTTGGTTGGTTTGATTTCAGCAACGTGTGGGTAAAACCAAAAATAGAGCAAGATGGCAAAACCGAATAAGAAACAACCGACCAAAACGGTCGAGATATATTGTGCGAAATGTAAGACGCAGCTGTTTAAATATCGAAAAGGCGGCAAAGGCGCGCTGGTGAAGTGTTTCAAAGAGCGCATTGTAGAAGACTTCACTCAAACACCTTGCATTTGCCCGGGCTGTGAACAAGAGTTTGCAAGAGATACGTTAGTAAGAGGAACACCTGCCTACAAGATGATCGGCGGCAAGGTGACGATGAAATAAGAGTCAGTTATGAGCGAACAACACGAATACTGCATGGTATTGAGTACCGCTGGTACAGAAAAGAACCGCGACGAAATCATCAAAGGTTTGTTGGAAGGAGAGCTAGCGGCTTGCATTCAAACCATGGCCATTGAAAGCCACTATGTTTGGAAAGGCGAAGTGTGCAGTGATAGTGAATGGCTATTGATCATTAAAACGCGCAAAGATCTTTACGCTTTGGTTGAAGACAAAATAAAAGACCTGCACGAGTATGAAGTTGCTCAAATCGTGCAAGTCCCAATTGTAGAGGGTTTTAACCCATATCTAGAGTGGCTTCGCCAGTCGACGCTGAGTTGTCAGTAAAACCAAAGATAATATGGCACCCACCGTGTCACATAACATGTCTTTCTGGGCGTCCCAGATATCTCCTTGGGAGCCTAGGAAGGCAATACCCTCATCACCGCCAGCGATTGCGGCATACCACCATTCAATGATTTCATAGCCTGCTGCCAGTGACATAATGGCAAAGAGCGCGAACCAACAAGCCAATTTAGCGCTGACTTTTTTCTTGTTAATTAGGTATTCAGCAATAGGGTACGCATAGAGACCGATAGAAAAGTGAGCAACGCGGTCAAAGTTATTGCGCTCCGAACCTATCAAGTTGTTGAACCAATCAAAAGGCACCTCGGCAAAGGTATATTTGGCGCCAATCGTATGAAGACACAGCCAGATAAACATCAGTACATAAGCGGTGTTACTGAATTGGTAGCGAATGGACAGTGCCCAAATGGCCACAAGAATACCGATGGCAGGAACGATCTCTGCAAACCACACCGCGCGGGAATTTGGTTCTAACGCAGAAAACAAAAAAACGATCGCGTAGAAAATCGTTAAACCTAATAAAGTAGAAGTACTTTTCATAGAGAAATTGATCCTTCAATTGAAAACTGTGTTTATGATTACACTTAATTGTACAGTGTGCAATTGATTCTTTTGCAGGGGTAATGCTTACTTTTTATGTTGATATATTGCGAAACTGCTCAACAATAAAACGTTTGCGCACAAACATTTCATTAAAATTTGATTTACAACATGGCCATCCATAGAATTCAACGCTCAGTCTAATATAAAAGAAGTAATATCATGAAACTGGAAACTGTCGATTATCTTGCTGACGACGCTGCTCAACAGTTCGTCACCTCACTGCGCGAAACAGGCTTTGGTGTCCTTAAAAACCACCCAATCCCACAAGAGCTGGTGGAGTCTATTTACAAAAACTGGTACGAGTTTTTCTGCTCTGAGCAAAAGAACGACTTCCACTTCAATGTTGAAACACAAGACGGTTATTTTCCACCATCAGTTTCTGAAGTCGCGAAAGGCCACTCAGTAAAAGATATTAAAGAGTACTTTCATGTATACCCTTGGGGACAAATGCCTGAGCAGCTAAAAGCGGAAATCATGGAGTACTATGACCGTGCTAACGCGTTTGCTCAAGAACTGCTTGGCTGGGTAGAAGAATACGCACCAAAAGAGGTACAAGAGAAGTTCTCTATCGCGTTGTCTGAAATGATCAACAACAGCGATAAAACACTTCTACGCGTTCTGCATTACCCACCAATGACGGGTGAAGAAGAACCAGGCGCAATTCGTGCGGCTGCTCATGAAGACATCAACCTTCTGACGGTACTGCCAGCAGCGAACGAGCCGGGTCTTCAGGTTAAGAGCAAAGAAGGTGATTGGCTAGATGTGCCATGTGACTTCGGTAACCTAATCATCAACATTGGTGACATGCTGCAAGAAGCATCGGGTGGTTACTTCCCATCGACGACTCATCGCGTTATCAACCCAACAGGCGGTCGCCAAGAAAAATCTCGTATTTCTTTGCCACTGTTCCTGCACCCAAAACCGGATACTGTGCTTTCTGAGCGTTACACCGCACACAGTTACTTGATGGAGCGTCTGAGAGAGCTGGGCGTAATTTAAGTTAACGAGATCCTCCTTCAAAAGGCTGACGGTTTATGACTGTCAGCCTTTTTGTGTTTATGGTACAAATTGACTAGCTTTAATAACAGGTACTTAAAACGGTTAGGGGATACATGGACGAACAATTTGATGTTTGCCACAACGGACAGCAATATATGGAAAATCCATTGTTGTGGCCGATTCTAGACATTCTCCGAAAACAACCTACAAACTGGAAGGTGCACACACTCGCGCAGGAGCTTGGTGAGCACGGTTACATTCCTCAATTAGATTCATCCCCAGATAAAGACTTGTTTAAACGTAACTTCTTACTGATGAACGCTCTTTATCAGCTACAAGAAACGTTATACCCAGACGGCTGGCTGCAAGTTGAAGCAATGAATATTGTCCTGATGTCGGCCATTGAAGCCTCTCGTCACAGTATCGATATCAATGATCCTCTAAGAGAGTATTACCTTGATTGGAAGAACTACGAAGCGGATGAAGGTGAGGTACGTAGGCTGCTTAATGAATTCTGGAGCCGATACCAACGTTATATCGGTGGAAGCTCATCTTCTGATTTAGACCGCGCCAAGGCGCTGAGTTTATTTGAGTTAAGTGCTGATGCGACTAAAGCAGAAATCCGAAAGCAGTGGCGCAAACTCGCGCTACGTTGGCATCCAGACAGAGATAATGGGGATTCAGAACGCTTTCGGGTTTTATGCGATGCATGGAATGTTTTACGTAACGGATGATAGGTTTTGCGTGACGACGTAACAAATTGAGCTTATTGGTGATACTCCCCAATCTAATTCAAACAAAAAAGGCAGCGTTCTATCGCTGCCTTTTTGCTATTCGTGTGGTTCAGTATTAACGAGAAGGTTTGAACTGAGACTTACGCATGCGGTTCAGTGCCGCCATGACATCTAATGTACGTGGTTTCGCTAGGTCACCTTGTTTCGGCAGTGTTGCGTACCATTCGCCAGATAGCATGTCTTCAATTTCTTTCGCTGGGTGGTTACACCAACCAGGAAGTTGCGCGATTTGGAACCATAGCCAACCGATGGTGTTGACTTCATCTGCGGACTCCAGCTGCTCAAGTGCGCTTAGGTCTGCAAACTCTTTACCGAAGCGAAGAGAGTCTTTGCCTTTTGCATTCACGCGGAACTTACCATCTGTCAGAATGTTCATCAGTGCTACACGGTTCAGCGCGCGAGGACGGAACGTTTGTAGGCTCTCTTCTGATTCGTTATGACGCTGAGTAGGGTGCTGAGCGATAACCTCTTTGGCTTTTTCTGTTACATCAACCGCTTGGTAGTCGTGCATTTGGATAACCGTATCCGCAACGTCTAGGTAGTCACCAGAGCCACCCATAACGATGATGGTAGAGATTTCTAACTCGTCACGCAGTTGACCGATACGATCAACCAATGGAGTGATGGGTTCGTCGCCTTTTGCTACTAACGCCTGCATACGTTCGTCGCGAATCATAAAGTTAGTTGCTGACGTATCTTCATCGATAAGCAGTGAACTTGCGCCTGCTTCGATAGACTCTTGTAGCCAAGCCGCTTGAGAAGTTGAACCCGACGCGTCTTGCGTAGAGAAATCCGCCGTGTCTTTACCCATTGGCAAGTGGTTGATGTAGTTCGATAGGTTCAAGTGATGAACACAGCGACCATCTTCCGCACGGATCTTCATCGCATTCGCATCTGTTACGATGTATTCACGACCATCGCCAGGAATGTGATCGTAGATAGAACGTTCTACCGCATTCAGTAGCGTTGATTTACCGTGGAAACCGCCACCAACAATCAGCGTTATGCCTTTTGGAATGCCCAAACCGGTTACATAGCCTTTGTTTGGTGCGTGCAGAGTGACCTGAAGTGATTCTGGCGCTTTAAATTCGACCGCATCTTTCATCGGAAGATCGCAGTTACCGGCAATACGTGGAAGAACGCTACCATTCGCAACGAAAGCGACAAGATTATTTGCTTCTAATTGTTCACGCAGTGACGCTTGATCTTCCACCACTTTACAGTGCTCAATCAACGCATCTTTGTTCAGCTCACGCTCCAACGTTGCGCGACGAATAAACTTCGGCAAGTAGAACGTCAAAATGTTGTTCGCTTTCTTACCAAGAACAGAGCGACCTTCAGCTGGCAAATTCACGCGGAAGCGAAGCTCAATGCCTTCTTCAGTGAAAAGCACCGCAGTGTTATCTAGAACGGTTTGACCGCTTAGAGAGATAGAAACGGCGTTCTCTTGTTTTGCAAACTCATCAAAACTGCGAGCAATAAAGTCACGAGCCGCGCGTTGGAATGCAGGGGATTCGTCTTTAAGCCATTCAAGACCAGTCAAAGACCACGCGCGAGTAGCACGTAGGCGAGAAGCAGATGCGTACGGGTCACCTTGTACGTAATCAATGTACAAGTCGAAATCACCAAAGTCGTACTGACCTTTGATTTGTTGGTATGCGCGATAGTTCTGCTTTTCGATTTTTTTAAGCGTGGCAGTCAACTGATCCATGAAGATAATGGCCTTTTTATTGGAAGCGGGCGGCGATTATAGAAACCACCGCCAGCAGAGTAAAGGAAATGCTTAGGAAGAATAGGTGTATTGTCCACCTAATAGGTTTTGATTAAACAAACTTTGTTCAAATTCATTGCAAGGCATTGGCTTACCGTACAAAAAGCCTTGTCCAATATCGCAGCCTTCACCAATCAAAAATTGCTCTTGTTGAGTGGACTCAATCCCTTCAATGACCACTTGAAGTTCCAGTTTTTTGGCGATGTGGATGATAGAACAGATGATGGCTTTGTCGTCGTCAGACTTTTCCATTTGCTGAACAAAGCTTTTATCAATTTTAATCGCATCAAACGGGTATTTTTTCAGATAACTGAAAGAGGCATAACCCGTCCCGAAGTCATCGAGTGACAATGTCACACCAAGTTCGTGTAGTTTATTCAATGTATTACGTGCAACAACCTCATCAGCAATGAGCGCGCTCTCGGTGACTTCCAGTTCGAGGAAGTGCGCGGGTAGGTGAAAGGTATCTAATAGGTGTTCAATTTGCTCTGCGAAGTTAACGTTTTGCAATTGGATAGGTGAGACATTCACGGCAATCTTAAAGTTATCCACCAGCTCAGACCATTGCTTAGCTTTATCTATTGCAGTACGAAGGACAAACGAACCGACCTCAAAGATTAAGCCATTTTGCTCGGCCATGTGAATTAGGGCCTCATTAGAGACATCGCCCAGTACCGGATGGCGCCAACGCAGTAGTGCTTCAGCACCAATCCATTTATGTGTATGTGGGAGGACTTTCGGTTGGAAGTACAGCATTAAGTCATCGTTACGAACTGCTTGCAGTAAGTAGCTCTCAAGTTGGTTGTGATTATTTAGCTCTTGGGATTGGCTTTCACAGAAATAGCTATAGGACTCTCCAGATTCTTTACACAGCAACATTGCATAACACGCGTTTTGCAGTAACTGTTTCGCGTAACTGTTTTTATGAGCTTGCACAACGCCCACATAAGAGTGAAGGTGGACTTCGTTGTCCTCAATACAAAAATTACCCAAACTGACATGATTAATGTCGTCGAGGAGGTGCTGTACTTTCGTTTCTATGTTTTCGCCGGTAACGATGATAACGACGTCGTTAGAGCTTGGTCTTCCTGTGACAAAATAGCTGGATTCGGTGTGGCCAAGGCGAAAGCGAAACTCTTTCAATACCTCGTCAAAGGCTTCGAAGCCGTATTTCGTTTGTATGCTTCGAGCGTTGCTAAAGCCCACGTTAATCACCACCAAAGAGTGTTGCTCAGTATCAATGCCATCTAAGGTTTGGTCTAACACTTGTTCGAGTGCTGCTCGATTCAAAAAGCCTGTGCCTTGATCGTGAGTTTGCTGATAACTGACTTGCTTCTCGGCGGCTTTACGCCGGTCTATCTCCCTTGTCAAAGAGTAACTAAGCTGAGCAAGGTCGGTAGTACGGGTCTCAACTCGGCTTTTAAGTTCGTTATTCAATCGGACAAGCTTATGTTGTTGAAAAACGACGGCAAGTTGCGCTTCGATAGACTCTTTGAAAGAGGCGAGAAGTTCTCGGTAGGTGTCGTTGTACTGGTTTTCTTTCGCATCCAACATGCAGATGGTGCCGAAGGTTTCTCCGTTCGGCCAATACAGCGGCAGCCCGCAATAAGAAATCATTCCGAGCTTGATGTCTGGGTTATCTTTCCAATTCTCGTCAACCAGCGCATTTGGGACCAATAGCTCACATTTGTTTTCAATAACATGTTCACAGTAAAGACCGTGTCCGAGCGTTTCTTTGTCGCCGACTTGGTAAGGGTTATTTTCGGTTTCACTGGAGGTGTTTACTTCGATGTAATCGGGGTGTATTCGCATGATCAGCGTGGTGGGTACATCGGCAATGCGGGCTAAGAGGTTGACGATATTTTGCCAACTTCTCCGCATCGATTCGGGTATCTCGTAATCTAGTGTTTGTAATGTACCCATAAAGGCAGTCCTTTCCCGTTGGTCCACATCCTGTGAACAAGCGTCATTTTTCTATTTGTTGTTAGATGAACTTGTTATTTAACCACTCGTTTAAATTAAGTATAGGGGGACGAGAACTTCAGACAAAAAAAAGTCCTGAAAACCTTTCAGGACTTTGAAATACTTGGCACTATCTCAGGAGTGAGACGCCAGAGTTGGGAGGCAGTTTACGGTTTCAATGCCTTAAGCGTTTTCATTGAGATGTCCTGAGTGTAATCGACACCTTCAAAGTTAAAACCATTCAGCTTCATAAATTCGTCTTTAAAGCCTTCATAATCGCCGATTTCGGCAAAGTTGTTCTCGTTCATTTGCTCTAACAAAGCCGACACTTCTTTTTGGACTTCAGGATCCAATTCAAGATCATCGATACGAATCAAACGTTCGCCATCGACAGGCACTTTTGGTTGGTCATAAAGCTTGGTCGTAAACAGACGTTGCATTTGCTCAATACAACGTTCGTGAGTGCCTTTTTCTTTCATCACACGATATAGCGCAAGAAGGTAAGGGCTGAGAGCAGGGATGAAAACACTCGCTTTAGTTACCAAGGCCTTACATACAGTGGCGTACGCTCCGCCACCAAAGTTTGCCATCTTGATATTTAATGAATGGCTGGTTTGGTGTAAATCTACTTTTGCGCGACCTAACGTGCCATCCAAGTAAATAGGGTGTGTTACTTCCGGCCCCATGTAGGAGAAGGCGATGGTTTTACAACCTTTGGCTACCGATTCTGAGTTGATCAGTGTGTCGATCCAACTTTCCCAGTCTTCACCGCCCATCACTTTAATCGTTGCTTCCGCTTCTTCTTCTGTCGCTGGAGCGAGCGTTGATTCAACCCACTGGTCGTTTTCAAGCATGATAGAAGCACCCGTCACCGATTCACCAATAGGTTTGATGACGCTGCGCCAGAACTCGTCGGATTCTGGTTTTGGACGAACACCTGTCGCCAAGCTGTAAATCACCAAATCTACTTCACCTTCGAAGTAGGTTTCAATCGCTTCAATCACTTGGTTACGAACAGTATCAGAAAAGGCGTCGCCTACGATGTTAACCGCAGTACGGCCATGATGAGTGGCTTCATCTTTAAAATAGATGTTGTTGTACCAACCTGCGCTGCCAACGCCCTTGTCTGATGGGCCGCGTTCAAAAGAGACGCCGATCGTGTCTGCTTCTGCACCGCCGAATGTAAGGGCGATGCGAGCGGCTAAGCCGAAACCTGAAGAGGCACCAATAATCAAAACGCGCTTGGGGCCATTTTTGATCTGTGGTGCCTGTTTTACGTATTCAATTTGCTCTTTGATGGAAGCGCGGCACCCATACGGGTGTGCCGAGCGAGCTACAACACCCTGAATTAACGGTTCTATTTGCATTGTTATTATCTAACCTTGGTGAATAAGATACCGGTTAGGGTAACGTAAAGTTAGGTAAAACTTATTGAGCTAGACCAGTAAAATTAGAGATGTTTAACCAATTCTTGAGCGACAAAGTCAGCAATGTAGGGTTGAGCTTCCGGTTTTGGGTGCAAGCCATCGTCCATCATCCATTCTGGTTTAATGATGACATGCTCTAAGAAGAACGGCATTAGTGCTACTTGCTGATGTTCTGCCAGTTTAGGGTAGATGTCGTAGAACATATCGCTGTAACGCTTACCATAATTTGGTGGAACGCGGATTTGCATCATGACGACATCCGCACCAGAATCTTTGATCATGGTAATCATTTTCGATAGGTTTGACGTAATAAGTTTAGGTGGGAAACCGCGTAGGCCATCGTTAGCGCCAAGCTCAATCAGAACCAAATCGGGCGTGTGTTGCTCAAGGAGAGAAGGTAACCGTGCAAGGCCATTGCCTGTGGTGTCACCAGAGATGCTACCGTTTACAACTTTTACATCTTGGCCATGTTCTAATAACGCGTCTGGGAGTAAGCTAGGCCAACTCTCCTCTATAGGCATTTGATAACCAGCGCTCAGGCTGTCGCCCAAAACAAGTAGCTTTTCGCTAGCATGTGCTGTAGCGGAAAGGCAGAAAAAGAGAACTAAGGAAAGTATACGAATCATGCAAACACCTGTACTTAACGCACCTATTGTTCAAGCGAATTTGGTTTCTAAACAAGTCTCTACTAATCAAGAACAATTAACAATCCTTAAAAATGTAAATGTTGACATTAGAAAGGGTGAAAGAATTGCCATCGTCGGCACATCTGGCGCGGGCAAATCTACACTAATGACACTTCTTGCCGGTTTGGACACACCAACGTCGGGTGAGATTACGTTGCTCGGTCATGAACTCTCCAAAATGGACGACGAAGCACGTGCAAAAATCCGCGCTGACTCGCTGGGCTTTGTGTTTCAGAGCTTCCTTCTTATCCCGAGCTTAACTGCTCTGCGCAACGTAACCCTGCCTTGCCTTCTACGTGGTGAGGCTGAAGACGATTCAAGGGCAAAGGATTTGCTGACTGCGGTAGGTCTAGAAAAGCGCTTAGATCATTTACCGAGTCAGCTTTCAGGCGGGGAACAACAAAGGGTTGCCCTTGCTCGTGCGTTCATGACTCAGCCAGAGTTATTGTTTGCAGACGAGCCAACAGGGAATTTGGACCACCAAACCGCCGAGAAAGTTATTGAGCTGCTTTTTGACTTGAATGAACAACACGGTACGACCTTAATCTTAGTTACGCATGACAGCCTTTTAGCCAGCCGTTGTGATCGAGTGTATCGAATGGAAGCCGGAGAATTGAAAGAGGAGGTGACATGTCCGTGATCTCTTCTAGTGAACAAGACTCGGCGCCAAGCAACCAAAAGGCGAAGCATTCTCCGAACAAAAGCCTAGTGCGTTGGAGCTTGGGGGAAATACGTCAAGGGAACCTGTGGCCGATCAGTGTCGCATTGATTTTGGTGATTGCCAGCATCTTCGCGCTCTCTGCTTTGGCCGAGCGAATGGAGCAGGTCATTGTAAAACAGGGCAAAGATGCATTAACCGCCGATGCTGTATTTGTTTCCGCTAACCCCATTCCTGATGCACTTATTGCTGCGACAGATAAACTAGAACGCTCAACCATGACGCGCTTTGCGACGATGGCATTCAGCGAGACAGGGATGCAGCTTATTTCCGTTCGAGCCGTTGATGAGCAATACCCATTGATGGGCGATCTGGTTCTCGACAGCAATTCGTCAGGCCATGTGAAGGGAAACCAACTTTGGCTAGACGAGCGCATTATGGCGCAGTTGGATGTGAATAAAGGTGACACTGTCACTATTGGCGATGCTGATTTCACGGTCTCTGGTGCTGTGTTGATGGAGCCAGGACTGAGCTTCAACCCTTTCCAACAAATGCCCTCGGCGTATATTCACCAAAGTGACGTTGAGAAAACGGGCGCCATTCAGGTCGGGAGCCGTGTTCAATATCGCCTGTTCATCAAAGGTGATGATACAACGCTGACTCAACTTCAAAACAGCACTGAACTCTCTCCGAGTGATCGCTGGCGCACGCAAGAAACGGCAAGTCGCAGTAATGAAGTGTTCGAGCGCACAACTCAATATCTTTCGTTAACAGTTGCGATCGTCATCATCATGGCGGCAACGACGTTGGTTTTGACTTGCCAAAGTTACGTAAACAGCCGAACTCAAACCATCGCGATGCTGAAAAGCTTGGGTGCAAGTCGTCGTTGGATTGAAAAATGGTTACTGATTCAAGTCACAATCTTGCTGGTGAGTGCGAGCATCGTTGGTCTGTTATTGGGTAGCGGCTTGGAATATTTGTTGCGAATTCCACTCAAAGATCTTCTCCCAAATCCACTTCCTAGTTACGGCGTCACTCCGATTTTAATCTCTGTTGTTTCAGCCGTTCTTATTACGGTACCAGCGCTTGGTATTCCTCTGCTTGGTCTAATAAAAACGCCTGCGTTAGAAGTGCTACAGCAAGGTTCCGGTAAGCGTTCTTGGAAGCGCATGTGGTTAGTTCTGGTCCCAGTGGTGCCATTGCTGATCCTATACGCAAATAACACGTTAGTGTGGATTGTGCTTGCAGGCATTGCTGCCTTGTTTGTTGTGCTTGCCGTCGTGAGTGTCATGCTTACCAAGTTGTTTGCTCGAATATCGACAAAGCCCGCGATGAAGCTCGCCTTAAGTCGAATTAACCGAACCCCAGTGACGAGTGGCTTGCAGTTCGGTGCCTTATCTCTGTCATTAATGTTGCTCTCTATTATTTGGCTTGTACGCAGCGATATCCTTGCTGATTGGGCGAGGACGCTGCCAGCGGATGCTCCCAACGTTTTCGCATTGAATATTGCAGACTATGAGCTCGATAGCTACCTTGAGACATTGGATAAAAATGGCGTGACAAGGTCACAGGCTTTCCCAATTATTCGTGGTCGACTTGCCGAAATTAACGATGTGAGTGTCAAAGAGATAAAATCTCAAGGTCAAGGTTCTGATGCAGTAAGCCGAGAGTTAAACCTAACATGGGGGGATGCGTTGCCAGAATACAATGAAATCCTGTCAGGCTCTTGGACGAACAAAGCAAGCGTGTCTGTCGAAGCACAAGTCGCGGACGAACTTGGTATTGAACTGGGTGACAAACTGCGTTTTGTGATTAACAGTCAGAACTTCGATGCTACCGTCGACAGCATTCGTCATGTCGAGTGGCGAGATATGAAGCCAAACTTTTACTTCATCTTCTCTTCAGATGTTATGGCAAGCTTACCGGGTTCTTATTTGATCAGCTATCGAATCGACGATGGTAACGACGCTCTGCTGACTTCAATGTCTCGGGCTCATCCTACGGTATCAGTACTCGATATTCGAACCATGGGCGACAAAATCCAACAACTTATCCAACAGATAGTATCAGCGATTACCATTCTGGCGCTTCTCGGTGTCGTTGCGGGTTTGTTGTTAATATTTACACTATTACGTTTGAGCTTATCTCAGCGTCAGGAAGAGATTCGACTCTATCGAACCCTCGGTTCCAGTAAGAAACGTATCAATACAACGCTGTGGGCTGAATATGGGATTATGGCGCTTGTCGCGAGTGGTGTTGCAGTCTTTGCCGCAGAAGCGTGTGTGGCAGCAGTAATGAAGTATGGTTTCCAACTTAGTCCACAGATTCACCCTGAATTGTGGATAGCTTTACCAGTAGCCACGTTCTCTGTGTTAGCACTCGTGGTAATGAGTCTTATAAAAAGATTGTTAACACCGGTAAACACTTAGTCTGCCGTTTTTCGCAGCAAGTGGAAGCGCTCCATGACACTTTTATTTTAGTTATCCACAAAAACGGTGGATAACTTTTGGGATAACTGAAGTGTTAGTAAAGTGGGGTGTTTCCGCAGGCTTTATGCCATGGGTGTTAGCGTTAAAATATTATTCACACAGGTAAAAAAAAGTGCTTTCCCTACAACCTCGTCAAGCACTTTTTTAGGAAATTTTTTGCTCTCAAAAGTAACTTTTTTCGTACACCGTGAACAAATGCAAACCCATGAACTTTTTGTGATTTTAATCATGCTCAAACCCGAGTAGAATCACACTAAGTAAAGATTTCTCCTTATAAAATTTTCAGTGAAGCAATGAAGTCTGAGTTTCCAAATCGTAAAGATAAACACATCGCTATTATCGGTGGTGGGGTTGCGGGTTCAACTGCAGCCATTCACTTTGCCGAGTTAGGTTTCAAAGTGTCCGTAATCGAAAAAGGCGTCTCTTTGGTCAATGGTCCTCCAATTTGTCATTTACATGCTGGTGGTAACCTTTATCGAGAGATTTCCGAGCAACAGTGCTTGGATCTTCTGACTCAGTCTATCGATACGATTCGTTTGTATCCGCATTCACTGAATGTCCGTCCTACCTTAATCGCGGTTCCACATTCTGATGGAGGAGATCCGGAAGCGTTGTTACCGCGTTTAGAAGTCATCAAATCGGCGTATCAGAAGCTCGTTCAACAAGCGCCTGATAACAAAGTGCTTGGTGAGCCCGATGAGTACTACAAGCTGTACTCGAAAGCTGAACTTCTTGCGCTGGCGCAGCAAACACAACCGCAAAGCCCAAAGAGCATCGATGAATGGTGCATTCCGTTTGCTCAACACGCAGATCTGGAAGCCCTTAAATATCCAGTCGTCGCAGTTCAGGAGTACGGATGGAGCGTGTTCAGATTAGCTGCGGTAGCGAATATGACGCTAGCTCAACTGCCTAATGTTGAGGTATTGACTCAAGCGGAACTTAAGCAAGCCCATTGGGATGGTTCACATTGGGCGCTCACATATCTTAAAGACGATAAGCATCAGCTTTTAAGCTGCGACTACCTAATCAATGCTTGCGGTTTTGAAACTGGTGCAGTGGATGACGCTATTGGCGTGAAACGCGAACGATTGGTTGAGTTTAAGGCGGCTTACGTTACGCGTTGGAATGAATGTACGCAGCAGTGGCCAGAAGTGATCTTCCATGGCCCTCGCGGTACCGACAAAGGCATGGCTCAATTAACGCCTTATGGTGACGGTTACTTCCAATTGCACGGTATGACAAAAGGCATCACATTATTTGATGACGGCTTGGTGGAGAGCTCTAACACTTCTGCACAGCCAGAGCTGCCGACTCGGTTGTTGTCTAAGATCCGAAATGGCTGGCGACAAGAAATCCTAGATGAGCGTACGGGCAATGCGATTAAGCATATGGCTCAGTTTATTCCGGATTACAAAAATGCCGTTAAGGGTGGCAAAGCGCTATTTGGAGCGCAACAAATCCCGGGAACCGATCCTGTATTGCGTGCCGCTGACGTCACATTTGAAGAGAATAACTACGCTCGAATCGAAGTCGTTAAGGCTTCTTCTACCTTACTTGCCGCACAAAAGATGGCAAAACATTGGTTTGGGGTTGAGCCTGAATCTAATGTTGAAACGCAACACCCAGTCACTGTGCATTGGAGTGAAAAAGAAGTAGAACAGTTTGCGATTAAACTGACGCAAGAACGCGGCTACCCTCAAGCACTAGCAGAGCGTTACGGCATGTAACGCTCACATTTGTTTTTCAATTTGGTGTGTTTCAATCTGGGCTCGGCTATCTTACTAATAACCAAAGAATTGAGCCCACTGGCACCACACATCTTGCAGACCTTGTCTGTCTCCGCGAACAAAACGCACTTCTTGTCCCGGTTTGGCTTGCGCTAATCGTGGTAAGTCAATTCTCGCCACACAGCCAAATTTAGGGTAACCACCGATGGTCTGGTGATCGTTCAATAATATGATGGGATTCCCGTCGTTAGGAACCTGAATAGAGCCAAGCGCAATACCTTCAGAAAGCACCCCTTCATAAGGCGGTTGTATCGCTTCGCCTTCAAGACGATAGCCCATGCGGTTTGAATTGGGGGAGATGGTAAAGCCAGTTGAATAAAAGTCATCAATCGATTGTTGAGCAAAATCTTCGTATTGATAGCCTTCGATTACCCTAAGCGTTAAGGGTAAGTTGTAATCAGGTTTGAATCGGAACGTCATCTGCCTCGATTTTGATGAGGGAAGTGTATGCGGTTCAAATCCAATCATATCTCCGGCTTTCAGCGGTTCGCCGTTTTGCGTTAGACCGCCCAACGACTCTCTTACGGCAGTGGATGTACTTCCTAAGTGTGTTTGCACATCAAAGCCACCTTTAACTGCTAAGTAAGCACGAAGACCATTCTTCGCGATACCAAACTTAAGTGTTTGGCCTTTACGTAGACAAAAGTCAGACCAATTGGCAATGGGCTCCCCATTAACCGTTGCATTAAGGTCACCACCACAAATCGCCATATGACAATCGGTTAGGGCTTTAAAGCTCGCATTGCCCAATGTAATTTCGATCACAGAGCAGTTAACGGGATTGCCTAGAAGATGGTTAGACCAACTGTAAGCGTAATCATCGACTGGTCCACTTTGAGTGATACCGATGTGTGCTAACCCGAAGCGACCGAAATCTTGAATCAAAGAGAGCGGGCCTGGCTTTTCTACCAATAAACCTACGAAGCTCATAAAACGCCTCCTAAATTCACAAATTCCTGCTTGGATATCGAACCAAACGTGACCTTGTCACCCACCTCGAATGGAATGAAGGGAGGGGTATCAGTGAATAGCGAAATTGGCGTGCGGCCTATGATATTCCACCCACCAGGGCTGTCTGCTGGATAGACTGCGGTTTTACTGTCTGCAATGGCAACACTGCCCGCAGGAACATGGGTTCGAGGTGTTTGATGCCTTGGCATTTGCAGCTTCTGAGTAACATCAGAGAGAAAAGCAAACCCAGGGGCAAACCCAATCGCCGAAACGGTATAAACCGGCTTAGTATGTAACTCAATGAGTTGATTCATCGATAATCCGTTTTGTTCGAAGCGCGCAAAATCCAGAGCGGTTTCTTGCGAATAATAAACGGGGATAGAAATATAGTTCGGTTGCTTGTTGGCCATTGACTGGACATCAAACCGGCTGACGATTTGATTGAGTTCCTGCAGAATCGTGGTTTCTTGAATTCTAAAGGGCAAGTAATCGATCAATATGGTTCGATAAGAAGGAACCACGTTCATAACAATAAGTTTGAGCTTATCGACAATCTGATGCGCTAATTCACCAATATGTTCGACAGTAATGGTGTCGTCGAATCGAATTAAGATGCTGCATTCAGAAATGGGAGAGATAGAAAACTGCCCTTGATTCATTAATTTCCTCCGGTGTAGAGACTTTGACGAATCTTTTGAACGAGAGCGATGGACTCGTCGTTATCCCCATGGACACAAATTGTGTCGGCTTCTAGAAGAATGTACCGACCAGAAGCGGTTTTTACCCGACCAGATTCTGCCAGCATTCTTACTTGTTCTAAAATGGCATGTTCGCTGTTTAGCACTGCATTAGGCTGAGTTCTTGGTGTGAGCATTCCATCATCTTGATAGAGACGATCGGCAAAGGCTTCAAACAGCAATGGCACATCGAAATCGTCAGCAATTTCGAGATACTTTTCGTTTTCTTGGGAGGCTAAAATCATCAACGGCACTTTAAACAGCGCCACAGCTTTGACGACAGCAAGAAAAACGCCATCACTTTGCATCATATCGTTGTACAGCGCACCATGGGGTTTGATATAGCCAATGTCTGTGTATTGCGCTTTGCACAAAGCTTGCAGAGCTCCGACTTGGTAAATCACCATATTAGTGATTTCGTCGTTGGTCATTTTTATGCTGCGACGCCCAAAACCTTGTAGGTCCGGGTAGCCTGGGTGAGCGCCGATTTCTACATCGTGCTGGTTGGCGAGGGTAATCGTATCGTGCATGACATTTGGGTCAGAAGCATGAAAACCACAAGCGATGTTTGCCATATCGACAAAAGGCATCACACGCTCATCTGCGCCCATTTTCCATGCGCCAAAGCTTTCACCCATGTCGCAATTTAGTGTCAGTTGCTGATTATTCAATGTCATACGTTTATAAAGTCCAAAGTATGCTTAAAAATGCAGGAAAATGCGTTTAAGTTCAGTGACTAACTTCATTTTTCGAGCAGAAGGTTATTGATAGAACGATGAAAAGATCATCAAGTTCTTTGAAATGATCCGAAGTTTCAAGAAATTCATGACTGATCAGTCTAATATCTGAGAATTTCAGGTTTATTTCATTGCATGTCGTGTTAATCTTATTTCTTCTTTTTGTGTGATAGTTTGCATAGCAATCCTTTTGGTCTTTTGATTGCTTTCTGCGACAGGAATATATATGTCATTACGAGCAAAGCTAATATGGCCGATTCTCGCTTTCATCACGGTCATCTTTGTTACATCTCAAAGTTACACGTCATACATTACTTATCAATCCGCGAAACATGAACTGGTTGATCAAACCAAGGTTCTCATCAACGATGTCTCTCATTCTATTAAAGATGCGCTCGCAACAAAGAACAAGCAACAAGCACAATTGATCTTGGCTGATTTCTTGGAGGAGCCAAACGTATCACGCGTCAAGCTTTACGACAAAGAGAATCAGTTATTTGCGATCTTTACTTTGGATGGTGCGACGCTCCCGTCGCCGACAGTGACAGAGCGTAGTCGTCTGCATGAGGTGGGTTACGCTCTTTCGGCGCACTTTCTTTATGTATTAGAACCTGTCATTCATGAAGGCAAGGTTGTCGGTACAATACGGGTCACTATTTCCCAGTTGCCTCTGATGGAAGTGAGAGACGCGCTTCTCCAAGATGGGCTGCTGTTCTTGGCGATTCTTTTGGTCGGTAGTGTTGTGTTTTACATTGGTGTAGAGCGCCGCGTGCTGCGACCAATCATTGAAGTTAATCGTGCGCTTCAGGACGTAGCAAATGGTCATCATCTTAGTGGCCGTATTGAGCATCGCGCGAAAGATGAAGTCGGTGAGTTGGTGTCTTCTTTTAACTTCATGCTCGATCGTCAACAAAGGTTGGAGAAACAACGTAAGCACAGCTTGGAAGTATTAGAGCGCCGTAAAGCCTTCGCTGAAGAAGTCGTGGACTCTATTCAAGACGCACTGATCGTGACTGACAATTTAGGGCGTGTAATACATTGCAATAGGGCGACCCATCGAATTTTTGAAAAGACCTACCATGGGATAGAAACCGCTAACATTTGTGATTTGATTCAGACTAAAACACCAAATGAGCTCAGACAAATTTTGAGTCGTGGCTTAGAGTGCGATGACATCCACCTTGAAAATAGGGAAGGCGAACAGCAACTGAGCCTAACGAGCCGACTTCTTAGCAAGCACGGCTACCTTTTATTCGTGATTCAAGACATCACTGAAATTGAAGAAGCAATGAATCGTCAGCGTGTCGCGGGGCGTGTGTTTGAGAGCAGCCAAGATGGACTAGTTGTACTGAATCATCAAGGCATCATTACCATGGTGAACCCCGCAGTGACCAAACTTGTTGGTTTGGATTCGGACCAATTAGTTGGTAAGCCATTCATAAAATCTATTCGCTGGCGCAAACTGCAAGCCATGATGCCAAGCATCCTCGAGTCGATCGATAACTATGGCATGTGGCAAGGGGAAGTCATTGAAAAGAATCATCTAGGTCAGCTCATCCCCATGTTCGCAAGAGTAAATCGTATCATTAAGAGCGAAGATCAAAATGCGTATGACATGGTGATTATTTTAACCGACCTCTCAAGTGCAAAAGAGATGGAGCGTTTAGAATACTTAGCTCATCACGATGCGTTGACAGGGCTGGCGAATCGTTCCAAGTTCCACCTAGAGCTTGAAGAATTAGTACAAAGATCAGGCTACCTACGTGACGAGTTTGCGGTACTTTATCTCGACTTGGACGGCTTTAAAGGTATCAACGATACTTATGGTCATGATGCGGGCGATGAAGTGCTCAAGATCGTTGCTAAACGTATGACTGGTGCGACGCGGCACAGCGATTTAATCGCACGTTTGTCTGGCGATGAGTTCGTAATGTTGGTTAATCCTGCCAATCAAAAAGTCGTAACACGAATCGCGGAACAGTTGCTTGAGACGATTTGTTCGCCAATTGAATACCGAGGCTCACTACTTAAAGTTGGCGTCAGTATTGGTGTGAAACTGGTTGGCGTAAATGAAAGAGATGCGACCAGAATTCTTAAGAGCGCGGATACTGCCATGTATCAAGCGAAGAAAGCAGGTAAAGGCCAAGCAATTTTAATGGGTTGCGAATCCCCAGATACAGTTTAAAAACGGGTTAGAAACCTTTAGACTAGCCCGATTCGCGTCAGAAGGAATGATAAAATGAAAGTACTTGTTACGGGTGGTATGGGCTACATTGGCAGCCACACTTGTATTCAAATGATCGAAGCTGGTATGACACCAGTGATTCTCGATAACCTTTACAACAGCAAACCAACCGTGCTTGAGCGCATTGAAAAAGTTTGCGGCGTAAAACCAGTATTCATTGAAGCTGACATTCGTGATAAAGCCGCGCTTGTCGATGCAATGAAAGCGCACAACATTGAAGCCGTTATCCACTTTGCTGGCCTTAAAGCGGTGGGTGAGTCTGTAGAAAAGCCACTGGAATACTACGACAACAACGTAAACGGTACGCTTGTTCTGGTTGATGCAATGCGCGAAGCAGGCGTTAAATCTATCGTATTTAGCTCTTCTGCAACGGTTTATGGTGATCCAGCTTCTGTGCCAATTATGGAAGATTTCCCAACAAGCGCGACAAACCCATACGGCCGCAGCAAGCTGATGGTAGAAGAGTGTTTGACTGACTTCCAAAAAGCAAACCCTGATTGGAGTATCACGCTGCTTCGTTACTTCAACCCAGTTGGCTCTCATCCAACGGGTGAGCTTGGTGAAGATCCACAAGGTATTCCAAATAACTTGATGCCATTCGTTTCTCAAGTTGCAGTGGGCCGTCGTGAATTCCTATCAGTATTTGGTAGTGATTACCCAACAAAAGACGGTACAGGCGTTCGTGACTACATCCATGTAATGGATCTTTCTGATGGTCACGTAGCGGCACTAGACAAAGTAGGTAACAAAGCAGGCCTTCATATTTACAACCTTGGTACAGGCAACGGTTACAGCGTACTAGAAATGGTAAAAGCGTTCGAAGCTGCATCTGGTAAAGAAGTTCCGTTTAAGCTGGTGGATCGTCGCCCTGGTGACATTGCTGAATGTTGGGCTGACCCTTCAAAAGCAGCTAACGAACTTGGTTGGAAAGCGGTTCGTACGCTTGAAGAGATGACAAGTGATACTTGGCGTTGGCAGTCAAATAACCCTCAAGGTTACCCAGACGCTTAAAATCTTAAGTTTTACACTTTATTAACAAAAGGACGCAGCTCTGCGCCTTTTTTGATCTAAATCGGAAAAATTCGTAAATTACTGGTTAAAAGGTAGCTTCAATAAATAGAAGTGCTAAACTATGTCCGACTCTTAATTTAGGTCGTAAATTTTCTCAAGACTATCGGGGTAGTTCATGGAACTTGGTCTAATCATCGCTTTCATCGTAGCTGCAGCAGTTATGGTGAAGAAAGAGATGGCAAAGCAGTAAGTTTTCATTTTTCATTCTTTTCTTAACATTTTTGAAATGAAAACGGATAAAAAAGCCAGCATAATGCTGGCTTTTTTGTGTTTGTAACACTTAGAACTCGTATTTGACACTAATGTTGTAGTTACGCTCTGCCTGCGTGATGTCACGGCTTAGCTCAGTTTCACCACGTACATCGTTCCACAAGTAGTACTCTTCATTGGTCAAGTTCATCACACCTGCACGAACGGTCAGGTCTTTCATTGGCTTGTAGTAAGCGGTTAGATCAACAACTGTCGCTGATGGTAGTGCAACTTGGTCTTTAGTTCCGCCATTATTACCATCTGAGTTGATATCACTGTCAGACTTCTTCGCAGTGTAGTTAACTTTTAAGCTTGTACCCCAAAGCGCGTTTGGCGAGTCGTAGTTAACCGCTGCCACAGCATTCCAAGGGTTGACACTATTAAGTGGGTTACCATTGCCATCTTCACCTTCAGTGTATGCAGCGGCTACGCGCGTTGTAACACCCTGCGGAAGGCTTGCAATCGCATGCCAATCAAGGCTGTTAGACAGTTCAACACCTTTTACGGTTGCTTCATTGATGTTGATGAATGTGTATTCTGTTAAGCCGCCATTACTTGTTGATGTTTGATCAATAAAATCCGTGAAATCGCTGTAGTAAAGCGCGAACTCGGTTGCCGATGCGGCTGTGTTATGACGGTAACCTAACTCGTAAGACAAGCTTTTTTCTGATTCTAGATCTGGGTTAGGGCGGTTGGTGTAACCATGGCCTGGGTTGTCATACGTGTAGTAAAGCTCATCAAATGACGGAGCTCGGAAACCTTGGCTTACTTGAGCGAATACAGTTCCTGGCTGAGACACTTTGTAAGTTGCACCTAGACGACCCGTAAACGCAGAGTCACTAAACTTCTTGAATGACTCGTCAGACGTATCTGATGGATCGGTAGAGAAGTAGTCGTAGCGAACACCCGGCGTTAAGATTAGCTTGTCGTTTAGCAACGCGATTTCGTCTTGAAGGAACAGGCCAAAGCTTTGTTCTTTCGCGTCTGGTGTGTAGACATAAACCTTGTCTGGAGTACTAGGATCAGAGTTAAACTCGCGGTTAGTATTGCTTATGTCACTATGTTTGTATGATAAACCGTACACGAGGTAGTGGTTTTGAATCTCTTTATCTAGCTGAGTTTCAAATTCAATTTTATCTTCCGTGTATTCGTAATCTTTCTTCTGCTGGTTATCACCGTTTGCTGGAACCCAAGGTGGGTGACCTGCGCTGGCTTCTTTAAATCGATTTGTTACGCCATTCTCTTCCTTACTGATCCAAGTTAGTTGAGAAGTGATGGTGTCAGAGATAGCTAAATCTGCGAACCAAATGTGTTTCAGACCTAGACGGTTTTGTTTGGTTGTGTCTTCAGCATTGAAGTTTTTGTAAGACGAACTCGCAATGTCTGAATCCGTTTGGTTGTAAATAACTTCGCCTAAAAACTCCAAACGGTGATCGTCATTAAGTTGCGACTGCAGTTTTACCAACAAATCGTTCTTGTAGTAATCTTGGTCTGTTACTGAATAATCGTCATAAGGGGCTTTTGCGAAATTTTGTAGTTCAGAGCCATCACGGCGTGTGTAAGCGACCAACGCTTCAACATTGTCAAACTGCTTTGCCAAAGCAACATGCTCACTAAATGAGTTGTCTTCAGAAGAGTAAGAGAGCTTAGCTTGACCACCGAAGTCTTTGCCATCTTTTAAGAAGTCACTTGGATCTTTGGTTTCAAATGCAACAACGCCACCAATAGCATCGCTACCATGCAAACTAGAAGCAGCACCTTTTACGATCTCAACGCTCTTTAGCATGTCTGGATCTACAGTAACCGCACTAGAGTTGATGAAAGAGTATGGGCCGCCATCGAAAACACCTGGTTGAGATGCACCATCCACCAAGATTTTCACTCGTTTACCTTCCATGCCACGAATGTTAATGCTTTGAACACCTTGGCGTTGAGTGCCATTCACCGTAACACCAGGGGTGTACTCGAATACATCATTGAGATCTTTTGCCATGTTCTCTTCGAGATCTTTCTCAGAAACAACGGCAACAGAAGCTGCTACAGTATCCATAGTTTGGTTTGTACGAGTTGCTGATACAACGACTTCATTAAATGTGGATGTATCTTCAGCGTAAGCACCTTGGGAGAGGGCGATAAGAATAGAGGCTGACAAAATTGATTTTTTATACATTGGCTTCAATACCTTAAATCCATAAGAGGCAATAACAACGTGCGGTATCTTATTAGATCTAAATGGTAATTACTATCATTCCAATTATTGTTTAATGTTAATTCTATAAGTCAAAATTTGTACTATAGGAAAGGTAGTCTTTAAATATCAATCTGTTATATTGGTTGAAGCTACATTTTTAATTTTTTCTCAAACACCACTACTGTGATAGCTATCACATAAATAGGAGTTTCTGTGCAGAGCCCAATCACTTTAGAAGCACTTCATATTCTTGATGCTATTGATAGAAGAGGAAGTTTTGCTGCTGCCGCGAACGAGTTAGATCGCGCGCCGTCGTCACTCAGTTATCAAATACAAAAGCTTGAACAAGACCTTGATATCAACATTTTTGACCGTTCAGGCCACAAAGCACATTTCACTGAAGCGGGAAAATTGATACTTGAACGTGGCAGGGCGATACTACAAGCAAGCGAAAAGCTCGTTAATGACGCCACCTTGCTCGCTAATGGGTGGGAGCTCGATATTACGGTCGCTTTTGATGGCATTATTCCCATTTCAAATTTCTTCCCAATGGTTGACGCGCTAGCCAACGTAAGTAGTACGCGGGTAAGACTGCAAGAAGAGATTCTTGCGGGGGGATGGGAGTCACTCAACACAGGCCGTGCAGATCTGCTCGTTTGTCCTCCGCTAGACACTTTACCTCAGGACGTAAAGGCCGAAAACATAGGTAAAATGAGCATGGTATGGGTGGCTGCATCCGATCACTATGTACATAAACGGAGTGGTGACTTCGATGATGCGGCGAGGGCGAAATACCGAGTGATTGCGATCGCGGATACGGCAAGAGAACAGCCGGCAATGTCGATTAATGTTATGCAGAAACAGCCAAGGCTCACCGTCACGAACTTTCCCGCGAAAGTGGAAGCACTGACTTCCGGATTGGGGATAGGCACTCTCCCAAACCAAATTGCTCAGCCTTTGATTGAAAGTGGCGCCTTAAAGCGAATCGAAGGTACGGACGATCAGCCGGTTGACATTATTCTTGCGTGGCGAAGAAACGCGATGGGTGAAGCGAAATCATGGTGCGTTCAATACTTAAAGAAGAATTGGAAATTAAAGTGATGCTGTAACTTTGTTCGATTTTTGCAAGACAAACAGTAAGTTCGCTCAACAAAGGGACGTGATTAAGCGTCCCTTTATTTATTTTCAATAAGTTATGCCGATCTTTCTCTTGATAGGACTCAATTAGTTGAGAGGAAGAATCATATCGGCAGTACCATCAGCGAACTGTACATCCAATTCAAAACCCAAACTTTGCGCGAGTGACAACATGCCTCGGTTGGTTGGCATTGTCATACCAGACATCTGCTTTGTGCCTTTCGCTTGGCAGTAAGTAATGATCTTTTGCATCAACACTTTGCCTAAACCTTTTCCTTTTAAATCTGAACGCACCAAAATGGCAAACTCTGCGTCGCTGTTGTCCGGAGTAATCAGAGCGCGCGCTACACCGATGATAGAAGGGCCGTTCTCATCAAATGCTACTGCAACAAACGCCATTTCTCGGTCGTAATCGATTTGAGTGAGATTCGCGAGCGCTTCATGGTTGAATTCGCCCACGTCAGAAAAGAATCGGTTGTACAGATCTTCTTTAGAGACACTATTAATGAACTCTGCGTGGATTGGCTCGTCTTCCGGCAAAATAGGACGAAGCAGAATAGGTTGGCCATCTCTCAATGTGACGGTTTCAACAAACTCGGCAGGGAAAGGACGAATCGCTAACCGTTCTTGCGCATCACCTTTGTATTGCTTCAATGTTACGTCGGCATCAATAATGGTTAAGTCATTACCAGATACGAGCACTGGATGTATATCCAGCCTTTCTATTTCTGGCAACTCAACCGCCATTTGAGAAATACGAACTAAGAACTTAGACAGTTCGGTGATGTCCAGCGCATCTTTATGTTTCTGTAATCGCACCTTACCAGATTTCAGCGCAATGACGATTAAGTAGCGCGCCAGGTTCATATTGAGTGGAGGCAGGGCTGCAACCGCATCTTGCGTGATATTCCAATCTGAACCACCTTGCCCAAGTAAGATCACCGGCCCGAATACCTTGTCCACCGCGATACTGACGCGCAACTCTTCGGCGCTACCAAGCTTCGCCATCCCTTGTACCAAAAGGCCTTGAAGATTCGCGGCAGGGTAACTGAGCTTCGCAGTGTCTAAGATCGCTTGTGCGGCACTCGAGACTTCTTGGCTGTTACGTAGGTTAAGTGCGACACCGTGTACATCCGATTTATGAGGTATATCAGGAGAGCGAAGTTTTACCGCCACCGGATAGCCGATGTTCTCTGCCATATGTACGGCTTCTGTGACTTCCGAAGCGATCCAAGTAGGGAGAATATGAAAACCAAACTGCTCAAATAATGGACTGGATTGGTGGGTATCTAGTGTTACTGTGTTTTTATCCAGTAATTGTTCGCGGGCCCACTCGCGCGCAGAATTCACACTACCAGAGTGTAATGGTTCCGCCGTCGTTGGTGTTTCCATCAGTTGTTTTTGGTTACGCCTGTACTCGACCAAGTGCATGTAAGCGACAACGGCACTCTCTGGCGTTCGGTAAGTAGGAATGCCAGCTTGAGTGAACGCAAGACGAGCTTCCCGAGAGGTTTGTTCGCCAGACCAATTAGTCAGAACATTAAAGTGTTTGTGTCTCGGATGGGCTTGAATAGCTTCAATTACCGCGTGGGCAGTTTCCAAAGAGTCAGACACAGCAGAAGGACTGTGCATGATCAAAATCGCATCGGCACAGTCATTATTCATGAGTGTATTTATCGTATCGACATAGCGCTTTTTAGTCGCATCGCCCGCAAGATCGATAGGGTTAACACCACGCCAGTTGGTTGGTAATACCGTGCTCAACTGCTCGGCAGATACCTCATCAAGTGAAGCAAGCTTACCGCCGCGTTCTAGCAACGTATCCACTGCCATAACAGCAGGTCCGCCACCGTTAGTGATGATCGCAAGACGTTCACCACGAAGTGGAACAGAATGGGTCAGAGTTTCTACAGCAGCAAACAATTCGTGGGTGTTACCTACGCGTAGCATACCGGTTCTTCGAATCGCCGAGTCATAAATCACATCCAACGAATCAACGTCTTGATCACCCAGTGTTCTAGCCTGAGTCGATTTACCGGCTTTCAAAACCAAAATGCGTCGGTTACGAGAGGCTGCACGAGCAGCAGACATGAAGCGGCGAGCATCTTTAATCGTATCCACGTAAAGAAGAATGGCCTCTGTTTTTGCATCCATACTTAAGTAATCGAGCAATTCAGCAAAATCGACATCTTGCCCTTGGCCAATAGAAATAAAAGAGGAGAAGCCGATATTCTTGTCATTCGCCCAATCTAATACCGTTGTGCAAACGGCTGCGGATTGAGAGATAAAGGCTATTTTGCCGGGTAACGCAGCAACAGGAGAAAACGAGCAATTGAAGTTATGCCAAGGGAGAATAACGCCAAGACTGTTTGGCCCAATGACTCGGATGTTTAAGTCAGCAACATCGATGTTTTCGGCATCGTCAGAAATAACAATCGCGAATTCTGTCCCTCGCTCATCCAGTTCTTTCAGTAACTTCTTATTGCGTGCCACATTAGTACAGAGGATGGCGATATCAGGGGTATAGGGCAGGGAAGCAATGTTTGGATAAGCAATAACACCAGACACCGATTTGTATTTTGGTGTCACGGGCATGATGGCCCCGCCAAAACCACTTTGAAGCAAATTACGCATTACAATTTGGCCTGCGCGCAGCGCTTTTTGAGATGCGCCAATCACAGCAACAGAATTCGGTTTGAAGAGTTTTTGTAGCTTATTCATTGTGACTCCTTTGCCATCGACGACGAGAACGGTCGGTCATTCCTCATACAATCATAAACGAATAAGCTTCTCTTTAAATATGAACAAGCCAGACATTGGTGCAAAACTAAACCATGCGTACAGAGTTTGTGTCGCTCATCACACCAAAATCACAGTTTATTGTGTTTGGTGCTTGATAAAATAGCCTGCTATCGGCATGATTTATCGTAATATTTATCCAGAGCGTTTGTTACTTCATGAAAAAAATCGCAATCATCGGCTTGTCAGTACTGCTTTCTGCTTGTGCATCGGAATCTTACATCACTGACGTAACGTCAGAAAGCTACCGAGAAGACTACCAATCTCAGTCTATTTCAAAGCCAATTATGTCGTCTGAGAACGCAGTGGTAGAGAAAGACGTAGAACCAACAGTCGTAAAAATGACTGCGAAGCCTGAAGAGAAAAAGGTCGTTAAGTTAACACCTAAAGATCAGGTGAAACCAGTTAAGATCATTCCGCCTAGTAAGAAGCAAGCGGGCATTCAGCGCTTTGGTTACACCATCCAAGTTGTTGCCGTAGGCAGCCAAGCAAAAGTCGACCAGTTTGCGCGTCAGCTACCACAAAACAGCCAGCCAATTTGGGAAAACTACAAAGTGGTAAATGGAACTAAGTGGTTCTCAGTACTTTACGGTGACTACGCAACAAGTGCAGAAGCCAAGCAAGCAATCTCGACATTGCCAACGCACTTCCAACAGCTTAAGCCATTTGTGAAAAGCATTGATGCCATTAAGAACTCGGCTTATCCAACGCTTAACAAGCTAAATTAATAGAACAAGAGAAGGGAGCGTTTTGCTCCCTTTTTTCTTTGGTCAAATCCTATTCGAACAGCATTCCTCACAGTAAAATTACTGTACGTTACTACTCAAAGGTTTATCATACTGAATAGTATCTTTTGGAGATCACGGAAAGATTGATTCATGATTAAAAATATTCTTTTACTATGCGGTGGCGGCTCTTCAGAGCACGAGATTTCACTACTTTCTGCAAACTTTGTAGAGCAACAGCTGAATCTGATTGAAAACGTGAGCGTTACACGCGTAGAAATCAAAAATGAAGGTTGGGTAACAAACCAAGGTGAATTGGTTTACTTAGACCTTAACCAGAAAAAGCTGTGTTCAGACAACCTAAGCCTAGAGGTTGATTTCATTGTCCCTTGTATTCATGGTTTCCCCGGCGAAACCGGTGACATTCAATCTATGTTTGAAATCGCGGGCATTCCTTACCTAGGCTGTGGCCCTGAAGCAAGCAGCAACAGCTTCAACAAAATCACATCTAAGCTTTGGTACGATGCGATTGGCATTCCGAACACTCCATACTTATTCTTAACACGTAACGATGAGCAAGCTCATGAACAAGCGTTACAAGCGTTTGATAAATGGGGAAAAGTATTTGTCAAAGCCGCACGTCAAGGTTCTTCTGTGGGTTGTTACAGTGTCACTGAGAAACAATCTGTTTCCCAAGCTGTGAACGATGCATTTGGTTACTCAGAGCAAGTCTTGGTAGAAAAGTCAGTCAAACCTCGTGAACTGGAAGTTGCCGCTTATGAGATGAACGGCGAGTTACACATTACTAAGCCTGGTGAAGTGATTGCGCCTGATGGTGCCTTCTATTCTTACGATGAGAAGTACAGCACGTCTAGCCATTCACTGACTGAAGTAGAAGCGAAGAACCTGACAGAAGAGCAGGTGGAAGCGATTCGAGTTGCTTCGGAAACCGTCTTTAAGCAAATGAATTTACGTCATTTATCGCGCATCGACTTCTTCCTAACAGAAGATGGTGAGATTTACCTTAACGAAGTCAACACCTTCCCAGGAATGACGCCAATCTCGATGTTCCCGAAAATGCTACAAAACAACGGTCACAAGTTCCATGAGTTCTTAGCAGATTGTATTAATACTTCAATCTAACTAACGTTACCGTCGTTCATTTTGTGGTAAACCTAAGCATAACTGAGTAATGGCACAGTGCTAAACTTTGACTATTTCTCGGTTGCATTTATGATTGTATCAAAGCATTAAATAGATGGCTCAGTGGTATGGCAATTTCAAATTATAGAGGTTTTAACCTGCAATCAGGCGGACCTGACGGTGCCGTTTGGAAGGTCAAGATCAAGAACCACGTTCTACAAGGCAGTTTAACGGCCGTAAAAAAGAGCATAGATTGGTGGTGTGACACGGCATCTATCATTGACCCTAAAGAGTTTGCGACTCTTGGTCAGAGAGCGCAAAGCACCAGCAGTCCACAATCTGAAGTATTTAACGGCTACACGATAAAGAACGATACAGGTGAGGCAAATGCTTGGTACTGTATGTTCAACGGCAAGTTGATAAAAGGTGCCAAACCTGCCATTCAACGCCATATCGAAGCGTATTTGATTGCAAAACAAAAAGCGCTACAAGCACAACAACAAAAGAAATAAGAATATGACACTCGTATATTCAACAGAGACTGGTCGCATCAAACCAGAAGAAGAAAAAGTCGAACGTCCTAAAGGCGACGGCATTGTTCGTATTCAACGACAAACTAAAGGCCGTAAAGGCAAAGGTGTTTGCATCGTGACAGGTTTGGATTTGGATGACGCGCCACTGAAATTACTAGCAGCTGAACTTAAGAAAGTTTGCGGCTGTGGTGGCTCTGTAAAAGATGGCAACATCGAAATCCAAGGTGATGCTCGTGACAAGATCAAAGCACATCTTGAAAAGAAAGGTATGACAGTAAAATTAGCCGGTGGTTAATTCAAGCTGAGCAAAAGATTTTAAAGAGCGTCGAGTATGACGCTCTTTTTGTATCTGCAGTTTGGACAAGCTTGCAGAACTTAATCCAGATAAACATCTGCGAAGCACTACACACAAAACAGCTATTGAAAGAAACCCAGCTAATAGCAGAGCAAGCAATCGTAGATTGATAGATCCATATTAGCTATTTTATGGTAAATAACGGTTATGTTTAATGACACTATCAAAAAGCGCCGTATTTTAAAATCTGAGAGGGATAGGAGACCAATCTAGAGAAGATTTGGCGTACGTTGATATATCATTTAACATAATATACATAATGCGCACTGAATCGAGTTTTGTTAACAAAGGCTAACTATTTGATTAAGCGTTTCATAAGTGTCTGATAACCAAGCTGTAATTTTTAATTTTGTGAGTTTCCATAACTCAAGTTACTTGTACTATCTCTGGCGATTGTTTTGTGCAATCTACGAAAAACGCCGAAATCCCCGACCGCAACATTATGAAGCGTTCTGTATCGGCAAAAACAACAAGAAAATTAATTTTAGTCAGTTATCCAATATGCGAGCGTTGTCATGTTTCACGAGTCATTCCGCACACTCTTTTGGCGAGAGTTTAAATCCATCAAGCAAGGCGCTGAATATTTTCATGTGTCTAAACCGACGATTACCCGTTGGCTTGATGGCACGGTTCCAATCAATCCAATGGCAGAAAAACTCATGCTGATTAAGTCGATTGGTTACTTGCCTAATGATTTACGTTGGTCTGGTTTTCGTGTGTGTGAGAAACGCGCCATAATCATCACACCATCTGGTCGTGAGTTCAGCCCGAAAGAATTGGAAAGTTTTGTGTTCTGGCGTGATGAACACCGCCAGCTTGTCGAAAAGTTTGGGCACATAGACCAACCCAAGGTCTATCCTGCAAAAGAAAACGTCTTACCGTTTCGTGGCGGCCATCGAATGAAAGCCGCCGAGTGGACACCGAGTAAACTAAAATAAATCTGTATACTTCTTATCTAAGTCGATAAAGCTTGGTTGGAAGTTCGTTAGGCTTGCAATCTCGGCGATGCTTTTTTCTATAACCTCATGGTCTACAGCGTAGTGACCTTTACAGGTGCAATGTTTAGAGTACAAGTAATACATCGCTATAGACTCCCAACCAATTTCACAGTCAATTATAAGAGCTGATATTTTTTTGTTTTCAGGGGCAATTTCATTAAATATATAGCAAACTGTAGCCATTCTAGAGAAAAACTCTGTTTGTACTTTTCTTTCTGTGAGCTTAGAAATGACGTGATTTATTTCTATTACTTCTACGTCTTTGAAAAATGAATTAATATCACCTTCAAGGTATTCAATGTACCTTTCGAAGTAATGACTATATGATCTTTTGTTATAAGTTCCATCAAAGTCATCTGAGAATATACTTATAAATTTATCGTGTATTTTTTCTAAGCACTCTTTTGCAATTTCATTCTTATCTTCCGTTGCTTCTATATACATTTTTATAATGTCAGGCGCATCGTCGCAGTTATTAGCCACTTTGAATCCCCATTCAGATATTGGCTTGTACGTTTCACTATCCTTATCTATTAGGTGGTCTTCTGTGTGAATTATTCCAGAAATTTCTTTGCACATTCGGATTAAGGATGCTTCTTTTTGTGCGTTCAAGTCGATGAGATTCTGACGCCTAAGTGCTTCCTGTGTTTGCTTTAATTCTGTCTTGTTAACTCTATAAGTAGAGTATATTAATACTACACTTATGATTAGAAATATCGGAGAGAATATATTGTTGAAGAATGAAGATGCCTTTTCCCATTTGTCCAACGGTTGATAGAAGTCCAAATCAAACCTTAATAAAAATACCCCTAAAACTATTGAAATGACTAGTGATATTAATATAAAGAAGGCAATGTCTTCTTTGTTTGATGCTTTGGTCTCTTCACTATTTACTGGTTTGTTTTTGTTGATATTACGCAAAAGGATTGTTGCAACAAATAAAAAACCTATTCCCCCTAACACCAATGATATGACTTTAATATTTTCATTTTCGACACCAAAAATAGAAGAAATTAAAACTAAAAACGCTATAAAAACTAACGTTGCCTGATAAATAACGGTAAATTCAGACTTGCGCACAATTGCCCTCTTAAACTTAATATAGCCTTATCTACTGACTTTCTCGCAGGATGTTAACGCTTACTTGGCAAGCAAACAAGAAGCTGTTTCATATAAAAAGCCGAACCCCATCGCTAAGGTTCGGCTTTTCTGTAGGCTTCTTGATTTTGGTGGACGTCGATGAAAACGAATTGGAAGCCTGTCGAGGTCAATCGACCTGCCAAAGGTATTGGCTCCCTGCCCCCTGTGTAAATCGTCATTATTGTGGGTTCGAAGTCTGGCGCACGTTTTCATCCTTTATGCGTCAGCGTTGCGCGAAGCTTTTAGAACCAACATGCTATCTAGGCAGAATCATTCTTCCCTACCTGACGGTTTATTAAGCCAAACGATAGTTCTATTTAGAAAGAGAACTAAAGTTAAATCTGGCCGTTTGTGGGATCCTCGATAGACTCTCATGATTTTATAAAATTAATCATTGCACAGAGTTACACCAGAGAATATATATTGCTCGCAAATTCATAATAAGAGTCAATATGTTGTGCTAATTACAAAATCAAAAGCGTTATGCCTACCCCTACTTTTCCTATCTTACAATGCAGTGGCTGAAAGCGATTTCTCTGTAGAAACTATCCTAAGTGGTCATCAAGTGTCTCAGTTTGCTTTGGGTGACACGGATGGAGATGGCAGAGATGAGATCATTTTTCTTGACCAATATGGCACCATGAAAATCGCCAGAAACTTCGCGAACCCAAGTTCAATCAACATGCTAACAAATACCAGGTGGAGCCTGACTGATAACTGGAAGCTCCAGTTCTTAGATCAAGCTTACCCTAGTACCGACATCCGAGTGCGCATGACCTATGAGCATAATGGCAATGTGTTTAAGTCCGGTGTCGGTGTGGCAACCAAACAAGATGGTAAGATAGAAATTAATATTAACGGATATGGTGGCAACCCTGCTGTGACGATCAACTATCTGTCTGTTTCGAATGGTGCAATGAAGGGTAACTACAAGGATATCCAATACAGTAACTCAAGAAGCTTTCCTATGAATGCCCAAATGGATTGATACTGAAGATTAGTTTGGCCTTGTCTTCGAACCAACGCGGTAAACCTTTCATCAACACTCTGGTGTGTTACCGGTGTGGTTGGGAACGAAGTGAGTCAGACTACTATGAAGAGCAAAAAGCCGAACCCCATCGCCAAGGGTTCGGCTTTTTAGTAGGCTTCTCACTGATCATGGAAACGTAAGTATTAACATTTTCGAAGCCCGTCTAGGTCAATAGACATGCCCAAGGTATCGGTTCGGATTACGCTGTGTAAATCATCATTAGTACGGTTCTGAACTCACTCGAAAGGTTTAAACGTTTTGAAGATCCACATTACACAATGTTTAGACACACTCTACATAACTCTCCCTGCCGACAAGCTTATGTTTCCTTTCGGAGCCCGACACTGAGTTTCTATCTTGAAGCAAAATCAAGTGAAGAAAGGAAGCGCCCCTCCAAGCAGTAATTAATGTTCGCTGCCAATGTTTGCTCTCTGTATTTATTATCAAAGGCACGAGCGTCTGGTCTTCTCCCTTTTTATTAGACCAAAAGTTACGATGTAACACGCAAGTAAAACTGCTCTCTAAAGTGCTATGGCTCGCTATGTAGCCCAGTGATCATTTTCTCTCACATAACGGTTCTAACTGGACGTCCAACCAATCTCAATTCGTACGATTTAGGCTTTTAGATTTTCTGTTTCACTCGAGTATTTCTGATTCGATGGAATTTAGTCCGCAAGTACTTACTGCTTTCAGAAGTCGCTATACAACTAACTTAAATTATCAATCTTCAAAGTGACGGTGTCTCTTTTAGATTTTTACAGGATATTCCACTACTCAGAAATGCCTTTTAATTTGGCTTTGTAATTTAATTACAATTTTAGGTGGCAAGTAAGTGTGCGTCAGTTCTTTATATTGAGTTAAATTACTGTATTTAAACAACTTAGCGTTCAAAATGGATTTGTTGTAGTGTTTTCGACTGCTTGGAAAAGGTGACAGTTAATTGTAATTAGTAAAATTTTACCAATGCATTATGGCAGTGTTTTCCACTCTACTTTGGGTCTATTAGTGTGACGCGGTAACTAAATGTTTTGTCAGATGAACGTGGCGGAAAGGTGGTGAGTTGTTTGTTTTCGAGGGCTATACAACGGGCGTAAAAAAGCAGGGTCTGTGCCCTGCTCTTTGTAATTTCTTAGTCTTGTTTCTTTGCGGCGTATTCTGCTCGAATTTGCTCTGCAACGATCTTAATCGCTTCTGCGGTACTCGTGCCCTTTTGCATTAGTTCTTGAATACGTTCTACAGCTTGTTGCTGTTCTTGATGGGACAGAGGTGGTAAATCGTCAAACATAAAAAAGCTCCTCAATGTGAGGAGCTGACTATAACGATTCGCTTAATAGGTCGCAAGGAAATTAATTGAAGCGCCCATTGCATCTGCGTTGGTGTATCGGGCAGCAATGTCTATTTCAATTAAGTTAAGTGGCGATAAGCCAAGACCAGCTGTTATTGTCCCCTCGTCATCTGAACGAGCTAGGTTTGTCATATAACCGCCACGAAGTGCAAGCTGGCGAAGGACATCAATCTCAAAACCGGCGCGTAGCATTTGTGTGTTGTCGTCAAAAGTGGAGAACTTCTTCTCTTCGTTTAAATCGTAATCGACACTAAAGCTAAAGTAATCCGCTACGTAACCCGCACCAACGGTGTAAACTGGTCGCATGCTATACTCATAGGATTGGATCGTGTCGCCGTTGTATGTGAATGATTTAGTTTTCACGTCGCGGCCAATCAAGTTCTTGGCAGAGATACCCAAGCGATATGGTCCAAAGAACCAAAGTGCGCCAGCATCTAAGTTGAACATGGTTTCTGCGGTTTCATTTTCACGCAGGTCTTTAGTGTCAAATGCGGCAAAGCTGGTCGCGTATGAATAGGTGTAGATGCGTTGCAGTTTTGGTGTGATACCAAATGACAGGTGCTGGTTCATGAAGTTGGTGTACTTCGCCAGTGAAATACCCGCTTCCGCTACGCCAATGGATACACCGCGCACGTAACTGTCATTTAATGGATCGCCGCTTACTGTATCGATGGTCGGCTCAACGAAAGATTCAGTATACAGTTTGCCGTATGCGGTTGCAGATAAGAACTTGTTTGGGATACCAACTGCAACCACACCGCCTAAATCGAAGTCCATTTTCTGGCCATCAATGGCATTTAATGAATTTACGATTTCGGTTGGGTCCGTGAGCTTGCCTATTCGCTCAATCTCATCGATTAAACCGTTTTGGTCGTTATAGTTGATACCAAAGCTCGGCACAATCATACCTGCGTCGTCGTTACGTCGGTAAATGGCGGTAAGCGCTGGGTTAAAGAATGGTGCGGTTAGATAAGAGGCAGATACGGTGCCCACGCCACCCATTGCATCACTGCGAGCTTCAATTGCGTAAGTGGCAGCAGAAGCAGCGCCTGAGAATAGCGCTGCAGTCATCGTGGTGGCTAAAATTTTGTATTGTGTCTTCATACTACACTTGTGTTTTCGTTCTTCCTGAACTTATATCGGCACAAGTGTAATTTCTTTAGCTATTCTTCGAGAGAAACATCATAAGTTCGGCTAATAGTTTGAGCTTGCTCCACAATAATGTCCCCTTGCCAACGGCGACTGTTGATGCTGACAGCTAGAACGTAGCGATCGTTTGGAATACCTTCGAGTTCGAGTGCATTTGGGTAGTTCGATTCGTAGGTCTTTTTCCACACTTGATCGTATTGGCCTTCGATGTAGTCGTATAGGCCTACTTCCAATTGCGGTAAAGGACAGTGCGGATTACGAAGTGCGCTCTTTTCTACTTTCCAATTCTCTTTTGATGTCCAACGAACGTATTGCGATGAGTTTGAATCCCCCAAAATCACCCAAGTGCGATAAGTACGCTTGTCTTTTGTGGTGATAGAGAGATGGTACAACCCCGCATCTAACTTACCGGTTAAGTTATAGCGTTTAAGGAAGTTGCGTTCGTTAGCCAACTCCGTTCCCTCTTGCGGCTCTTCATAATTGAAGGAGCTATCAGCAGAGATTGAGCTATCAACCCAACGACGAAATGAGATGTCTTCGATATCGGTTGTCGCGCGCAGCTTAACCACGAGTCGATAGGTATCTCGCCCTGGGCTTTGAATAGTTTGACGGATAACGTTAATACCGCTAATCCAATCTGGAAGCGTAACGCCTGTGAGAGACTTACCACAGTCTTTTGATAATGATTGAGCGAGCAAGTCATTAAGATGTGGTCTGGTTTCTTTGTTGGGTTCGCTTTGCCAAAGTTCAACAAGGGAATTGAACATGCCACCAAGGTCATCCTCTAGCAGATGTTGGTGTGCTTGAGTTAAAGGCGTATTGGATTGAAACCAGTCCGTTGCATGGACTGGTTTCACTAACAGTAATGATAGAACTACAGGAAGTAGTGTTTTCATTCTTGCGATTACGCTTTCATCTTGTAGCCAACGCCACGAAGCGTTTCGATTTCAAGACCTGGCAGTTTTTGACGAAGCTGCAGTACGTGTGTGTCTACTGTACGAGTTGTAGGGAAATGGTTGTAACCCCAAACGTGGTCGAGTAGTTCATCACGCGTAAACACGCGGCCAAGGTTTGATGCCAAGAACAACAGCAGATCAAACTCAGTACGAGTCAGTGTTATCATTTCGCCTTTGAATACAACTTCGCGTGTCGCGCGGTCGATTTCTAGGTCTTTGGTCATCACTTTGTCAGCGTTGCCCTGTTCTGCTGCATCTGGTGCACGAAGTTGTGCACGAATACGAGCAAATAGCTCGGCTTCAGCAAAAGGTTTCGTTAAGTAGTCGTTCGCGCCAGAATCTAGACCAGCAACTTTATCTTTAACAGTAACAAGTGCAGTAAGCAGAATTACTGGAACATCTTTAATTTTTTTCCATTCAGGAAGAGATTGTACTGAATCGCCATCTGGTAGTTGGCGGTCCAGAATGACTAAGTCAGCCTTTTTCCATTGTGGCTCAACGTCTGAAATACGCTCCACATGTAAACACTCATATCCTGCTTGTTCCAGGCTTACTAACAGGCCGTCAGCCAAGTTTTTATCGTCCTCAACGAGAAGCAGTGTCTGTTTCACAAGGTATCTCCAATATAAAGGTTGTAGGTGGTCCCATTAGGGACATTTTTCCGCCCATGCGGCCTACCATTGATTCAACTATTGTTAATCCAAGCCCTAGTCCGCTCTTACTTACGAACGGTTTTCTTAGGTTTGCCCAATCTTTTGCAGTCAAGCTGCCGGCATCTATGACTTGGATAATGATCTTATCTGCACTGGTTTCTACACGTAGTTCTACCGGTGCTTCACCATACTTCAGTGCGTTTCGTAGCAAGTTGTCGATACAGGTACCAAGCCAGTACACGTTAACTTTAGCAGCTACATCTTCGTTTATTTTGAATAGTACAGCGTTATCAAATTCTTCTTCAATCTTATATTCTAGCCATTCTGCAACCGATGGAACCCAGTCTGTTGCAAGCATTTGGTTATCAGATTGCAAATAATCTTTACTTGCCTCCGCTAACTGGCGTAATCGGCGCGTATCTTCACACAATCGGCGAAATTCGTCGTAAACACTTTCAGGAAGATGTTCAAACTCGCGACGGAATCCCTCAACGGTTAAAGACAACGATGCAATTGGCGTTCTTAGCTCGTGCGTTAGAATCTGCAGTACCAGCATACGGCTGCGCATTTCTTCACGCTTGCTGTTCCAACGATACACTGCCCAGCCTATTACCAGCAAGATGTTGGCTATCACAAGGATGATCATACTGATCCGCAACACTTGTGAGTGATCTTCTACATCCCAGCAGATATTGCCGCGTTTTACGAAACAGCTTCGGCTTTCTGATGCTAATCCGTAAGACAGACCCGCGTTTGCGACGTTTTCCTGCCATACGTTTTTGGCGAATACAAAGTAATGGTCGCCACGGCGTAGCCACAGCTCTTTGTCTTCAATAAACATGCTCGCGCCGGCGATGAGTGCGTTGATCGCATCGTCATCCATATTTTGCAGGCTTGCGAGTAGTTCGTCCCCTTCATCGTTAGTTCGCTCTTTGATATGCATGTATTGAGCAAGTTTAGGACGAAGCTCTGGATACTTTTCTGCATAACGCGCTGCATAGGTTCCCCCACCTGGGTGGATCAAACCGCTGCGCGAGAACCAACGCGGTGTCAGTTGCGTCCCCTTACATATGGCACGCGTAAAGACTAAAGGTTCAGTAATTAAAGGGCTTAACGGTAACTTTCCGCGACACGTGTTGGCTAAACGGTACAACTGCTGAATATCTTTCAGCGGGTAGTCTGCCGTTTGCGGCAACATTGAGTCCGGCGAGAGCAATTTGGTTGGGTAGTTAGATTGCAGTATGCGTATATCATACGATTTAAGAGCTACTTCGTAATTAAATAGCTCTGTAAACGTATCTATTCGTTCTGGTAATGAATCTGCAAATGCGGGTGCCGAGAAAATTGGCAGCATTAAAGCAGAACGGAGCAAAAACTGTTTAATCAAACTGTTACCGTTACTTGTTATATTAGCCAGAACTATACATCAATAAACAAGCGAATGACATTAGGCGGCTCAAGGATTTGCAGTACTATAACATTGAAGCCCCACAAAAAAAGGCCAGCGAATGCTGGCCTTGGTTAGTTTTAGAGCAAATATTTTACAATGCTTTGAAAATTGCCTCGACGCTTTCTTTCGCATCACCGAATAGCATTGAAGTGTTTTCTTTAAAGAACAGTGGGTTTTGTACGCCTGCGTAACCGGTATTCATTGAACGCTTGAATACGACTACGTTTTGCGCGTTCCAAACTTCTAATACAGGCATGCCTGCGATTGGGCTGTTTGGATCTTCAAGCGCTGCTGGGTTCACTGTATCGTTCGCGCCGATAACCAGAACGGTATCTGTCTCTGGGAAGTCATCGTTGATCTCGTCCATCTCTAGTACGATATCGTAAGGCACTTTTGCTTCTGCCAGTAGAACGTTCATGTGACCTGGTAAACGGCCAGCAACAGGGTGAATACCAAAGCGAACTTCAATGCCCTGATTACGCAATGTCTCCGTGATCTCGTGCACTGGGTATTGTGCTTGAGCTACTGCCATGCCGTATCCCGGTGTGATGATCACTGATTTTGAGTTCTTCAGCATTTCTGCCACTTCTTCAGCTGACGTTTCGCGGTGTTCGCCCTGCTCTTCATCACTTGAAATCACAACTTCTTGACCGAAGCCGCCAGCGATAACGCTGATGAACGAGCGGTTCATCGCTTTACACATGATGTAAGAAAGGATCGCACCCGAAGAACCAACTAGTGCACCCGTTACGATCAGTAGGTCGTTTGCAAGCATGAAACCTGCCGCCGCCGCTGCCCAACCTGAGTATGAGTTCAGCATTGAAACCACAACTGGCATATCTGCACCACCGATAGACGCCACTAAGTGGTAACCGAATGCGAATGCAATCAGCGTCATTACGATCAGTGCGAACATGCTGCCGTCCGCTTTTACGAAGTAAATCATAAGAAGCGTAGAAACGACGATCGCCGCAAGGTTCATTTTGTGCTTGTGAGGCAAGTTAAGTGGCGAAGATGAGATCGTGCCGCGTAGCTTACCGAAAGCAACGACTGAACCCGTAAAGGTTACCGCACCGATGAACACACCAAGGAATACTTCCACTAGGTGAATCACGTGCTCAGCGTGAATACCAGCAAGGTCAGTTGAAACTGGTGCTGGTGGCTCAAGGTAGCTGTTGTAACCTACCAAAACTGCAGCCATACCTACAAAGCTGTGTAGGATCGCAACCAGTTCTGGCATTTGAGTCATTTCTACTTTCTTCGCGTAGTGGATACCGATGCTACCACCGATTACCATTGCGATGATGACCCAAACGAACCCTTCTGCATTCGGGCTAAAGATTGTCGCAATAAGCGCAATCGCCATACCCGCAATACCGTAGTAGTTACCCTTTCTTGCCGATTCTTGTTTAGAAAGTCCCGCGAGACTTAATATGAAAAATAGCGCAGCAATAATGTATGCCGCTTGTACTAATCCTGCAGACATTGGTCACTCCTATTATTTATCTTTGCGGAACATTTCAAGCATACGTTTGGTCACGGTAAAGCCACCAAAGATGTTTATGCTTGCAATGAGTACAGCAATGAATGATAGGAAGGTAACGACGCCATTACCCTGACCAATTTGCAGCAGTGCACCTACTACGATGATGCCTGAAATCGCGTTGGTTACAGACATAAGTGGAGTATGCAGTGCATGTGTTACGTTCCAAACTACGTAGTAACCTACCACACACGCCAGTACGAATACGGTGAAGTGAGATAAGAACGCAGCCGGAGCAACAGAAGCAACCCAAGCAAAGGCACCTAAACCGACAGCGAGTGCACCGAATTTCTTCACTGGTGACGTTGGCTCTTCAACTTTAGGCTGAGGCTTAACGGGTTCTTGCGGTTTAGCTTGTGGCTGTGCCGACACCTGAATTGGTGGCGCAGGCCATGTCACTTCGCCTTCTTTTACTACTGTTACGCCACGAAGTACAACGTCTTCGAAGTCGATATCGATGTTGCCATCTTTCTCTTTGCAAAGCAGTTTTAGAAGGTTTACAAGGTTGGTTGCGTAAAGCTGAGAAGATTGCGTAGGCAGGCGACCTACCATGTCGGTGTAGCCAACGATTTTTACGCCGTTCGCCGTGGTGATTACTTGATCTTTTACTGTGTATTCACAGTTACCACCGTTTGCAGCAGCAAGGTCGACGATCACGCTGCCCGCTTTCATGCTATCCACCATTTCTTTGGTGATAAGCGTTGGCGCAGGTTTACCAGGAATCAGAGCCGTTGTGATGATGATATCAACGTCTTTCGCTTGCTCAGCGTATAGCTCAGCGGCTTTTTTGTTGAATTCATCCGACATTTCTTTCGCGTAGCCGTCACCTGAACCGGAATCTTCTTTGAAGTCTACGGTTAGGAACTCCGCGCCCATCGATTCAACTTGCTCTTTTACTTCAGGACGAACGTCGAAAGAGCGAACGATAGCGCCAAGGCTACCAGCAGCGCCGATAGCAGCAAGACCTGCTACACCTGCACCTGCAACCAGTACTTTCGCTGGCGGTACTTTACCTGCTGCGGTAATTTGACCAGTAAAGAATCGACCGAATTCATGAGCGGCTTCAACCACTGCACGGTAACCGGCAATGTTCGCCATAGAAGAGAGCGCGTCTAATGCTTGCGCACGAGAGATACGAGGAACCGCGTCCATTGCGAGAACGTTGATGTTCTTGCTAGAGAGTCGTTCCATTAACTCAGCATTTTGAGCTGGCCAGATAAAGCTCACTAATGTTGCGCCATCTTGCAGTAATGCGATTTCGTCGATGCCTTTTTCTTCATCTACGAGTGGCGCGTTCACTTTAAGGATTAAACCTGACGTCCATACTTCTTCACTAGATACAATTTTCGCCCCTGCTGCTTCATAAGCGGCATCATCGAAACTGGCTAGCACCCCCGCTTGTGATTCGATTGCGACATCGAACCCCAACTTAATTAACTGCTCAACCGATTTAGGTGAGGCAGCTACTCGCGATTCACCTGCGAGTATTTCCTTAGGTACACCGATTTGCAAAACGCATACTCCTTGTATACATATCAATAATTAGTCCCAAAACAGAGCGTCGCTCTACTCTAATTCTTTTTTATTTCTATCTGTTTACTACGCAAGAAAACACAAACGAATGATGGTGTTTGGGGTCACCCATTTGCACAGCCACATCTTGACTAACAGCCCTGTTATTCTTCTGTTTTTATCGAACGTCTATCGTGACTTCAAGTATTTTGTAATAAAAATACTAAATTTCATTACATATAACGCTAAGTAATGAATATTTGTCTACTTCGCGCTGAAAAATAACTACGATTAGCGCTACTCAGCAGAGGTCTAACCAGGTGAGTGTTAATTGCTTGTTTTACAAATATTTAAGCCTAAAAAAGAAAGAGAGCCATCAGCATATACACTAATGGCTCTCTTTAAGATGATTCGTATCAAGTTGCAGTGATTTCTTAATCGAAGATCTTTTCACCCATTTGATCGATAAACATCTGCGATTTTTTCAACATCAACTCATTGGCATCTTGCTCTGACCCCAACAAATCCGATCGGATAAAACGGTGTAATTTCACTTCTCCGTCGAAGTCTTTTTCGATGCGTCCAGCAATGCGGTACTGACCGCCTTCTGAAAGGCTTTCTTGATAGATCAGGTAGCCTTTGTACTCGACTGGTTCGACGGTTTTTACTTCAGCAGTTTTATCACTGCCACCAAACAAGCGCGAAAAGAATCCCACGGTTCCTCCTTGGGTACGCCCACTCTCCTGTATATTGATTGTTATATACGGTAGCGAACGTCATTTACTTTATGTTGACGTTGAGGATCGGTTTTTCGAACCAATCCAGTTCTTTGTCTTCATCATAACTGGTATGCGACAAAATTACAGGCACATCATTGTTACGATTTTTGCGTCTGTCTTCTTGAATCATTGTCGCTGCATTCTCAACAGCGACATCAACACTTTGTTTGAACTGTGCCAATCTGCGTTCTGGGAGTGCCGACAGAAAATCGATGTCATGACGAATATAAACAGGCTTCAGCTGGATCAGAGCTAAACACGCGATATCCGCCAGTTGTTCGTTGTCGAATTGATCTACGTATTGGTCTGAAGCGAGCACCTGTCCAACCAAGGTTTCCATGTAATTGTGTACGTCTGAACTGATCTGCATCGATTTTTCTCCTTTGTTCAACACCTTGAAATTATAGCAGTCGAACTCGCTCTGCAACTCGTTGATTGCTCTTAATTTAATCAACCTCTCTCTTTTTGTCAGCGTTCGCTGTAAAACACTTGGAAAATTCCGAAATACACGTATTCTTGTTAGTTTTGAAAGCGTCTGAAATTATACTGTTTACGCACGGTATTAATTGAATGCTTAATGTAACCCTCTAGATATATTCAACTATTTTCAGGTAATTTGTAGTAGATGGCATCATCTTTAATGACCTCCCCAGGCTTCCGCTTCCTATTCCCAGTCTTGTTATTGGGCATGGTCAGTTTGGGTATGGATAACATCATTCAGATGACCCAATCTAACTGGGGAATTGCGGCAAACTTGCCCTACATTTTGCTCGGTTGTGCGTTGTTGATGTGTTACTCGTTCAAGCAAGGACGAGAGTCCATGGTATGTATTGCCATGTTGCTCGCCTACTTTGTGATTCAACATCGTTTACAGGTACCACTACAAACTGGCACGGCACTTTTAGAGCTCACTATTTTAGCAAGCCTCCTTCCCGTTTCGTTCTTGGCCGTGTTCCTCTTCAATAAAGAGGGCTTCGATTCCAAAGCGACACTCACTTATGTACTTATGTTGAGTATGTTTGTGTTCTGGTCTTACGTAACCTTGACCTACTATGTTGAAGGTGGGTTTGAGGAGTGGACCAATGGCATCTTGTTTATTGTTCCAACCGTTTCAAAGTTACCATTGGTTTTAGTGCTGTATTGCATCGGCATTGTGTGCTTTTTGGGCATTTTGGTCTTAAAGAAAAACAAGATCATTCATGCCATGACATACTCAGCCATGGTATTGGCATCAGCGACGTTTATCTTCTTCGATGTTCAATACATTTCGAGCACCATGTTTACCCTTACGGGCTTGCTGATCATCATCTACTCGACATCAGCCAGCCACCAACTGGCTTTCACCGACAGTTTGACGCTCATCCCTAGCCGTCGCGCATTGGATCTCGACCTTAAGCATATGGGACGCAAGTTTACTATTGCGATGCTAGATGTTGACCACTTTAAGAAGTTCAACGATACCTATGGCCACGATACCGGTGATGATGTGCTCAAAATGGTCGCTTCTCGATTGATGAAGACACAAGGCGGTGCAAAGGTTTACCGATTTGGTGGTGAAGAGTTCACCATTGTGTTTAAAGGTAAATACACCGAAGATTGCGAAGCGCATTTAGAAGAAGTTCGTGAGCTTATTGCTCAGTATGAAATGATTCTACGTGACCAAGACAACCGTCCTGACGACAATAAACAAGGACGCAAAAAACGCGGTAACGCGGAATCGAAGCAGAAAACGGTATCTGTAACAGCCAGTTTTGGTGTTGCGGATAGCCGCAGCGCGCGTAACCCTGCTGATGTGATTAAGCTGGCAGATGATGCTCTATATAAAGCAAAAAAAGCGGGCCGTAACTGTGTGAAATACTGCCACGCTTAATTCTTTCTTCCCAATTCTTTAAAGCTTGTTTTTTGGTTCTAAGATTTCTCAAGCCTTACCTTAGAAAAAACACTTCAAATAAGTGACAGTGTCACTATACTTTATTGGTTTCTATCCTTCTGATTTAACTAGCATTTACTACAGTGTAAGTATTTCTTCCCAAGGATTTAGACGTATATAACGCCCTGTCTGCTGTTGCGTACAAATCGGCGACTTTATCTTTCCCCGTTGGTTGGAGCGCAAACACACCCTGCGACACTGTCACTCTATTTGCCACGCTTGAATATGCATGTGGGTAATCTAAGAAGTACAATGCTTCTTGAATCCTCTCCGCTTCTCTTTCTGCGGTTTGCGTGTCGGTACTATTTAGAAGGATGACAAATTCTTCACCACCATAACGGCCGACATATTCTCCAGAACGGCAGAAGGTTGCTTTAAGTTGATTTGCGATGGCTTGTAGGCAGCGATCCCCTTCTATATGGCCGTAGTTGTCATTAAATGGCTTAAAGAAGTCGACATCCAAAAGAATCAACGCCATTGGCATATGATGACGCCCGTGCCACGCAATCATGGTTTCTAACTTCTGGTCTATATAGCGACGGTTATAGAGCTTGGTCAAACCATCTTCGTTGGCTTGTTGTTGTAATAAAGAGTTCACTTCTTCTAACTTAGCGGTCGCTTGTTTGAGCTCACGACGCATATGTGCAATACGCTGCATTGCCATAAGCTTAGAGTTGAGAACAAGTTTGTCGACAGGTTTGATCAAGTAGTCATCGCCACCCGCTTCTATTGCTTTTGCGATCATTTCGGGCTCTTCGTGACTACTCAAGAAGATGATTGGGATCCAATCTGGGAAGGTTTCTCTGATATGAAGTGACACTTCGAAGCCATTCATGTCTGGCATCGCGATATCCAGCAGCACGAGCTCTGGGTCGAAGCTTTCATAAGTGTTCAGTGCTTCTATCCCGTTGCCAACGGCTTTTACAATGTGACCTTGCTGTTTTAATCGGATAGCCAACTGCATTCGATCTAGTTGTACATCATCAACCAGGAGAATGCGCATAGAGGTCCCTGTCGGTTGCATAGCGCGTTCCATTCTTTTTATCAGTCTTTATTAAACATATATCATACACACGCGGTTGTTGCATTACGCGACAAATTTCGTGCTATATTTTTTTGTTGAACGGTCACGTAATCAAATAGTTCTTATGGTAGCTATTTGATGCATTTGGTATTAATATTCCCGCCTTTTGTAGCAAGAGCCACTCGAATCTCGTTACAACATGCACTATAAATAATGTGCGCTTTTATGTACTAACAGGACTCACCATGTCAGAAGCAACTAACAACGAAAGCAAAAAAATCGATCTAGAAACTATTTCTCCAGAACTACGTAAAGTTATCGAATTTGACGAAGTTCCTGAGCAAATGTTTGAGATGGTTACCTCTATCCATGAAGTGTCTGAAGAAGCTGTTCGTGAATCTTGGAATGAAATGCCAGCAAGTGCACAAAACATTCTGGACAACTTCGAGCAATTCCACGCTCTAGTATCTGTAGGCCAAGCTTTCGCTGGTCTAAACGTAATGGAAGAATTCCCGACTCTAAACCTGCCAGAAAACATGACAGATGAAGATAAAGAAGACTACCGTGCTCAACTGCTAGACAATGTTCTACACAACTGCGTGAAAGACATGGTTAAGCAACTTAAGAAAGCACGTCGTGACCCTCTTCTTAAGCGTGAATTCAAAGAAGTATTCGTGAAGTAATTCCGACACTCTCTGTAATAATAAAGGCCGCACTTGCGGCCTTTTTTGTATCTGTGGTCTTTTGCGTATCTGCGGTTTAGTCAATTTAATGGTGCGCCAAAGCAATATCGCGTTGCGTGACACTCACACCTTTAACTTGAGCATAAACCTTATCACCGACTTTTAAGTTCAGGTCATCCAATGCCCACGGCGTTATCGTTGCCCATAAGTGGCATTCTTCATCTAACTTAAGTGAAACGGTGATACTTTGCTTGTCGTCGCCCGTAGTCAGCTCTTCTATAGATGCAACGGTCGCTGGTAGCACGTTACGAATCGACGTAGACACTGGTTTTTCTAACGCGATAGAAACATCGTTTGCACGTACTTGAAGTCGGATTGGCGTACCTGGCTCGCCATCGACTTTTTGCACCCACAGACAAGCACTTGGTGCGAGCTTCACACACGTCAACGCGTATTTCTCGTGGTGAGTCGCGATCTTTCCTTCAAACAAGCTGCTGTGGTCCGAGAATGACTGCCAAGGGCGCATGGCATGAGAAGCCCACACCTCTTCTAATTTACCTGACGTCATGATTCTGCCTTTATCAAGAATCGACAGGTGCTGTGCCAGACGAAGGATCTCTTGCAAGCTATGGGTAACGTAGACGATTGGAATGTTGACCTGCTCAGACAACTCCTCCAAAAATGGCATCACTTCGCGCTTACGTGGCATATCTAATGATGCCAATGGTTCATCCATCAATAGCAGATTAGGTTTTGAAAGCAATGCTCGAGCGATGGCAACACGTTGTTTCTCACCACCGGATAAAGAGATTGGAAAGCGTTTCAGTAGCGGTTTAATAGCGAGTAGCTCTGTCACTTTATCGAAATAATCATCATCTTTTTCGACTACGCCGTAGAGTAAGTTGCCTTTCACGGAGTAATGCGGGAACAAACGAGAGTCTTGGAATACATAGCCAATCTTGCGCTTGTGTGTCGGTAAATTAATTCCGGCATCACTATCGAAAAGAACGTGTTCACCAATCGACACTTTACCTTGCTTTGGCGTCACCAACCCGCTGATAACATTGATTAGTGTGGTCTTTCCGGCACCAGAACGGCCAAATAACGCGCTTATTCCGTTACCCGGTAACGATAAAGCGATGTCAAAATCAGTTTCACCAAGTGATTGTTTAAATTGAATTTCTATGCTCATCGTTTAGCTCCTAGACGCGCTGAAGCTTTGCGATTTAACCATTCTGATATCATTAATGTCGAGAGAGCCAAAGCAATGGAAATGATGCACAAGCGCGCGGCTTCCATCTCTGCTCCCGGCGTTTCGATGAAGTTGTACATCGCCAAAGGAATGGTTTGGGTCTCGCCGGGAATGTTAGAAACAAAACTGATCGTTGCTCCAAACTCGCCCAAGCTGCGAGCGAAAGAAAGCATTGTACCAGTGATAATGCCTGGGATAGTTAAAGGCAGCGTGATAGTAAGGAATACTTTTAAAGGTGATGCGCCTAACGTTGAAGCTGCGTGTTCTAGTTTAGGATCAACATTATCTAAGCTAAGGCGAACGGAACGCACCATCAAAGGCAGCGCAACAACGATACAAGCGATAACCGCCCCCTTCCAGTTGAAGCTGAACACCAAACCAAAGTGTTCATAAAGCCAACTGCCAAGAACCCCCTGTCGGCCTAATGAGATCAGCAATAGATAACCAATCACCACAGGCGGCAATACCAATGGTAAATGGATCAGACTGTCGAGAATAGATTTACCGATAAACTGTTTTCGAGAAAGTAACCAAGCCAGAGCAATGCCGAGTGGTATTAACCAAACAACGGCATAGGCGCCGACTTTTAGGCTTAGTATTAAGGCTTGGTATTCAAGTTCTGTCACTCTGTGCCCTTTTTATTGAAATCCGTATTGCACAAATACTTGTTTGGCATCGTCGGATTTCAAGTATTCAAAAAACTGCTTAGATTGCGTTGAGTCTTTTACGATTGCTGCTGGATAAACAATGTCCGCGTGGGTGTTATTGGCAAACTCGCCGACCACTTTTACTTTATTCGTTAAGAGTGCATCGGTTTTGTAGACAACGCCAAGTGGTGCCTCACCGCGTTCAACTAACGCTAATGCAAGACGAACATTTTTTGCTGGCGCCACTTGTCGCTCAAGCTGCTTCCAAACGCCAAGGTTGGTAAGAGATTCACGAGCATACATACCAGCAGGCACCGAGACCGGGTTGCCAAGCGCAAGGCGATTACCTGCTAATGCTTGACTCCATGCATTGGCATCTGAAAAGTTGAAAGAAGTAACCGTTGAAGCTTGTGGTGCAATAAGAACGAGACTGTTGTGAACTAATTCAGTGACATTGTCACTCTTTACTGCTTTTGATTTTACTAGATAGTTCATCCACTTAGTGTTTGCAGAGATAAACACATCAGCTGGTGCGCCGTTTAGAATTTGGCGAGCGATGGATGAGGAGCCTCCGTAAACCGGCGTGACTTTTACGTCATACCGTTGCTCAAACTTTTGCGCGATATCATCAATCGCGTTAGTCATTGACGAGGCCGCGTAGACTTTAATATCAGTCGTTGCGTTTGCTGCTGATGAAACGCTCAATATTGCCGCTAGGCAAGCATGAATCTTCCATGCTTTCATAAAAACACTCCAGTGCTAGACAGGCAGAAAAAGAAAATGTAGAGCACAATGCCTACTTTTATTTATGCTTCAAACAGTTAAAAACTGGTTTTATTTGAACAGAAAGTCAAGATTCATATGTTGTTCTATCGCATCTGCAATGCGATTAATGCCCTGTTCTTTGAGCTGTTCAAAATCTTGCTGTTTGATTTGAGTGCCGTTTACCCATTCAGACACGAGGCTTAATACATCGGCCTCATCGAAGAACCCGTGTAGGTAGGTTCCCATAATTTGGCCACATTCACTGATCGCACCCTCTGCTTCGCCAGAACTTAACTTTAAAGGTTGAGCGTCTTGCACTTCACTTCGTCCAACATGGATTTCGTAACCTTTCACATTTGCTGTTTTACCGTTTAAACAAAGCTGCGCTTGTGTGTTGGTCAGTTGTTTGCTGTCGGTTAGCGTCGTAGTAATGTCTAGCAACCCAAGTCCTTCACTCTTCCCTGGACTGCCTTCCACACCATTAGGGTCGTCAATTAATTTGCCAAGCATCTGGTAACCTCCACAGATGCCAATGACTTTGCCGCCCAGACGAATGTGACGTTGAATGTCTTTATCCCAGCCTTGGCTGCGCAAATAATCTAAGTCATCACGAACTGATTTGGTTCCCGGCAGGATCACCAGATCGGCTTTGTCGATCTTTTCGCCTTTGCCAACGTAGCGAAGGTTAATGTCTGGGTTAAGACGTAACACATCAAAATCGGTATGATTACTGATGCGCGTTAGTACTGGTACTACAACATTGAGTTTCACTTGTGAAGACAGCTCTTGCTCTGCCGTTATGGCGTCTTCTGCCTCTAGGTTTAAACCGTGCAAGAAAGGCAATACGCCCAACACAGGTTTACCTGTCTTTTCTTCTAACCAATCAAGGCCAGATTCAAGTAAGCCGATGTCACCACGGAAGCGGTTGATCACGAAGCCTTTAACACGTGCTTGTTCTGATTCGGATAATAACGCCAAAGTGCCATACAAGTGCGCAAACACACCACCACGGTCGATATCCGCAATAATAATGACCGGAACGTCGGCTTCTTCTGCAAAGCCCATATTTGCGATGTCATTTTCTCTTAAGTTGATTTCCGCAGGACTACCTGCGCCTTCAATCATGACGGATTCGTATTCATCCGTCAGTTTTGCAAATGAATCCAGCACCGTTCCCATTGCCACTTTCTTGTAATCATGAAACCCGACAGCGTCCATATTCGACAATGCTTTGCCTTGTAAGATGATCTGAGCACCTGTATCGCTGTTAGGCTTAATCAGAACAGGATTCATGTGAACCGTAGGCTCAACATTGCAAGCTTGTGCCTGAACGGCTTGAGCACGCCCAATCTCTCCGCCATCTTTGGTTACTGCACTATTGAGGGCCATATTCTGTGGCTTGAATGGGGCAACCTTTATCCCTTTTCGGGCTAAGACACGGCATAAACCTGCCACAAGGACGCTTTTTCCGGCATCTGAGGTGGTGCCTTGAACCATTAATGATGGGATTGGTGATTTCATGAACGTTTAATAAGAGAAAAAAGAAGGTGAACAATCATAACGTTATCTCAGCATAGGACTCAAGAAAATGAATCGAATATGAATGTTCGAATCAGTAATGGTTCAAATAAGGTTTGTTTTAATAGCACCATCAAAAACGAACACCTATATAGAGAAACCAAATTATGAAAAACACTGTTATCGCTACTATCGCTGCACTTGCTATCGCTCCTACTGTTGCAATGGCGAAAGACCACAACCATGACCAATCAAGCATTCAATTTAATGGCCCTGTTACGGTTGAGAAAGTCGATGCACTGATTAAAGACTCAAGTATGTTCACCGAAAAAGACGTGGTTGTAGAAGGCAACCTACTTCGTCAAACGCGCGCGGATCAATTTATCTTCAGCGACGGCTCTGGTGAAATCATAGTAGAGCTAGATGATGATATTCGACTAACGACGCCAATCGACCAAACGACAAAAGTACGTCTATTTGGCGAGTTTGAAGGCGGCAGCAAGCCTGAAATTGAAGTAGAACACCTCGTTGTTATGTAACCTGACTTCTTAGCCGCTCAATTGAGCAGCAAAACATTGATCAGTTAGCACTTTGTCCTAGTGCATTGGGTGACTATAAACGCCTAAAATGATATTTTGTAAATCTTGGTCTGCATTTTGCAGACCTTTTTTTCGTTCGTATTATTTTCTTGCCCGGAGACCCCCATGCTAGGTAAAGCTCTAAAGGTTGCAGCCTTTGGTTTGTGCGCTGTTTTGCCGCTTTCTGCACATGCAAACAACTTCAACTACAACATGATGGAATTCCGCATGGGTACCAGCCCTGGTACGTTTGGTGGTGAAGTCACAACCTACTTCACCGAAAACACCCATTTCATTGGTCGTGCCGACAGTGAATTTAGCGGAGATTGGGACCTTGCCGGTGGTATTGGTTTTAACGGACCTGCTGGACAGTTTGCCGATATTTACGGCCAAATGCTGGTTCACAACATCAAAAAAGACAATGGTGAAGGTGACGAGTGGAAAACCGAAGTAAATATCGGTACTCGTATTTGGTTCATGCAGAACATTGAATTGCACGGCCGTATTGGTCAGTTAATCGATAATGATGACTCTGAGACCGTCTATAACCTTGGCGCCCGCTTCCACTCGACACAGCAGTTGTCACTTGGTGCCGATTTTAAAAACAACGGTACTTACGGTCAGCAACTTGTGTTGTCAGCGCGTTTCGCTTACTAAGTTTAACTGGGCAAGCTCATGCACTAATACTGAGCTAACCAATTGAATAAACTAAAAAAGCCTCTCAGTTGAGAGGCTTTTTGTTATTCGATACGATATTTAGCGTCCGAGTATTGGATTACTTACCGCTTGGTTTGTTCTGAACGTATTTCTTAGATACATCCACAACCGCAACGTCACGGAAGAAGCTACGACCCAACAAGATTGGGAACTTCATATGACCACGCTCTGTTAACGTAAACTCGGTTTGTTCTTTTAAGTCGCCAACTTGAATGTAGGCAACCACAACTGGGCGCTTGTCGACATCTTCTGAAGAAGACTGACGAATTTTAGCCCAGCGCTCAACAGGTAGCTTGAACTCTTTGCTCGCCTTACCGTTGATGTCAATTTTGAACTGAACCCAATCTTTACCGTCACGCTCAAATGGAACCACTTCAGTCGCACTGATTGAAGATGTTGTTGCACCGGTATCAACACGACCTTTGAAAGTCTGGTTAATAGCAGGAATGTGCACCCACTCTTCCGCACCTAGAATCAGCATGCCATCAGGTGTTTTCTGTACCTTAGCTGGCTTTTCTGGTTTAGGCTCTGGCTTCTTCTCAGGTTTCGTTTCCGGTTTTGGTTCCGGCTTCACCTCAGGCTTTGACTCTACTTCAGGTTTTACTTCCGGCTTTTCAACCGGTTGCTCCACGACTGGTTTTTCTGGCTCAACAGGCTCAGTGGTCGTCGGTGTCGACGTACAAGCAATAAGACCACCGCTCATCATTAGCGGCAGAATCAGTTTCCAGTTCTTCATTAACTCTCCCAATTAACGTTGAGATACTTTTTGGATCGCGTCAGCAACGTAAGGAATATGAGTTTCGGTCAAACCAGCGATGTTGATACGACCATCACCGACACCATAAATGCCATAATCTTCACGCAGTTGCGCCATTTGGTTTTCACTAAAGCCTAGCACAGTAAACATGCCTTTGTGACTCTCAATGAAATCAAATTGATCTGTATTATGGTTGTTTCTCAATTCGTTACACAAAGTTTGACGAAGATTCAGCAAGCGTTGCTGCATTTCGTTCAATTCTTGTTTCCAAACTGAAGTAAGGTTGGCATCTTGAAGAATGGTTTTCACCAATGCAGCACCGTGATCTGGCGGCATAGTGTAAGTTGAACGAGCTAATGTAAGAAGCTTACCTTTTGCATTTGCCACGTCTTGCGTGTTTTTACCGATCACAATTGCAGCACCAGTACGTTCACGGTACAAACCAAAGTTCTTAGAACATGAGGTTGTAATCAGCATTTCTTCAACGTTGTCAGCCATAAAGCGGAGACCTTTTGCGTCTTCCTCTAGACCGTCACCAAAACCTTGGTAAGCAATATCCACAAATGGGGTAAAACCGTTCTTTTGTGAAAGCTCTGTAATCGCTTGCCACGCAGAAAAATCAATATCTGCACCCGTTGGGTTGTGGCAACAGCCATGCAGAAGCACGACGTCAGAAGGACCTGCTTTAGATAGGTCTTCTAGCATTTTCGCCGTATCAACTTGTTTCGTTTCTGGTGAGAAGTAATGGTAGAACTTCACCTTAAGCCCAGCCGCTTCCATCACTGGCTTGTGGTTTACGTAGCTTGGGTTTGAAATCCAAACCGTCGTATCTGGTTGTGCAACCTTCATTAGGTCACCCAGCATACGCAACGCACCACTTGCACCAGGCGTTTGAATCGCTGCCACACGATCTGTTGCTGACGTGCCCGTCAGAAGTAGATCGATCATGCTTTGGTTGAATTCTTCACAGCCTGCAAGCCCAACGTAGGATTTGGTCTTTTGGTTTTCGACAACCACTTCTTGTGCCATATGAATGGCTTTCATGATTGGCGTTTCACCAGCGCTGTTTTTGTACACGCCAATACCAAGGTCAACCTTGTTTGGACGTTCATCGCCGCGGTATGCGACGGAAAGAGATAAAATAGGATCTAATACGGGAGTTGGTAGATTAGAAAACATGAAAGTCATAACCCTTTGAAATTCAAGTATCGAACCTCACGGTAACACTTTCGTTATAAATGGCGAAACGATTTTTCACACATTTCGCCAATTAGAGTACAAAATTCTGGTGACTGGGGAATTTTATGAGCTCAATCGGTCATAAAAAGAACGATTCACTCATTGAAGTTTGAATCTAGCTTGCCGTTTTTCCTAAATTCACGTGGCGTCATGCTCGACCAAGCTTTAAATCGTGTACTGAAGTTGGCGCCCGTTGGGTACCCTACTATTTCACCGATGTGCTGAATTGACCATTCTGTTGAGCGCAACAAACGCGCAGCATACTCCATTCGCATCCGAGTTAGGTGTGCCATTGGGCTTCGTCCAAACTGTTGTTGGGTCAAACGATGCAAGTGGGGTTCGGAGCATGGGTACAAGGCTGCAAGTTGTTCTACCGTCCATTCTTTATGGAGTTGTCTCTGAACCAAATCAAACACGCGGCGCAACTTTAACTGGTTGCGTGATATGGAATCTGAGTGCGGCATATTCAGCATGAGCTCTAACTGAGCAACGCTGTGTGCACCGACTTCACCGCCGTAATCGATAGGTAGATTGATACTTCGCAATAGAGTCTGAATGCAGAAATACATCACTTCTGGTGCCGGTGTAAGTTGATACTCAATCTCTTCATTCACCATCGGCCATTCTTTATCTTGTGAAAGAAACACCCACGCGATTTGCCACGTTTCGTCTTCCATTCCAAAGCCATTTTCAATACCTGCTGGCACGATCACCAACGATCCTGGCTCCAGTTCATAACGGCAAGCGCCACTCTCCAGCCAACCTTTACCGCGAACTGTATAGAGCAACATGTGTTTTTTCTGGTTTTTGCGATAAACGGAAAAGAAATCTCGGCAAGTGGCAATACCGCATTGGACGATCCCCCTTTCTTCAAGAGCAAGTACGCGAGTGTGGTCGATGAACTCTTGATAGGTCTTTTCTGAAATGGTGTAACGTTCTTGCTTTTCTTCCATGATTCGATGGCTCACAAATGCACTCACGGCAAACGTGTTCTACCAAACCACCGATAAAGACTGGATAGTTTGACAAAACTTTTGGATGTCTTCGAAAAATACACCGCCAAATCATACGGATAAACTACTCGCATTGTTCTTAGAGGAGAAATGCGATGCTCTTAACACGTCAATACATAGACAAAGCATTTTGGAAAAAACTGATTGCGATCGGCGTCCCTGTATCACTGCAATCCATGCTGTTTTCACTGCTCGGCGCGGTGGACATTTTTATGGTGAGCCAACTTGGTGAATCTGCAACAGCCGCGGTTGGCGTTGGTAACCGAATCTTTTTCTTTAACCTCGCAGTAGTGTTTGGATTGTGCGGCGCAGTGACGGTTTTAGCTTCTCAGTATTATGGCTCTGGAAACCTCTCTGGTATACGCAGAACGTTAGCGCAATCTTGGTTTATTTCGCTAGTGGTGACTTTGCCATTTATTTGGCTGTACGTGGTTTATGACAAAGAGATCGTCTCTTTTATGGCGGACGATCCTGAGTATGTCGGCTATGCGAGAGAATACTTAGTAGTGACTGGCTTGAGTCTCATAGGTACCGCTGTCGTTGTTCCCATTGAGTCGGTATTGAGATCCGTCGGTGAAGCGAAGATGCCAACTTACGTCAGTATTGCCGCCATCGTTGTGAATGTCTTCCTCAATGCCGTTTTGATCTTTGGCTTACTCGGATTTCCACAATGGGGTGTGTTTGGGGCTGCTGTCGGTACTTTTATCTCACGCTTTTTCCAAACTGCGGTGCTGGTTTACTTCTTTTGTCGCCGATATTCACATCTGCTCCCTACTCGCTCAGACTGGCTTGAAGGCACAGTAAAGAAGTACCGAAACAAATATTTCAGAGTCTCAATGCCAATGCTTATCCATGATGCGTTGTGGACTGGCGGCTTGATTGTCTACAGCATCATTTATGGTCAATTAGGTGTAACTGAACTGGCGATTATCTCGTTCCTATCACCAATTGAAGGTGTGTTGATTTCAACCTTTATGGGATTTGCTGTTGCAGCCTCTGTACTTTTGGGTAATGACATTGGCGCTCAAGAATATGACCGTGTAGAGAAAACCGCTTGGTGGTATGTGTTTACCAGTGCTGTACTCGCAACGATATTATTCTTAGTTGTTTGGGCATGTTCACCATTGATTTTGAACTTGCTGGAGATGACTCCGCTTACCGATAAGCAAATGGCACTGAATGTATGCTTGGTGTTAGCACTGGGTATGATTCTTCGAGTATTCAACATGGTCGGTATTGGCGGCGTGTTGAAAAGTGGCGCTGATATTCGCTATAGCATCTTCATTGACACATTTGGTCAATGGGCGATTGGCATTCCGCTCACTTACTACACCGGGATGGTGTTAGGTTTACCGCTGCACTGGGTGTTGATGTCCCTACTGATCGAAGAGTTGGTAAAAGGCATTCTGACCACACACCGAATCCAATCTAGGCGTTGGATTAACAACATGGTTGAAGATGACTCTGGAGTGACGGCGTAACTATAAAGTTGTGCTATGTTTATACAAGTAAGAGCTAAGATAATAACTCTCTGTTTTTAATAAATAGCTTTAAAGAACTCACACCAAAAGGGCACATTCGAAATATCCGAATGTGCCCTTTTTATATTTGGTTTTTCTTGAGTTGGAACCTTTAAAGCTCAGTAAATCGATGGATGATTTGATTTGAGCTTCCTCGCCATTCTAGGTTGAGGTCTCGTTTATCTTGCTCGTATTTCCCATCGATTAATGTGTCGATGTATTGCGTCACTTCGCGCTGTGCATCGTCGAGCTCTTCAAGCGTGTAACCTGTCCAAACCCAAATATCTTTGCCTGGGCACTCTTCTCTTACGCGTTTTACAAGCTTAAGAATGTGCGGCACGTTCGCCGGATGCAGAGGGTCACCGCCAGACAGAGATAAACCACGACGTTTTATACGCGTGTCGTTTAGGTCTGTAATGATTTTGTCTTCCGCTTCTTGCGTGAAAAACACACCAGAATCCAAACGTTGCGTCGACTGGTTATAACAGCCGCGGCACTGGTGTACACAGCCCGACACAAATAGCGTGCAGCGTGTACCTGGTCCGTTAACAACGTCAATTGGATAGTATTGGTGGTAGTTCATAATCGTGCCTTGTTTTGCTGGCTAGAAAAGAAAATCAACCCACGACAGGTTGATTTTCATTATTGGGTTTGAGCTTAAGTAAACCTTACAGGTGCTTAACTCGACGCTTCACTTCTTCTTGCTTACCGAAGTTAAACGGACGCGCATCTGGGCTGCCTAGGTAGCCACAAACGCGGCGTGTTACTGACACTTTGGTTGAGTCATGGTTGCCACAACTTGGGCAAGTGAAGCCTTTACTTGTACAGTCAAACTCACCGTTGTAGCCACACTCGTAACACTCATCGATTGGTGTGTTTGTACCGTAGTAAGGTACGCGGGTGTAACTGTAATCCCATACGTTTTCTAGCGCTTCAACGTTACGTTGCATGTTCGGGAACTCACCGTAACAGATAAAGCCGCCGCTTGAGATTTCTGGGTAAGGCATCTCAAAGTCGATCTTGTCGTACGGGTTCACCTTCTTCTCAACATCTAGGTGGAAGCTGTTGGTGTAGTAACCTTTGTCTGTTACGCCTTTAATTACGCCGAACTCTTTCGCGTCGATGCGGCAGAAACGGCTACATAGGTTTTCACTTGGCGTTGCGTATAGGCTGAAACCGTAACCAGTATCTTCTGCCCAACCGTTTACTGTGTCTTTCAGGTGCTTGATGATTGCTACTGCTTTTTCACGCAGAACAGCGTCATCGTAAACGTGCGCTTCTGTACCGAATAGCGCGTTAATTGTCTCGTGTACACCGATGTAGCCAAGAGAAATAGACGCACGACCGTTCTTGAAGATATCTGCGATTGAGTCGTCTGCTTTCAGACGAACACCACACGCACCTTCCATGTAAAGGATCGGAGCAACACGTGCTTTCACGTTTTCTAGACGAGAGATACGTGTTTCTAGTGCTTTACGTGCAAGACGTAGGCGATCGTTTAGAAGCTCGTAGAATTTCTCTTCACTGCCGTTTGCACGAATAGCGATACGAGGAAGGTTCAAGCTTACTACGCCAAGGTTGTTACGACCTTCGTGAATCAACTCGCCGTTTTCTTCGTAAGTACCAAGGAAGCTACGACAGCCCATTGGCGTTTTGAATGAACCCGTTACTTCTACTACTTTGTCGTAGTTAAGAATGTCTGGGTACATACGCTTAGACGCACACTCAAGCGCAAGTTGCTTGATGTCGTAGTTTGGATCTTCTGATTTGTGGTTCAAGCCATCTTTGATGCCGAATACCAATTTAGGGAATACCGCTGTTTTACGGTTCTTACCTAGACCTGCAATGCGGTTCTTCAGAATCGATTTCTGGATAAGGCGTGATGCCCAGCTTGTACCAAGACCAAAACCGAACGTAACGAATGGTGTTTGACCGTTCGCTGTGTGTAGCGTGTTTACTTCGTATTCTAGAGATTGGAACGCGTCGTAACACTCTTTCTCAGTGCGTGCTTTTGCGAACTCTTCTGGCTCAGCAATGTTCCACTCTTTTGCGATCTCTAGGTGTTTCTCGTAACTTGTGATTACGTACGGTTCTAGAACTTCATCAATACGGTTGATGGTTGTACCGCCGTAAATGTGGCTCGCTACTTGAGCAATGATTTGTGCCGTTACTGCTGTTGCAGTCGAGATTGATTTTGGAGTATCAATCTCGGCGTTACCCATTTTAAAGCCGTGCGTTAGCATGCCTTTAAGATCGATAAGCATACAGTTAAACATTGGGAAGAACGGAGCGTAATCCAAATCGTGGTAGTGAATGTCACCTACTTCGTGCGCTTGAACCACATCGCGTGGAAGGATGTGTGTCTTCGCGTAGTGTTTCGCTACGATACCAGCCAACAAGTCACGTTGAGTCGGGATTACTTTACCGTCTTTGTTCGCGTTCTCGTTGATTAGGTCTAGGTTACTTTCTTCAATCAGACCTTCGATTTCGCGAGTGAGTGCGCTTTGCTTCTCACGAGCGATGTCGCGATCGTGGCGGTATTCAATGTAAGAACGTGCTAGGGCTTTGTAAGGACCTTGCATGAGTTCATTTTCGACTAAGTCTTGAATTTCATGAATGTGAACTTCATCGTGATCCTGAAGCTGTAACTCAACTGCCAGAGCAACATTTAGTGCATAAATGGCGACATCTTTGTCTTTGTTTTCCGCTGCGGCTTCTACTGCTGCTTGGATACGATCCCTGTTGAACGGAGCTCTTGAGCCGTCACGCTTGATTACGATTGGTTTCACTTTTTCTCCTTACCCCAAAATACTCACAGACTTATCCACAAATACACTATATGGGGTTGTTTCTTATTCTGATGACACAATATATTGTGGCGTATTTAACGAGAAGCACCAATTGAAAACATTGATTTTGATCAATAAAAAATGGGTAGCGAACAAGAACAAATCGATCTTATTGGCGTTGATCTCAGTTGCGAAGAAAACTGTGAAAATTGCAAAATTGGAGCGAAATCCACTTGCTTTTTTTCGAGGTCTTATAGGATAAAGGATGGAAAGGAATGCGCTAAATAATAGGAGTGCAACAGACCAAAATGCGATCACTTTTTGTTACGACGATATTACTTTTTAGTTCTTTTTCATTTGCTCAAAATTCCGTCAACTTAACCAGCTGGAATATTGAATGGTTATCTATAGATGGTGGAAAAGTGTCGAGAACACCACAAGATTTTGAAAAGCTGAACCACTATGTGGATAAAACGCAAGCCGACATTCTCGCTTTTCAAGAAGTCGAGAGTGCCGCTGCTGTCCAAGAAGCCGTTGGCAATGACTTCACTATTTATCTTTCCGATCGTTCAAACGCCTCTAACCGACACCTTCAGTTCAATGACACCAATCAATATACAGGTTTTGCGGTACGTAATGGTGTGAGCGTGTTGGACAAGCCAGACTTTTCTATCACACGAGGCAACAGCAAGCTCCGCTTCGCCAGCTACCTTGTTTTGAATCCAGACCAAGATAACGAAACTCACCTACTCTCTGTGCACCTAAAGGCGGGTTGCAGTGGCGCATATCGCAATAACCGCGATTGTAAGATAGTGAAACAACAAGGACAGGCTCTAGCCAAGTGGATAAAAGCGCGTGAGGACAACAAACAACAATATGTGGTACTTGGCGACTTTAACCACAATTTGGGTTATCGAGGAGATTGGTTATGGGAAGTGCTATCGGACAATACCGATGCAAAGCTAGTGACCAAAAATACCAAAGCGGAATGTAAAGTACGTTCTAATCGTAATCCGAAGAAAACCCACCAATTCCGTTCTGTGATCGATCATATCATTGTGAGTGGTGACTTAAAGGCGTCGCCTGGTGTTCAAACCGTTTTCAAAACACAAGATGTGCTCGACTATAAGCTGAGTGATCATTGCCCGGTTTCAACGACGCTCTCTTTTTAGCGTTTAAGATCTCTTTTTAACGTTGAGATTCTCTTTTTTGCATCAAACAACTCTTTAGCCGCGAACCATTCTTTTAGCGGTGAACGAACCAACCAACATTGCCGCTATAAAGAGCAGAACTTGTGTGTTGCCAGTAAAGAGGCTGGCAACCGCAGGACCAGGACACACGCCAAGTAAGCCCCAACCAATACCAAACATTGCCGCACCGCCAACTAACCTTTTGTCTATCGCTTTAGAAGTTGGACAAATAATCTCATTACCAAACACAGATTCACTTCTTGGCTTTATTAATAACAGATAAGCAGGAACGAACACCGCAAGTGCTCCCCCCATGACGAAGGCTAAGCTTGGATCCCATTCTCCGGTAATATCAAGGAAGCCAATCACTTTTGCCGGATCAGCCATACCGGAAATCACCATACCAATGCCAAAAAGCGCACCAGAAAATGCGACAATGGAAATTTGCTTAATACTTTTCATTACGTGAGTTTTCATAACGACACTATTCCTCACGATACCAGTAAGACGGTTAACATGGCTGTGGCCATAAAAGTACACGTCGCAACGACGGAACGGACAGAGAAACGCCCCATCCCACAAATGCCATGACCACTTGTGCAACCATTACCAATACGCGTACCCACCCCAACAAACAAACCAGCTACTACAACCAAACCAAGATTGCCGCTGTACTCAGTTGGTACATGCCCGCCAAGAACATAAACGGCAAACACACCGCCCAATGCCATCGTAATTAAAAACACAATTCGCCAAACTCTGTCGGCATTCTCAACGGCACCATTTAAGATCCCGCTGATTCCCGCGGTCTTGCCATTGAAAAGCATCAATACTACCGCTGATGCGCCAACCATGACCCCGCCCAAAAGCGACACCCAAGGAACTTCAAACATAACAACCACCTGTATAAAGTTTTGAATTACTGCTTACAGAAAACTTGGTTAAACGCTTCGATCAGCGGAGCGACTCTTCCATCAGAAATCGAATAGAACACCTGCTGAGAAACCTTTCGTGCTTTGATGATGTTGTGTTTTCTCAATACGGTGAGGTGTTGTGAAAAGGCAGATTGGCTTAATGTTGAGCCTTCAAACAGCTCACCGACCCCTTTTTCACCTTCAATCAGCTTGCACATCACGATTAAGCGCTCTGGATGAGCCATTATTTTAAGTAGCTCACTCGCTTCGGTCGCGCTTTGTAGCATACTGTCGCCCATTCTTATGCCCCTTCATCAATACGTTAACTTTTATTAGATATTACTAATTAATATTATTAAGTCAATACTAATGTAGAACAAATAACATTAGACATAGCTAATTCAATTAAGTAAGGTGTAGGCGTTTTCGATCATTCAGTAGGAGAAATCCATGAGCAAAATCGTGATTATTGGTGGTGTTGCTGGCGGTGCATCTGCAGCAGCTCGCGCTCGTCGTCTTAGTGAAGACGCAGAAATCATCATGTTTGAACGCGGTCCATTTGTATCATTTGCAAACTGTGGCTTGCCGTACCACATTGGTGGCGATATCCAAGAACGCAGCAAACTGCTTCTTCAAACGCCTGAAAGCTTTTTAGCGCGTTTCAATGTTGATGTCCGTGTGATGAACGAAGTGGTTTCAATTAACCGCCAAGACAAATCGGTTACGGTTAAGAACCTGCTTGATGGTTCAGAATACCAAGAGAGCTACGACTTTCTTCTACTCAGTCCTGGTGCAGGTCCAGTAGTGCCGCCTATTCCGGGTATTGATAACCCGTTAACGCACTCGCTGCGCAATATTCCAGATATGGATCGCATCATTAAAACGATCGAAACCAACAAAGTTGAACACGCTACGGTCGTTGGCGGTGGTTTCATAGGTCTAGAAATGATGGAAGCGTTCCACCAGCTTGGCGTAAAAACAACATTGGTTGAAATGGCGGATCAAGTGATGACGCCCGTTGACCGAGAAATGGCAGGCTTTGCTCATGCCGAAATCCGAGAGAAAGGTATCGACCTACGTTTAGGCGTTGCTCTATCTTCTGTTGAATATGTGGCGAACCAATCTATCGCAAACATAGAAGCGGGTGAAGATGACGCACACCAACACCTTCAAGGAAAACTGACGCTGTCTCTAAACAATGGTGACCAGCTTGAAACCGATATCCTGATCATGGCGATTGGTGTTCGCCCTGAGATAAAGCTCGCACAAGAAGCCGGTCTTCAAATTGGTGCGTTAGGCGGTATCTACACCAACGAGTACATGCAAACCAGCGATCCTTCAATCTATGCCGTTGGTGATGCGGTTGAAGAGAAAGACTTTGTCACTGGCGAACAAACTCTTGTTCCTTTGGCTGGTCCAGCAAACCGTCAAGGACGTATGGCAGCAGACAACATGCTTGGCCGCCAAGAAACTTACCAAGGTACGCAAGGCACGGCGATCTGCAAGATCTTTGATTTGGCCGTTGCTTCTACTGGTAAAAACGAGAAACAGCTTAAACGTGAAAACATCGCTTACGAAAAAGTGTATGTCCACACAGCCAGCCATGCGAGTTACTACCCTGGCGCAGAAACTGTGTCGTTCAAAATGCTGTTTGATCCAGCAACCGGCAAAATTTTAGGTGCACAAGCCGTAGGTAAAGATGGCGTTGATAAACGTATCGACGTAATGGCAGTTGCACAGCGTGCTGGTATGACGGTAGAACAACTGCAACACCTTGAACTCACTTACGCGCCGCCGTATGGTTCAGCGAAAGATGTGATTAACCAAGCGGCTTTCGTTGCGAATAACATCATTAACGGTGACGCAACAGCGATTCATTTTGATGAAATCGACAACCTGTCAGAAGATCAAGTGCTGCTTGATGTTCGTAATCCGGGAGAATTGGAATCTGTCGGCTTCATTGAAGGCGCGATCAATATTCCTGTCGACCAACTTCGCCAACGCATGAATGAACTGCCGAAAGACAAAGAGATCGTGATTTACTGTCAGGTCGGTTTGCGCGGTAACGTCGCTTATCGTCAACTGGTCAACTCCGGGTTTAAAGCACGTAACCTACTTGGCGGTTATCGTACCTATAAGTTCGCAAGAGCTTAATCTCTGATTATAAATATCTAAGTTTAGGGCTGAAAAAAGGGGCACATTATGTGCCCCTTTCTACATTTCGGATTCGACTAAATGAATAATCTTGGTCGCTTTTTCGAAGTGATCGAGTTGATGAGTTTGAATCCACCAAGTCGCCGCTTCCATCAGTAACGCAGGGTTGTCATTCTTATTAGCGAAAAAGGCATAAAAGGACACGCCAACATTGTCGCCTTTCTGCTCTATTTTCTTCTTACACACCTGAATGATTTTGTCTCTTAACACGATGTTCATTGCCTTTCCCTTTCTCTTTGCGATAGCAAAATTAACCCAAAACAAGAATAACTGTATTTATATACAGTTATTCTTGGTAAGGCAAATAAACATAATCATCTAGATGAATATTCTCGCACGAAGACCTAATACCCAAGTGCTGCTTTTGTTCGAAAATGCTGGGTCTTTGATGTATTGAATATCCGGTGTGATTTGGATGTAGTCGTTCAACTGCATGTTGTAGTAAAGCTCGGCAGTGAACTGTTCAGAGTCGTCCACACCATAAGCGTGCTCTAGGTTATCGTTAACATGGCTCCAGTTGACCGCGAAGCCTAGGTTATTGGTTGGTTTACCTAAACCAAAGTAACCAATCCCCACCGTTAGGGAGCGCTCATAAAGCGCCACATCACCCTCCGAAAAGCCGCCGCGAACAAATGGCATTAATTGCTCTGTAGCAAAGTAGCTTGCTGAAAAGTTAATACCCTGCCCGCTGTCTTTATTCGTTAAGTTATGCTGCGTGCCACCATCCAAATGCCAAGCGGTTAGGTGAACATTATCGGTATAGATTTGATCTTGTGACGCCGTCCAACCCAGTTCGAACGTGGTAAACAGCTTATGATCGTTGAATAAGGTATCAAAGCCATCAAATGGTTCATCTGAACGCCCTTTGCCATCGGCCACACCAGCAACCATATAGAAGTTATCAGTCAGCATGTGACCGACGGCTAAACCTAGAATCCCATCATCCGGTAGACCAATGGAACCACCACCAGTACTGAATGCAAGGTTACTGAATCCGGTCCACGGACTGGCTAAAGCGTATGTATCAACATAGTCAGTGGTATCTAAGAAACCCACCATGAACGCGGTTTTGCCACCATTAAGCTTTTGCTTCCAATATAGGTTAGTTAGACGAGCACCTTGATCACTGTATGCAGGACCAATCATGCCCGCGTAACCTAAACCGTTACCGATAAAGCTAAATTCTTTCGGTGACAAATCACTGTAAGCATGGCGATGTTCGACTTTCCAAACCAATCCGCCCGTATTACCAGATTCAAGACCAACCAGATTCCAGCTACCATAAAAGCGAGCAACACCAGCGCTTGCGGTATCTTCACCACCACTTTGTGGGTCAGAAGCCGTTAAGCCAAGCGCTTGGTAATCCAAACCAAACGTTAAGTTATTATCTTCCGCTAATGACTCTCGCCAAGTGCGTTTTTCACGAGCATTTTCAGCAATGGTATTGTCTACCGTATCAGGGCTACCGAAATTTGCGGCGTTAACCGATGACGCCATTACGAGTGAAAGAGCGATAAAACTAAGCTTTGGAACAGTTACTTTCATGTCTGGTTTCTCATTAAATTGATTTCTAGAAAAAGAGTTTAATGATTCAACGTTTTGAAAATTGCCATTAAGCGACAGCTCACTGCTTTTTGTATTTTCGGTGGTGTACTCTTATCGGTAAGGTCGAATTGAAACCTCGTCCATTTGGTAGATGGTTTCTACGTTCGCAGCACCATCAGAGTATGAAACATCTGCTTTGGTCTTTTTCACATGCAGATCCCCTTTCACCCAAATTGGCTCGTAAAGAGAAGTTAGCTTTAAACCTTTTGGATAATCGACTAAAACAATTTGGTTTGCAGGTGGCGGTGGCGTATGGATGCACGCCCCCATGGTTGGAACAAGGAAAAATTTTGTGACAACGTCATTGTTAAATTCTACTGGCGTTACAAAGCCAGGAATTTCATAAGTGTCTTCTGTTAGCGTTGCGTTTGGCATCGATGCAAGCATGCGACGATGCTCAGTAATCTCTTCGCGCTTTTTGAATAACCATTCAATGTCTAAGTCGTCAGCCTTTAAACTGTCTTCTAACTCTTTCATGGTTTGCTTTTGTTGCTCATTAAGATTTTGAGAATCGCGATATCTTGCAAGAGAGCCCAGTTCAAAAAGTTGTTGGTCTGTGAGTTTTACAAATGGGTCTTCAATCTGAGGAACATTCACTGGCAACAATTGCTCCCAGCTTAATTGATCGGCGGATACATTTGATGAAGCCAGCAAAACTAAGCCAGCCAATAGGTACTTCTTCATACGTTCCCTTGAATAGTTTTTTGTCTTTTAGAGAAAAATTTGGGGACATCCAGCGTCCCCAAATAGTCGAAAGAGTTTACTACAAGGTATTCTTGTGGATCTTGCCGTCTTTCATAATTACTTTGAATTTATCTTGGTAATCGTTAAGAATTGTGATGTCTTGCAGAGGATTTCCGTCCACCAGCACCACATCAGCGTAAGCACCAGGCTCCACAACGCCAAGTTTACCGTATTTATATGGGTTCATGCCGCCCGACCAACTCAATACTTCTGCTGCGTTCGATGTGCCCATCTTCATGATCTCATATGGTGTAAATCCGACTTTCTCCATCCAAACCATGTTGTCTGCTTGGCGTGTGTTGTAAGCCGGACCGAACATATCGCCGCCCGTAACAATCAAAAGGTCGTATTTACGAGCCCATTCAAACATCTGTTTCGCGCCTTCGTTTACTTTGGTCGCTTTGGCTTTTTGATCCGGACTGAAGAAGGTGATCTTTTCAGGTTCGGCAAAGGCTTCGAGAGACATCACTGCTTGTGCAGAAAGTGCCACCCCCTTTTCTTTCATCCGCTTAATGGTTTCCTCAGAGATAAGGAAGTTATGCTCAATCACTTTTACGCCAGCATCAATGGCACGGTTAACCGAACGATCATGATAAGCGTGCGCCATGACGTAGGTACCGTAATCTTCGGCTACGCCTACAATCGCTTCCATCTCTTGTTTAGAGAATTGCGTCATGTGAATTGGATCGAACTCACTCGCAACACCACCGCCAGCCATGATTTTAATCTGCGTCGCGCCCGAACGTAGGTTCTGACGTGCAGCACGACGAGCTTCTGTTTCGCCATCGACGATATAGCCGAAGCCGTGGCGTTCAAGATCGTCAACGCGTCCTGGAACATCGTTAAAGCTACCGGTATCCGCGTGACCACCAGTCTGGCTCAAGAAACCGCCAGCAGGGAACAATCGCGGCCCTTCTAGCAAACCATTGTTGATGGCTTTTGCCATACCAAGAATATTACAACCAGCGTCACGAGCTGTGGTAAAGCCTTGGTCGAGGTACTGCATCATAGAAACGTGAGCACGTGCACCCATCGCCATTTGGTCGTAACCATCTCGACCTACCAACATGCCTTCTTGAATACACATGTGTGAGTGCATGTCGATCAAGCCAGGAATCATGGTTAAGCCTTCGCCATTAATCGTTGTGGTTTGCTTGTCGGTTTTTATCGGTTTAGCCGAAATCTCTTTGATTAAGTTATCGACAACCAATACGTTCTGGTTTTGCAGTAGCTTTTCATCCGTGCCATTGAAAACATCGACGTTGGTAATCAGCGTTGAGGCTGCATTGGCATTGAGGGCAAACGCACAAGATAGCGCAACGAAAGAAAGGTTCTTCTTAGAAATTGTCATTATTACACCTATGTTTTTGGATAGTTGGGGTCCATTTCCTATAACCTCCCTGTTTAAACAGTGGCGTTATGAGGGCATCCATTTCAGTGATCACCAAAAACAACTGATCAGATCAAAACACTTATGAAACAGACGACTTACGTTAAAAACATAGAAGTAATAATGACGACTTTCAAGGTGGTTTAATTGCCTTTACACGACAACATGCGGATATTGTGAAAGAAATGCGAGTTGAGACGAAAACCTCCGATTATTCAGAGGTTTTATGTGTAACTAATTAAGACAAAGATTGGCGGTAAGCTTTAGGCGTAAGATTCATCATTCGCTTAAACGCGCGGGTGAAGTGAGCTGAGTCTGAATAGCCAGTTTTAAGTGCAATGTGCGTAATACTGAGGTCTCGGTCCGCTAACAGTTCCAGCGTTTGTTTAAGCACCAAGCCTTCGATCACTTCTCTATACGTCGTATCCTCATTTGCTAGCCGCCTTTGTATGGTACGAGCATTCATGTCAATCAACTCGCCGGCGAACTGGATAGAGATCTTGCCCATCGAGAGATAAGGCGTGAGTGCCCTTGCTAATGCGTCACTGAACTTATCATCCTCACCACGAAAACTTGTACTTGGCGCCGTCTGAGATGGCGTGAAAGCAATCGGCTGGTTAATCCAATTATTAGGAATCGAGATGGCAGTAACCGGTCTACCAGTAAAGAACTGCGCACTCTTCATACCCGGTAATAGATTGAATGGCTCGGCTTCTACATCTTGAATCCCGACTTCTGCCAATCGCCATTGGGAGCCAACAAGCTTTTTGAGCAACTCATTCATAAACATCGCGGAGAACATTTCTGCGTAGCGGAACCATTCTCTTTCTGCGTCCTGCTTTTCTCTGACGAGCCACCATTTGCCGCCCCGCGATACGATCGAAAGACTGACATTATCTGATATCTGTTTTAGCAGTTGGGAGACTTCTTCCAATGCCGCTTTAAGTGAGTGCGTTTGGGTAATTTGATTGGCAAACCTAGGAACGTAGATATCGTGGCAAAGCGTCCAAGTAAGCAAAGCAAACTTCTCTGGTGATGCTCGTTCACCTAAGGTTTGGAATACCGATTTTAATGCACTCTCTGGCACAAACGCATCAGGGGATTGGGTGGATAAGATATCCTGTGGCATACGTGCGGATTCAAGTAAGGAATGGATATCGCCATCCAGCTCATTGAGCATAGTGGCGAACAACTTTACTTCTTCCGAATGAACCAAAGGAATATCAGTGTTGGGCATGCAAGCTATCATCTTAAAATACCAAGGATTATTTTAGTTTAAGCACAAACTTCCGGGCTGTCATTAGTCACAATCCAAGTGCAATTTGATAATGAGAGGCGACTCACTCTGAGCAGAAGAGCCAACACACATTGGTCTTCAACATAGATCATTGCCTGTTCAAATACTTGCCAATTCACGCCACAGATGCGTTTTAAGCACTATTTAAAGCGCTATTTATACTTTTATGAATGTGATGATTTTCACGCTTTCTTAATCAGCAATCGTTTTATAGGAATTTTTCCTAGTCGATCTAAGCCCTCCTCTCATGTGGTTCAAAATAGGACTATCTACAATTGCCGACAGTTAAAAGAAAGCGAGCACGCAAGTGCATCACACTAATACAAGAGAGTTCACGATGTTAAAATTCCTTGAACAAGTCCGGAAGCCTACCCTCGATCTTCCTGTCGAAGTACGTAGAAAAATGTGGTTCAAACCATTTATCCAATCTTACCTAGTGGTATTCATTGGCTACTTGACCATGTACCTGATCCGTAAAAACTTCAACGTCGCACAAAACGACATGATTTCTACTTACGGTTTGTCGATGACCGATCTAGGTTTGATTGGTCTCGGTTTCTCAATTACTTACGGTATTGGTAAGACCGTGGTTTCCTACTATGCCGATGGTAAAAACACTAAGCAGTTCCTTCCTTTCATGCTTATCCTTTCTGGTCTGGCAATGCTTGGTTTCAGTTTCAGCATGGGTGGTGGCAGCGCGAGCTTGTTCATGATGGTGGCGTTCTACGCACTAAGTGGTTTCTTCCAAAGTACTGGTGGTCCTTCTAGTTACTCGACCATTACTAAGTGGACGCCTCGTAACAAGCGTGGTTCTTACCTAGGTCTTTGGAACATGTCTCACAACGTAGGTGGCGCGGGTGCTGCTGGTGTGGCTCTGTTTGGTGCAAACTACTTGTTCGACGGTCACGTGATCGGCATGTTCGTGTTCCCTTCTATCATTGCGATCATCGTTGGTTTCATTGGCATGCGCTATGGTAACGACTCTCCAGAAGCCTATGGTCTAGGTAAAGTAGAAGAGCTATTTGATGAAGCAGTCAGCGAAGAAGACGAAGCGGCTGAAGGCAATCAAATGACTAAGAAAGAGATCTTTGTTGAGTACGTTCTGAAAAACAAAGTGATCTGGCTACTTTGCTTCGCAAACATCTTCCTTTACATCGTGCGTATCGGTATCGACCAATGGTCAACGGTTTACGCATACCAAGAACTTGGTCTATCAAAAGAAGCAGCAATCTCTGGCTTTACCCTATTCGAAGTGGGTGCGCTTGTGGGTACGTTGATGTGGGGTTACTTATCTGACCTTGCGAATGGTCGCCGTGCGCTAGTGGCTTGTGTTTCTTTGGGTTTGATCATCGTGTCTCTTGAATTCTACCAACACGCAACCAGCGAGTTCATGTACCTAGCGTCACTATTTGTTCTTGGCTTCCTTGTGTTTGGTCCTCAACTACTTATCGGTGTTGCTGCGGTTGGCTTTGTTCCTAAAAAAGCAATCAGTGTGGCAGATGGCGTAAAAGGCACATTCGCTTACCTAATTGGTGACAGCTTCGCGAAGTTGGGTCTAGGTATGATTGCAGACGGTACACCAATCTTTGGTCTAACGGGTTGGAAAGGCACGTTCGCTGCCCTAGATACCTCAGCAATGATTTGTATTGTTTTGCTTGCCTTCGTTGCTATCGCAGAAGAGAAAAAGATTCGTCAAAACAAGAAGAGGCTTGAAATGGCAGAAAACCAAGCTTAATCAACCAGCGCGCTTTGCCAGTCAAAGCGCGCGAGATCATTAAATAAACTGGGTCAATTTAGTATCATTGTAGGTTTTTATTGAGCTCTCTATATCAAAGGTGCCAAAGGATTGTCTCCTATCTTGCGCCAATTGGTATTGAGCTCATTTTCGTTTGTGTATTGCTGAAGTTTGGTATTTAAGATGATTAACGTAGCGCTTGTCGATGACCATGTCATTGTTCGTTCTGGATTTGCTCAGTTGTTGAGCCTTGAAACAGACATGAATGTTGTAGGTGAATTTAGCTCGGTAGCAGAAGCTCGAGTGGGATTACCTGCGTGCAAGCCAGATGTGGTTATCCTAGATATCTCGATGGCAGACGAAAGTGGGCTTACCCTACTCTCCGAAATCCCCTCAGGTATTGCTTGTATCATGCTAAGTGTGCATGACTCACCCGCGATGGTTGAAAAGTCACTTAAACTCGGTGCGAAAGGTTACCTAAGCAAACGTTGTAGCCCTGACGAGTTGATTCAAGCCGTAAGAACCAGTGCATCGGGCGGTTGTTACTTAACGCCGGATATTGCATTGAAGCTCGCGACACCAAGTGACAAAGCGGCGACGCTAACTCAACTGACTCGCCGTGAAAACGAAGTGTGCCAATTATTGGCTCGTGGTTTGGATGTAAAATCAATCGCCACTGAGCTTGGCTTAAGCCATAAAACCGTTCACGTTCACCGTGCAAACGCCATGGATAAGCTTGGCGTGAAGAACAACGTTGAGCTCGCCAAACTGTTCTCGCAAGAGTCGTTTTAATGCGTAGCTACACCATCACCTCCATTTGCGGTTTATTCATGACAGGATGCTCGTGGTTCTGTCTGTGGGTGATCGCTTATTACTTTGTAAACGATGCCGAACTGGCGATCTTGTTGTTTCCCTTCGCGTTGCGTTTGGGTCTAACACTGCACACGCGCACAAAGTATTGGGCAACGATTTATCTCGCCGAATGGGGATTGACCGTTGCACTGGCTCTGCAGCTTGAACAGCCGCAATGGTTAATGGTGTTGGTAGCCAGCGTATTAAGCATTCCTGTAGTTTACTTTGCCAAGCGGTATTACAAAGGCGATCAGAATCAGCACTTAGCGGTGATGGCCGTCGTGTTGCTCGTCACATCTTGCATTAACGTACTTGCGGTTGGTTATCACGTTCAATCTGTCTACATGGCATGGTTAGCGAGCATTGCTGGCGGTTTGTTGGTTCTGCCAATGTGTTACTTGCTTTGGAACTACCTCTTCCAAAGCCCTTGGTCGCCACTGACCTCAAATTTGTTAGCCAACGAAGTTCAATTCAAAGTTCGTCATATCCTGCTTTATAGCGTGCTGTTGATTGCCAGCATTTTGGTTCAAACCAGCTTGCCGGATGAACTGGCTCGATTTGCACCTTTCTGTATGGCGATCCCAATCATCGTCTTGGCACTGCGCTACGGCTGGCAAGGTGCTCTGCTTGCAACCATGTTAAACAGTATTGCTTTGATTGCCGCGCGAAGTGGTGTTTCGAATCTAGAAATCACTGACCTACTTTTGTCCCTTTCAGCACAAACCTTAACGGGCATCATGCTCGGTTTAGCGGTGCAGAAACAAAAAGATCTTAACCAAAAGCTTCGTGGCGAATTGTCGAGAAACCAAACCTTGTCCCGACAGCTCATTCAAGCAGAAGAGTCAGTGCGCCGTGACGTGGCAAGAGAACTGCACGATGAGATTGGTCAGAACATCACGGCTATTCGTACCCAAGCGAGCATCATTAAGCGCGTTGATAACGCAGAAATAAACACACGTTGTGCCGACATGATCGAAAACCTCTCACTTAATGTTTATGACACCACTAAACATTTGCTGAGCAAACTTCGTCCAAAAATGCTCGACGATCTGGATTTGAAAGATTCCGTTCACCAGTTAACCCGTGAAATGGAGTTCGACAATCATGGCACTCGCGTTGTACTTGATTGGCAAGGTGACTATGAGTCTTTGGGCGACACGCTAAAAGTCACCCTATTCCGTTTGTGCCAAGAAGCGTTAAACAACGCAGCCAAATATGCGAATGCGACGTCTATCGTAATCGAGCTGTCTATTGACGAGAACATTTCGTTGAACATCGCTGACAACGGCATTGGTTTCAAAACCGAAGACTGCATGAAAGGCATGGGCGTTCGCGGCATGCAAGAACGCGTGCAAGCACTCGGCGGCAAAATGTATATCTACTCATTGAACGATCATGTGGATGGCACGCAAATCGCCATCACATTACCTAAGGTGTAACGAGCATGTTTGGATTATTTCAGTCTCCGAGCTACAACCAAGCTCCCCTTAGCAAAGACCAAGTGGATGAACGTTATCGTTATTGGCGTCTGCACATCATGCTGGGCATGTATCTTGGTTATGCGGGCTTTTACTTCACTCGTAAAACCTTCAACTACGCTGCGCCCGCGATGATTGCTGATTTAGGTTTAGATAAAGCCGATATCGGGATGATTGGTACGCTTTTCTACATCACCTATGGTTTATCGAAGTTTATCTCGGGCACCATTTCTGACCGTTCTAACCCTCGCTTTTTCATGGGTGTCGGTTTAATCGCGACGGGCCTTATCAATATCGCGTTTGGCTTCTCTAGCTCTTTGGTTGCACTCGCAGCCCTGTGGGTGATGAACGCTTGGTTCCAAGGTTGGGGTTGGCCTTCGTGCTCTAAGTTACTTACGACTTGGTATTCGCGCTCAGAACGTGGTTTCTTGTGGGCAATTTGGAACACCGCCCATAACGTAGGTGGCGCGTTAATTCCCCTACTCGTTGGTTTTCTCACATTCCATTACAGCTGGCGAGAAGGCTTTATCGTACCGGGCGTTATCGGTGTCATTCTTGGTGTGGTTGTTTGTTGGCGCTTGCGCGATAAACCGACCACTCAAGGACTGCCAACGGTTGGTCAATGGCGTGATGACAAGTTAGAACTGGCGCAAGAAAATCACGGGCAAGGCCTGAGTTATAAAGAAATCCTCAAACAATACGTGTTCAACAACAAGTACATTTGGTTGCTCGCATTTAGCTATGTACTGGTTTACATCGTGCGCACCGCCATCAATGACTGGGGGAATTTGTACCTGACAGAACAACACCACTACAGTCTAATCAATGCCAACGCAGCATTGTCGATGTTTGAAATCGGTGGCTTTGTTGGTTCTCTAGTGGCTGGTTGGGGATCGGATAAACTGTTCGGTGGTAACCGAGGTCCAATGAACCTCTTGTTTGCCGCAGGCATATTCCTATCTGTCGCAGCACTGTGGTTGATGCCATTAACCAACTTCGCATTCCAAGCTGCTGGGCTATTCTCGATTGGTTTCTTCGTATTTGGTCCACAAATGTTGATTGGAATGGCAGCAGCGGAATGTTCACACAAAGATTCCGCTGGTGCAGCAACGGGCTTTGTTGGTTTGTTTGCCTACATGGGTGCCGCACTTTCTGGCTACCCATTGGCATTGATTCTTGAAGAATACAGCTGGACTGGATTCTTTATCACCATCTCGGTATGCGCAGCCGTTATTGGCTTGCTGTTGTTACCGTTCTTGCAGGCTCAACCTTCAAGAAAGCCGCTCGCTCCCAAGCTTAGGTTGTAGACACCTGATTGTAGAAGCGACTTCTACACCTCTTAGGGTGAGTTAACCACTCACCCGCCCAATCTCCACTATTTTTTGCTTCCGATTCAGTTCGGAGGGTTTTCTACGGGTAAAATTCATGAATTCGAACACTATTTCATCAAAATGCTTCTTCAAAATGGACAATAAGATCCAAAACTACGACTGGGGAAGCCGCACTGCAATCCACGATTTGTTTGGCTTTGCTAACGAAGCTCAACAACCTCAAGCCGAAGTTTGGATGGGCACGCATCCAAATGGTTGCTCTATCGTTAAACAAGGAAGTGCTGCTTCGAGTACAACTGTTTCGTTATCGGAATTGATCAAGCAGGATCCGTCAGCATTTCTATCCCAAAGCACGGCTGAAGCCTTTGGTGACTTACCTTTCCTCTTCAAGATTCTTGCCGCAGATAAAGCGTTGTCGATTCAAGTGCATCCAAACAAGCAAGATGCAGAGCTTGGTTATACAAAAGAACAACAGCTAGGTGTACCGCTGAATGCATTTAATCGTAATTACAAAGATGCCAACCACAAGCCAGAACTGGTTTACGCCCTAACGGAATATCAAGCGATGAACGGCTTTCGTCCCTTTGATGAAATCATCGCTGAGTTCCGCCTGTGTGACATTCCTGAGATTAACGGCTACCTAGAACAGTTTGAGCGTAACCCTAACCAAGACGGATTGTGCCACTTCTTCGTTGAAATTCTGTCCATGGAACAAGTTCGCAAAGTAAACGCGGTGGATCATCTATTAAGCTATGCAGCAATGAACCAAGCGCGCCCTGTGTGTGACTTGATTTTAGACCTTGCTGAGCAATACCCGGATGATGTGGGTTTGTTTGCGCCCTTGCTACTAAACGTTATTACGCTTAAACCCGGTGAAGCTATGTTCTTAAGCGCAAGAACGCCTCATGCTTACATCAAAGGTACGGGGCTGGAAATCATGGCGAACTCAGATAACGTTCTTCGCGCTGGTTTGACACCAAAACACATGGATGTGGAAGAACTGGTTAAGTGTACCGACTTCGTTCCAAAGCCAATGAACACGCTGCTAACTAAAGCAGAAATCAAAGGCTGTGAGCATCACTTCCCTGTCCCTGTTCAAGACTTCAAGTTCTCTGTATTCCAAGAGCCAAAAGATCAACAAGTCGAGATGAGCAGTGCGGAAATTTTGATGCCAATTGATGCAGACGTAACGCTACTTGCAGAAAGTGGCGAAACATTAGTACTTGGCAAAGGGCAATCGGCTTTCATCCCTGCTTATGTAGGAAACTACACGATCAGTTGTGAAGGTCGTGTTGCTCGTGCATTTAATGGCTAAGTTCATTTCATCTTAAAACAAAAATGGCGGAGACTTTTCAGCTCCGCCATTTAAACCATTCATTTGTTTGCTAACTCTGTGCTTGGGCCAAACGAATACTCACCAAACTTGCCACCATGATGGCCAAGTAAAAGCTCCCGACTATCGCTTCAAAGAAAACGAAGAACTGAGCCACTGGAACCGTTGGTGAAATGTCACCATAGCCCACTGTCGTTAATGTGATAAAGCTAAAGTACAAAGCATTAAACAAGTTCGACAGCCAAGGTTTTGCTTCTAATCCAGTGAAAGAGCTTGGGAAAAACTCCAACACCAACAAGTAAATCACCGCCCACGCAAGCCCCAGTAGCAGATAGATACAAATCGAACCGATGATGTGGTTTGTCGTGACCGACTTGGTTAACACCACCTGCTTTAGCGCCGAGTATATATGTGAAAACAAGAAAACCAGTAATGCACCTAGCGTTAAAATGGACAGATCTAAATGCTCTAAGAAAGACATCCCATAGGAGATGACGGCCACAATCAGTAACACGCCATACCATGTTCGGTTGGATTTGTTCTTCTTGTTGATACCTGCAATCGAAGCTCCTAATGTCACCACCAAAAGAGCAAGAACAAATTCCTGCCCATCTGGATAAAACTGATGCATCACAGCACAGCCGAAGAACAGCGCAATGAGCGCGAAAAACAAAAAGTAAAAGTTATCTTCCCTGGTCATCGGTTTCATGATGCCACCTCTACTTTGTCTTCCTCCTTCGCTTTTTGGTCAATGTTCAGTGCTTTGTTTGCTTCAGTGTCATCTTCATCTAACCAGTTCACCATCAACTGGTAAGTCAGGCTCAGTACTACGGCACCAACAAACAGACCAACGATGCCAGACATTGCCATACCACCCAGTGCACCTAACAGTGTCACAAGCATCGGTGTGTCAGAGCCACGGCTTAGAAGTACTGGTTTCAGTACCGCATCACTCGCACTCACCAAAATACACCAAACTAGGAAGATGCCAGCAACCAGTGTTGATTCGACGCTAAACACGTAAATAATCGCAGGAATTAATGCCAGAATCGGCGGCAACTGAACAATCGCAATCAGAATAACGGCAACCATCCAAAGCGCAGCAGCAGGAACGCCAACCGCGACCATACCAACACCCGCCATAACAGATTGAATCAGTGCGACACCGATTACGCCTTGCACCACGCTGCGAACGGTCGATTTTGAAAGATCAATCAACGCTTCGCCTTTATTGTTGGTGAGGCGGTCAGCCAACTTGGTAAAACCTTTCTGGCAAGCTTCTGCATTACTCATGAACGCCCCAGCAATCATGGTAGAAATAATGAATTGAACAAAACCACCACTTACCGAGCCAACAATTGAGGCAGCTTGAGAAATAAAGCCTTTCACTTGTTCGCCATACTTAACTAAGAAGCCTTCCATGTTGGTCGATGCGTAGTTAATCGCAACGAACAGTTTGTCCCCCACGACAGGGATCTCTTTTAAGCTTTCTTGTGGCTTAGGTACAACTAAGGTGCCATCCTGTAACCCGGTGACGACCTCAGTGCCACTGGTATATAGACCGGATGAAAGTGCAATAAGGGGAACTAAAAGTAACAGCACACCGATGGTACTGAGGAGCGCACTCGCCTTGCCTTTTGAAATGCCTAAGCGGTTATGAAGCGTCATCATGACTGGATAGAGAGCAATAGCAATAATGCCACCCCACACCACTAGCATGATGAATGGACTGAGGATTGAAAAACACCACCAGATCAGTAACGCTACTGCTCCGATCTTGATTGCGGCGTCTATCGCCTGTTTAGAGAAATCATTTGAAGCTATCATAGCGTTACCTTTTCGTATTTAAGCGGTTATGTTTGCAAAAACTTCCATTGCCGTGTTTCTAAGAATAACGACGCGAGAATCATGTACGTCCCGACCAATACCAATTGGAAGATTCGGATAAATGTGTTGCTGTCGATATCGCCCGAACTCATAAGCGTGCTGCCAATTAAAACAAGCAACGTACTGAACGCGGTGGCGAATATCGGAGCCTTTTCTGGCACGGTATAAATTTTCTTCCCTATCCATACCGCCAATAACGCGATAAAAGCGGTATAAAAGAAAATGTTTGGCACTATGGCGAGTATCGAGAACGCCGAGATGGCGAGCATCCCGCCGATACCGTTACTGATGATTAAGAACGCGCTTAATTTCACTGACTTCTCTGCGGTTATCATCAAAGACAGCAGCGCGACAAACATCATGGTGAGCAGTGCTTCTGAAACCTGAAAGACAAAGAAGAAGCACACCACAGGAAACGAAATCAGCATGGCTCGAAATGACGCATGCCAACGCTGTTCCTTGCCAATTGGTGGATCTGCATAGCCAGCGAACTCGCTATCTGGCTCTGGTAGATAAATATGGACCAGAGTAAAAATCGCTACCGATACCGCTCCAGAAATCGCCAAGCCACTCGCGAGAACCAAGGAAATCGCAGGGTTATTTATTGCCATAAATGGCAACATCAATACCGCAATCAACAAAATGGTCGCGAACAGATTCCATTTGGGGTCAGTAAACAAGTAGTAACCCCATGCCATCATCAAACCGACAGCAATCAGCAGAACAATTGGGTATTGAGTAATGCCTCCTGAAAGAAGCAGCCCCAATCCCATGGTGGCAATCAATGCCAGCAGCAACTCGTAAATCGTTTCTCTATGAAGATTTGGTTTATCGACCAAGAACTTCGCAGTAAACACTGGCGCGACAAACGCCAGTTGCCAATTAATCCAAGCAGCGAGAAACACCGCCAGACCTACACCAATGGTGAAGCGCAGAATCCGGCGTTGAGTTGCGTTATCAATGCTCAGGTTATCGGACATAAGACAATACGCTCAGTAGACGAATCCAAAGTTTGCCAAGGGTGTTGAACACGAAGTTGTCACCGCTGTAAACAATCACGTCTGCTTGACCGCCAACACGTAGCATTCCCGTTACCTCTTCACGATCAAACTCGATAGCGATTGGTAGCATTTGCGTCTGGCGCAACCACCCCGTCTGCTGGTTTGCTTGAGCCAGTTTGCCTGCCTGCTGGTTTTGTCCCCAATCAATACCCCAATCGATACTGCTCACTTTGCCTTTGATGACCTTGCCCGGCACAAAATCGAGGGCGATTTCTACTTCATCGCCAATGCTGACATTACCTAGGCTGTTTTCACGGAAGTAAGCCTCAATCCAGATATCTTCTGTCGACACAAACGTCATGATTGGCTGACCTGCTGAAGCGTAGAAACCTTCGGTTAAGCTAAAGTTTGATACGCCGCCTTGAGTGGGCGCACGAATCACGGTACGTTCTAGGTTCAGTTGAGCTTGCTCAAGAGCCAGCAATGCTGCTTTGACTTGGCTGTTTTCTTCACCTTCTGCGCCAAGTTGTTGTTTTGCTTTTTCAAGATCCGCTTCTGCATTTACTACATTCGCTCTCGCGGTTGCCAATGATGCTCTCGCTTTGTCAGCGTCTGATTTCGACACTACGCCTTTCTCTGCCATGGCAAGAACACGGTTGGCTTGCGCTTCAGTGTTTTGGCGTTCAACAATCGCAGAAGTTAATCTTGCTTGAGCCGAAGCGATGGACGCGGTTTGCGCACCAACGTTCTGCCCAGCAATTTCCAGATTCTCTTCGGCTTGCTTCACGGCAATTTCATAATCTGACTTGTCGAGAACGGCGAGCTCATCACCCTCTTCAACAAGTTGGTTCGGACGAACCTTAATATCTAAAACGTTGCCAGAGACCTGCGGCTTAATCGGCACAATGTAGCCTTTAACACGCGCATTATCGGTCACTGGAATAATACGGTCTGACACAATGCTGAACCCGAGCATGACGACAATAAACAAAAGCAAATAGTTGGTGACCGTCTTCACTTTGTCTTTTTTGTTTGTCTCTTTGTTTTCCGACACTTCCGTTGGCTGTTTTTCTTTTTCGCTCTCGGACATGTTATCCCCTTACCATTGAATAGATTGAACATTTTAAGAATATATCGTTCTGTCCAATCTGCCATTAATTGAAGAATAATTAGCGAGCTATATCAAAAACCGTGCGTTATGCGCTAAGATGGATCCTTGATAAAGGAGTATCAAAGCAATGCCGAATCAAACGTTCCACTTACCTGTCATCCAGACCAACTACGCGCGTATCTTGGTCGAAGTCTTTGCCGACTATGGGTTGGATAAACACAAATTACTCAGTGATGCTGGTTTACCTGCAGACTTGTTCCAAACCGAGAGCGACTACATTCCGTCTGAATCGGTAAAACGTTTGATTCACTTAACTTCATCTCAACTTGGCGTGACGAAATTCACCGACTTATTGGTGTTGGTCTTTCGTCGCCGCGTTATACCCAATGTCTTGCATCAGTTTTTGCCATTTCAAACCATTGGTGAATCAATGCAGCACATTGACGAGATATTCCATTTAGACTCGCCAGGCAGTAACGTTTCTTTCGAAACCCATCATGGTCATGCTTGGTTTTGTCGTTTCTCCGAACAAAAAGACACGCAAATCGCCGACTGGTCAGAAGCATTCGCGATCATTTACATCACAGAACTCATCAGCATACTGACCAAAACTACTTGGTACCCGAGCAAAGTACGTCTGCAGGGCAGCAACAGCGATATCGTAAAAAGTGTCGTGCCTAGCCAGTGCCAGATCTTCGTGGGTCAAGACAAAGCTGGTGTTTATATCCCCGATGAAATTCTTAACGTGCCAATCCAAATATCAGACTCGCAATTAGGCGCTAAACCTAGTCAGCTCCAGTGGCATACGAGTTTCACCGATAGCGTGTTTGAACTCCTTCGCCCCTATGTAAGAGAGCGTAATTTGTCGATAGAAGAAGCGGCTCAGTTGCTGAGCTATTCTGTTCGAACCTTTCAAAGAAAGTTAAAGAATGAAGGGACTTCTTTTCGACATATTAAAGAGTCATTGATGTTCTCTGTTTCTTGCGAGCTTATGGAAGAAGGACACTCTCTTACCTATATATCCAATCAACTTGGCTACACCAGCATTTCGCACTTTTCACGCGCATTTAAAAGAGTGTCCGGGTTATCTCCTAAAGTGTATAAACAGTCTATTGCGCTGAACGCATCCAGCACTTCGTGACGTTATACTGCTCAGTCCATTTGAGGCTTGGTATTAGTTAATTGCTTGAGCTTGGTTTGCATCAGTGTTGCGAGGTCTATTTCATCACACAGCACTTCTACGTCCTGAACTCGAAAGTAAACAATCATACGTTACCCTCAATTGAAAACGTGGGGCTATTATGCCGTGGCGCAAACCAAGTTATTTACCATTTTACGCCATGCCCGAACATTTCAACCCCATCATTTTGATGTTCAAAATTAGAGTAATTCACCCACCTTGCGCAATTTTAACAATAATAAGAATTTAGACTGCCGCTCATTTCTTACTCATTAACCACCCGTACCAAGCCATATTTAAAGTTAATATTTTCAATTAGTTAATCTAGATCGCAATTGTATTGTTTGTTTTTTGTCACGCCGATAGCTCGTAATCTTCGGTTCAAGATGAATGCTTATCCCTTTGAAGCTGAGCAACCTTTTGTTGCAAAACGTATACGCGGGATTGTAATCACGTTTTGTATCACTACAATTCCAAACCAAATGAATAAAGAAACGTTTGTATGCCGAAATTAAATTTAGACAGCGCAAGGAATAGCTCTGCACTCTCTGAGAATGGAACCTGCGAAAAAGTACAATCGGCATTAGAACCGAAATACCACAAGCCAGAAAAGAAACTTTGCCTCAGTGCAGGTCTGACGGAAAAGCACATTGCGCGCCGTTGGAAGGTGCTAGAATCCATGACGGACAAAGATCTTATTCTGGATCCTTTTACTCAATCGCATTACGACCAATACGCCAACAACATCGAACACTTTATTGGTACCGTTAATGTTCCTGTTGGTGTTGCCGGCCCTCTGCGTATTAACGGCCTTTACGCGAACGACGACTACTTAGTCCCTCTCGCAACAACAGAAGCTGCATTGGTAGCTTCTTACAACCGCGGTGCAAACTTAATTACTGCCGCCGGTGGTGCAAGTACCCTCTTGATCAGCGAAGGTGTTAGCCGTACACCTGTGTTTGGTTTTCAATCTCTTGCAGAAGCCGCGCAGTTCGTAAGTTGGGTGGTGACTCAATACGATATCTTCCGTAAAGAAGCAGAATCCACCACCACGCACGGCAAGCTAAAAGACATCAACGTGAATATTGAAGGTAATCATGTTTACTTGGTGTTTGAATACGTGACGGGCGATGCGTCCGGTCAGAACATGGTGACCATCGCGACACACAAGGTATTCCACTACATTCTCGAACACAGCCCTATCGCTCCGGTTGATGCTTACCTTGACGGCAACTTGTCTGGTGATAAGAAGGCCAACGCTCACACCTTGCGCTCCGTTCGCGGTAAAAAAGTATCCGCTGAAGTGACGATTCCTGCGGCTTTGGTTGAGAAATACTTGCACACCACGCCAGAAGCTATGGTCAAATTTGGCAAGATGAATACGGTTGGTGGCTTACTAAGTGGCACCATAGGTATTAACGCACACTACGCCAATGCCCTCACCGCTTTGTACATCGCATGCGGCCAAGACGCGGCTTGCGTAGCGGAATCTGCGGTTGGAATTACTCGAATGGACGTGGACTCTAACGGCAATCTATATGCCTCCGTAACTTTGCCAAACATCATGGTTGGTACTGTAGGCGGTGGTACTGGCTTGCCAACTCAAAAAGCGTGTTTGGATATCCTTGGCTTGCACGGCAATGGCAAAGCAAAGGCGTTAGCAGAAGTCGCTGCTGGTCTGTGTTTGGCAGGAGAGCTTTCAATTGTTGGTGCATTCTGTGCCGATCATTTCTCTCGTGCCCATCATAAGCTAGCAAGAAAGTAACAGCCTGAAATCTAGGGAAGCCACTCTTTGTCATTCATTGAGTGGCTTCTTTTATTACATACCTAATAGACTTAATTAAATACTGTATAAAAAACCAGAAACCACGAACATTCCGCCTTTGGCGAGCAGTATTCCCTCAGTAACACTGGGTTGAGTCATTCCTTATTCAAAATTCCTTTAAAAGCTCACACCAAGACAACTAAGCGTTATATCATTTAACGTACCTTACTCAAACTTGACGAAAACGTTCTCGCCACCAAAGTATGAATTCAAAAAAGTTTCATATTTTATTTGAGCCAACTCACATCAAAATACTCGATTACGATTCAAGTACTTATCATTATTTCTTGTAAACAATTAAGCTTTCGCGCGACTATTTTCTGTAATTAACAACTTTGATAGCAAATTTTACCGTCTATAATCCGTTCTGCAGCTGCTTGATTTCACTAAATTTATTAATTAGCTCACCATGAGCTTCATTACTCCCGTTAAATGGATTTAAGTCGTTCCTTTGGGTAAGCGAGTTAACTATGAGACGTCAGAAACAGAATGAGATTTCTTGCTGGGTATTAGGCTTTGTTGCCATGCTGCTTTTCTTTGTTGGGCCAGTATCGGCTGACGAAGACGATCCAGATCTACCTACTGCACGCTTTTTATATCAAACCACATTTGGTCCTACTCCTGCTTTAATCGACCAAGTCAACCAGACCAATTACTCGGACTGGATTTCAGAACAAATTCTTCTCCCACCGACTTATCACAGTGATCTTTACTTCACGCCCTTTAGTAAAGGGGCTCAAGCAAACCGTGAAAACGCTTGGTATCAAATCGCCCTCACCGCAGAGGATCAACTCAGACAACGCATGGCCTTTGCCCTTAGCCAAATCCTGGTTGTTTCTAAGCATGGTGGTATTCTGAGCAGCAAGCCTGAAGGTCTCGTGAATTATTATGATCTACTGGTTGAAAACGCGTTTGGGAACTACCGAGAGTTACTGCTAAAAACGGCAAAGCACCCTGTTATGGGGAACTATTTGTCGATGATGGGCAGCGCCAAAGAAAACGTAAACACTGGTGCGCTTCCAGACGAGAACTTTGCTCGCGAACTCATGCAGCTTTTCAGTATTGGTTTGTATCAGCTCAACCTAGACGGGAGCATTAAATACGATCAAAAAACGGGGCATGCTCTCGCAACTTACACGCAAACCGACATCCAAGAGCTAGCTCGTGCGCTAACTGGTTGGAATAAATCGGATACTGCGTTCGTTTTGCCGATGCGGGTAATTAAGAACCGCCATGATACGAATGAAAAAACGGTACTGGGCACTACCATTCCTGCAGGTCTAACCGCGGAGGAAGAGCTTGAGCGAGTGATCGATATTTTAATGAGCCACGATAATATTGCTCCTTTTGTCTCTAAGCTGCTCATCCAACGCTTTGTGACGTCAAACCCTACGCCGGGATACGTAGCCCGAGTAGCAACCGTGTTCAATAACAATGGCCACGGCACGAAAGGCGATCTTGATGCCGTTATTCGCGCTATCTTACTTGACGATGAGGCTCGGGGGCTGACTGAAGTTCGCCCTATCAAAGTGAAAGAGCCAATCTTAGTTCTTACCAATTTCCATCGTGCTGCGGGGTTCACGCTTAGTGCAGCACGATACGATGGCGCCGTTTCAGTGATGAACATCGCCAATCAAGGTCCGTTGCGCTCACCTTCTGTGTTTAACTTCTATTCACCCGATTACCAACCTTCGGCAGACTTTGTCTTTAACGGTATGGTTTCCCCTGAGTACGAGTTACTTGATTGGTCAGTTTACACAGAGTCCGTTAACTTCATGCTTTACAGTGTTCGTAAAGGAGAAGGTTCGACCTACACACTCGACATGACGGAGCTGTACGCGTTACTCGATGACCATGATACATTAGTTGAAGCCATCGATGCGCGCTTCTTTGCAAGTACAGCGTCACCACAGCTGCAACAAATCATGCATAACGCATTGAATGAGTACAAAACCAATTATGTTCCCACCACCAAACTTGCCTTAGTGATTTTCACCGCGATTTCTGGCAGCGAATTCTACATTCAAAATTAGGAGCGAATTATGAAACTATCACGACGCAATTTTATGAAAGGAACCGCTTCTCTGGGCGCATTCGCTTCCATTGGGCTTCCCGGCTATGCCTTGGCTTCACCAAGCAATGATTTTCGTGCTCTAATCTGCGTGTATTTAGATGGCGGCAATGATGCAATCAATACATTCTTACCTCTGTCTGATTTTCATTACGACCAATACGCGAATGTTAGAGGCAAACTTTCCGTCGCTAAAAACAGCATCATCCCAATCGAGTTGAATGCGGAAGACAGACAAGGAAATGATGTGCCGTTAGGCATGCACCCTAAGTTGGCTCGATTGACGGAGCTATTTGACAACGGAGATGCAACTGTCGTTCTTAATAGCGGAGTTCTCGAACAACCCATGACGAAGGGAATGATCGACGCGGGTGAAGTCCCGTTACCCCACCAGCTCTTCTCCCATAACTCACAAACCAATGCCTTGATGCGCGGCGGTATGAATTCGTTCGCTAACCTTGGTTGGGCTGGCAGAATGCTTGATGTGATGAGTTCACATTCGGACATCACGCCACTATACAGCGTACACGGTGATTCATTGTGGTTGCGCTCCCTTGAGCACCGACAAACGGTTCTTAAGAAAGACCGAGCGGTTCAATTGAGTGCGCTTGGGAACCCTCGATACAAAGAAGTGTACGACCAACTTCTTGCTACTTCTGCCAGTAACCCTTTCAGTGGTCATTTTAATCTGATGGTCGATGAGTCAATGACCATGAGCGGTGTGTTAGCAGAACAACTGCACAACGTAGAAAATGCCCCGTTGTTCACATCGACAACGCTCGGTAAACAGATGCAAACGGTCTACAAGTTGATCGCAAGCCAAAGCCATTTAAGCCAGCAGCGACAAGTTTTCTTTGTAAAACATACGGGATATGACGTTCATGATTCTCAGCTTTCCAAACACCCTGCGTTACTTGGCGATCTAGCCACCAATCTATTGGCCATGTATCGTGCAATAGATGCTTTGGGCATGCGTGACAATGTCACTACATTTACCATGTCTGACTTTGGCCGCCGGATGACAAACAACGGAAATGGTACCGATCACGGCTGGGGTGGACATCAGCTGGTTATGGGTGGTGCGGTAAATGGCTCGAAGCCGATTGGCACTTGGCCTGAATTGGTATTAGGTGGAGAGGATGATTATTCGAAAGGGCGTTTGATTCCTAAAATCGGAACCGACCAAGTAGGCTCAACTCTAGCCCAATGGATGGGGATTACCGATGGTGCAGCGTTAGATTACGTGTTCCCTAACATTCGAAATTTCTCGTCACCAAACCTTGGTTTTATGTCTTAGTACCTTTGGAACTAGAAACTAAAAAGGGAGCGTTATGCTCCCTTTTCCTATGATGCTAATACAAGCGCTTATGCGTCTTCACCACGAGGGCGTTCGTTACATAGCTTGATTGCTCGCTCTAAAAGCTCAAGTGCTGTCTTATCGCTTTCAGGTAGCGCTGCGTCACTTTCAGCAATAGGCGTTACGCGGTCACCCCATTTCAGTACCGCTGCACCCCATGTCAAACCAGCACCGAACGCTGCTAATAGCATGTTGTCGCCTGGCTTAACACGGCCTTGTTCTAGCGCTTCACACAGTGCAATTGGCACAGTCGCAGCCGAAGTGTTGCCGTAGTTTTGGATGTTCACAAACGCTTTTTCTTGTGGAATACCAGAAAGGTCACACAGCGTTTGGATAATACGGATGTTTGCTTGGTGTGGGATTACCACGTCGATTTGATCTGTGGTTAGTTGAGAAGCTTTCAGAACCGTTTTCGCAGCCAGACCCATGCCTTTAACTGCTCGCTTGAAGATCTCTTGTCCGACAAAGTTGAAGTCCCAGTAACCGTTATCTTCAGCAAAGCGATCCATACATGTACCAAACTTAGGCACGGAAAGAATGTCACGACCTTTCGCGTCACAACCAATTTGTGATTGCAGTAGACCGGTTTCTTGTTCTGTACGAGTCAGAACAACTGCCCCTGCACCATCGCCGAACAGTACAGCAGTGTCACGCATTGCCCAGTCAATGTAGAAAGACAGACGCTCAGCACCAATAATGATCGCGTTACGGTAGTTACCTGATTGAATCAAACGTGTGCCAGTTTCTAGGCCATACACAAAGCCAGTACATGCTGCGTTTAAATCGAATGCGGCAGCAGAACGGATACCAAGGTTCTGTTGTACTTTAGACGCAATGTTTGGGATAAGTGAATCAGGAGAGCATGTCGCAACAATGATTAGGTCGATGTCACTCGCTTCTACACCCGCACGGGCCATCGCATGTTGCGCAGCGACCGTTGCCATATCCGACGTGTTTACGTGGCTAATGCGACGGTTTTCGATACCAGTACGGGTGCGAATCCATTCATCTGAAGTTTCAAGGAAAGTGCTAAGGTCATCGTTAGAGAGCGTAGCTGGTGGAAGACATTTTCCCCAACCGGTAATTTCAGCGTAGTAATTTGTCATCGCAGACCTATTTATTGTTGTATTTTAATGAAATTTCTTAGAACCTGTTCGGGTCCAAATACAGACTTGCCGTCTTATATTTCGGCAGGCTAAAAAATAAGTATACAAATTATGAGGCTGACTGGTAAGTCATGTTTTCATGAAGTTGTCATAAAGGAAGAAGTCATGTCATCGTTTAAAACTCGTTGTCCGTCTTGTGGCGGTTTAAATCGTGTCCCTAATGAGCGAGTTGCAGAAGCTGCTAGCTGTGGTAAATGCAAGAACGCTCTATTTGATGGTTCACCGGTAGAAGGCACTATCGATAACTTTTCGGTGCTGCTAGAGAGCAACACGCCGGTTGTGGTCGATTTTTGGGCACCGTGGTGTAACCCTTGTGTTGGTTTTGCTCCTGTTTTTGAGGATGTCGCGCAAGAACAGACCGGAAACGCACGTTTTGTCAAGATTGATACCGAAGCGCAACAACAGTTGGCAGCGCAATTTGGTATTCGTAGTATCCCAACCATTATGGTTTTTAAGAACGGCCAACGCGTCGACATGATCAACGGCGCCCTACCAAAAACTCAATTTGATCAGTGGTTAAATCAAGCACTTAGCAAATAAATCTCTTCGCCAGCCTTATTCTTAGGCTGGCGTTTTTATTCAGCTTTTCTTCATAGAATTTCGATAAATTTCTTTTGTCGAAACGACACAAATATATCATTTTACTTGCCTATTAATTAGCCTCATATTCGCGCCGAACAAACCCTGATTTTCAATTAACTTATAGGCGCAAAACATTGGAAAACACAGCCATTCCTTCAGTATCACCACGAGTCACAGTTCCAGTCGTAGCACTGTCTCTTTATGCAGTGGCATCAGGCTATTTGATGAGCTTGATCCCTCTTATGCTTGGTGAATACAACATCTCTGCTGATTACGCGAGTTGGTTGGCGAGTGTGTTTTATGGTGGCCTATTAGTTGGTGCTATTTTCTTTGAGCGTATTGTTCGTAGTGTTGGACACCGTAAAGCGTTTGTTGGCTGTTTGGCGACCTTCTCACTGACGATCGTTGCCCTTCCACTTATTCCAAATGGCATGGTATGGCTCGCTGCACGTTTCATCGCAGGTATGGCGGTTGCTGGCGTATTTGTGATTGTGGAATCATGGTTGATGTCCGGCGATGAGTCTTCTCGCGCAAAACGCTTAAGCCTTTACATGCTATCTCTATACGGTGGCTCTGCTCTTGGTCAGTTTGGTATTGGTATCCTTGGTGTAAGTGGCGGCGTTCCTTTTGTTGCGATCACCACTCTGATCCTAATGGCAATTCTGGTTTTGCTTTTTATTGATTGCGAACAGCCAAACAGCCATGAATCAACAGCACTATCGTTTAAGCAAATTTCTAAGCTAAGCCACGCAGCCATCATTGGTTGCATTGTTTCTGGTTTAACTTTGGGTGCAATCTACGGCCTAATGCCAGTAGAGCTTGCAAACCGTAAGATTAGCCACCAAGACATTGGTACGTTAATGGCGCTTGTGATCCTTGGCGGTATGCTGGTTCAACCTATGGTTACCACGTTAAACAAATACATGGCTCGTACTGTATTGATGGCGTTTTTCTGTATCCTTGGTATTTTTTCTATCGGCCTGACTTTTGTATCTTCATCAGCGGTAGTACTTGCAGCGGCACTGTTCCTATTGGGCATGGCGACATTTGCACTATACCCAATCGCAATTAATCTGGGTTGTGAAGGATTAGACGAGCGTTTCATCGTATCTGCAACGCAAGTTATGTTGTTCAGTTACAGCGTAGGTTCAGTGGCTGGCCCAGTGGTTGCTGATAAATTCATGGGTCAAATGCACGGACTGTTGGGTTACTTGTTCGCCGCACTGCTTGCAACTTGTATCTACATGCTAATCGCGGCAACTAAGTCAAAACATCAAATGGCGGCAGGTTTGTAATTTATAACCTCTCCCAACAAGACAAAACGAGGGTTCATGCCCTCGTTTTTTGATCTATCTCTTCGATTCATTATTTCATGTCACCTATTCACTTCAAAAGAAACCCGCATCGCTCTTTAGCGCTGGTTTTCTAATAGCTTTTTACGATAACGTGTTGGCGACGTCCCATAAAATTTTTTAAATCGATGCGTGAAGTTGTAAGGGTCTCTATAGCCCAATCGGTTTGCTATCATGGCGACCGACCAAGCTGGGTACTGTAACAAATCCGCCGCTTTGTGCATGCGAAGCTCAATTAACTTACTCCTTGGACTCATGTTGAATAGTTGCTTGGAAAGCCGATTAAATTGTTCTTCGCTGATAAAACAACGCTTGGCCATCTCAGCAATTGTCCAAGGTAAATGCAGTTGCCCCTCAACCTCATTAAACAGCGTTTGAACACGCGAGAGCGAACTGCTGATCGGTGTTTCTACACTCTTCACCAATCGTTGAACCTCACTAATCAATAACTGACGAAAACCCGTCCTCCCGCCGATTTCTCCATAGAGTAAGCTCATCAGTGACCAGATCTGTTCTGCTCCGCGAAAAGGGATAATAGTTTGTCCAAGGTTATAAAGGTGCTGCCAAAGCTCAGTATCTTGTGGCAGGAGCCAAATCATCTTCCAATGACCTTTGTTTGGATTCATCTCAAAACGAAAACAGGTATCCACTGGCAAAATAGTCAACGTATAAGGTTCAATTTCTTTGACGAAATCAGGCGTAATAAGTACACCGCCACCTTCAACCGTAAACAGCAAGGTGTGCACGCCAACTTTGTTCCGCTCAACGCGATAACCATCATGCAGTTCAGCTAACCCGCCCATAAGAATATCCGCCCGACGCCATTCCGGAATCTCGGTTAACGTGAGAAATCGCTCTTTACAAGCAGGAGCAAGGTACGTGTCATCATGCCATTCTGTTTTGGAGGAAAATTGCTCAATGACGGATTTGCACAGGTTTTGTGATTTTTCGAACATGTTTTTATTTTCCTATTGGCTTTATATTTCTTCCCGAATTGAGGAGTAACTATGATGAACGATATTGGAATCAAAAATAGAGAAAAACCTATATCTAGCAGGCTATTAAAGCAGATTATCCGATTAGGCTTCCCTGTCGCGATCCAGAGTGCATTGGTAGCGATACTTGCATTAGCCGATGTTCTCATGGTTAGTGACTTTGGTAAAGAAGCAACGGCAGCTGTGGGAATTGCATCAAAATGGCATTTTGTCGCCATTATGATCATGGCGGGTTTAGCATCAGCAAATGGCACGCTTGTCGCGCAATATTGGGGACGTGAAGATGCGGTCAGTGCAAAAACAGTCACTGGCATTGCCATTCGTTTTGGCTTAAAAGTTTTGATTCCTGTCACGCTGATTATCACGCTTGGAAGTGAATTGATCATGCGTTTGCAAACTAACGACACTCAGGTGATTGAACTTGGCTCGATTTACCTTTGGTATGCGTTCCCTGTTTTGTTGCTGACTCATATCATTATTGTATTAGAAGCGAGCATGCGCTCTTCAGGTGACACTGTCACTCCTTTATTAATGGGAGGCGTCACCATCATATTGAATATTGCGCTTAACTTTTGGCTTATCAAAGGTGGCTTCGGCATTCCGGCTATGGGGGTGGCAGGTGCGGCATTAGCGACGACGATTTCTCGTTTGTTCCAAGTCTTTGCCATGCTCGGTTACATGCGCTGGCGCAAACATTGGTTACTGGAGGTTCAAGAAGGCTCTGAGCGCCCTTCGCTGTGGCTTTCGTACCGTCGATTAGCACTACCAATGACGCTAGGCGCATTGTTGTGGGCGATTGGCACTATGGTGTATCAGATGATTTTTGGACACATGGGTACAACGGAGCTTGCGGTATTCAGTATGTTGGGGCCGTTTGAATCTTTGTGTTACTCGATCTTCTTTGGCATCTCAGTCGCGTGCTCGGTAATGATTGGCCAATCTCTGGGCCGTGATGCTTTTGAACAAGCCGAGTACATGGCGCGCTTTTTTATTAAAGCGGTTTTCGTATTTGGTATTTCGATTGGCACCTTGCTGCTGCTCAATCGTGAATTGATCATTGCGGCTTTAAACTTGGACAACCCTGAGCTTTACCCACTAGCAGCGCCAGCAGTTGCCATCCTTTGCAGTGCAATTTGGCTGCGAATGCTCAACATGATCATCATTAACGGCATTATCCGCGCCGGTGGCGACAACGTGTTTTGCCTACGAATGGACTTTATTGCAATGTGGATGACTGGGCTGCCACTTTGTGCCACTGCAGCATTTGTACTGGGTTGGGAGTTCAAATACGTCTATGGGTTAATGATTGTGGAAGAAGTCGTTAAACTGGCGTTGTGCTATCACCGATACACCAAAAAATATTGGATTAAGAACTTAACGGTGGTGACAACTTCTTAAGTCATTTTTTAAGCTCAGTTTTCTTCGCTTCGCGCTCCGTACTCATGCGTTTATGGCGATTAGATGCGTTGGCAGCAGGCTTATCAGGTACCTCCCGCTTCTCATGTAACAGGTGTCGAATCGCTAAGATTGGATGCTTTAGCAGCATTCTCGGCCCCGAGTAACGCATTACTAAACGCATTTGCTCTTTAGGCTCGGGCTTGTAGCAATGAATTGGGCATTGGTTGCAAGTCGGCTTGTCTTCTCCGTAAGGGCAACGATCAAGCCGTACTTCCGCATACTCTAACAATTCGCGACATTCTGAGCATAACTCGCCTCTCGTGCCATGGTGATCTTTACAATAGACCTCTACCATCGCCTTGACGGTTTTAAATTCTGTGGCGAGTTTGCCTAATAAAATGTCGCTCATTTTTTTCCCCAAGCTAACGCGCCGTTGATTGCTGCATCTTAATCGAAGCTTATCTGGTTACAACTTCATGGTGTACAGTTGCAGATTCCGACCATTATCGTAAGTCTGCTCGACGCGTTCAAACTGAAACCCCAATTTTTCTAGCAAACTTATACTACGAATATTGTCATTATTGGTGATGGCGACCAAGTTTTCTATTTTCATTTCGTCACGAGCAAAATCCACAACGACACGAGCGGCTTCTGCAGCGTAGCCTTTACCATAAGCGCTCGGTAAGTAACCGTAGCCAATATCAAACACGGTTAATGTGTCACGCTTTACCAAACCACAAATACCGATGGGTTGTTGTTCGTGCTTGGTTTCTACCACCAGCAAGCTGACTCCTTTCAGCTCTTGCATGCGTAGCATGTTGTCTTCGATATAACGCTCAGCTTCTTCTAGGGTTCGAATTTGTTTGTCACCAACGAAGCGATAAAAATCCGGTTGGTTATAGAGTTCTAAAATAAACGGCGCATCTTCTACACTGACAAGACGCAGTGTGAGGCGCTCAGTAATAAGTGTTTTCATAGGGAATCCATTAGGGTTGTAACTTGACGGAAAAATCACTATCCTGCTCCGCTAAATTAAAGGACCAACACCATGAACCGCAAGAAGAAAATCAACTCGATCTTAAAAGCGAAGTTGAAAAAACAAAATGCAAAGCTTCATAAGAGCAACAAGCCTCGCTACATCTCAAAAGCAGAACGCGCGAAGATGGAAGCCGAAGAGCAAGCAAATGAGCAAACTTCACAAGTAGCTGAAGAGACTCAGGCAACAGATGAAGCATAAAAGAAAAGCCGCATAACGCGGCTTTTCTTTTACTTGTACTTGTCTTCGCACTTAAAAATTAGACTTTAAAGTATCTCAGTTGATCATGAAGAATCTCTGAGGTTGCCGCTAAGTGCTGGCTTTCCTCTGCAAGCATTTGCGACGCTTCTTTCACTTCATTTGCCGCTAGGTGAATGGTCGTGACATTTTGTGTCATCTCGTTCGCCACTAAGCCTTGCTGCTCTGACGCTGCGGCAATCTGAGCCACCATATCATTCGAACGTATCAACTCCTCAACCATGGTTTCTAATTGCGTTTGCGTAGATTGTGATATGCCGACACTCAGCTCCACTTTTGCATTGCTGCGCTCCATCGCTTTGACGGTACGCTCCGTACGCTCAATCAGTGAATCGATTGTCTGTTGAACTTCGTCGGTCGATTGTTGTGTGCGACTCGCAAGGTTTCGTACCTCATCGGCAACAACGGCAAATCCACGGCCCTGCTCACCTGCACGTGCTGCTTCAATCGCTGCATTTAGAGCAAGCAAGTTTGTTTGCTCAGAAACCTCTCGAATCACACTTACAACCGCTCGGATTTCATTCACACCCGCTTGAAGCTCTGCGACCATCTGGTCCGCAGCGGCGATGTCTTGAGAAACTTCAGCAATGGTTTGTGAGGTTTGCTGCATGTCTTTCCCGCTTTGCTCGGCATGGTTGGTTACAAGTGCCGTGCTGTGCGCTGTATTCTCTGCATTGTTGGCGACATCTGAAATGGTGGTACTCATTTCCGTCATTGCTGTTGAAAGTTGCTCTAATTGTGCATGCTGACTGTTTACACTGGTTGCAGCCTCTTCACTTGCTTGTGCAATGCTTTGTGCCATATTGGCAGACTGCTGCGCAGATTCATGGGCCGCGAGTAAAGTCCCTTGTAGCTTTTCTAGCATACGATCAATCTCGTTACTCATCTCACCCAGCTCATCTTTACGAGATGCATTTAGGCGCACAGTGAGATCACCATCGGCAATTTTGTGGGTGTTGCTGATCAGTCTTTGAAGAGGATCGATGATGTTACTTGAAATGATGTAACCGAGAACCGCTAGCGCACCAATTAATACCGTAGCGATGATTGCCTCTTTGACCGCTTCTTTGTAAAAGGCTTCTTGAATATCGGCAACAAGGATGCCTGAACCAACGATCCATTGCCACTCAGGGTAGATTTGTACGTAGGAGATCTTATCTTTCAATTTTCCTTCTGGGCTTTTCCAGTGGTAATCCAAAAAGCCTGAACGCGTAGTTTTGGCTATCTGAGCCATTTCACGCCAGTGGAACTTACCTGCACCATCTTTAAAGTTGCTCGCATCCGCACCGTTGAGATCAGGCTTAGTCGGATGAAGCAAGACTTTGAGTTCAGGCGTCAGTACCCAGAAGTAGTTGTTGCTGTCATAGCGCAATGTTTGGATCGCATTCAGCGCTTGTTGTTTTGCATCCTCAATCCCCAACTCATTCCGCTGCTGGTAGTAATGGTCAATCAAGCTAATGGCAACTTCAACTTGTGCACTAAGTTTGCCCTCTCGTTCGCTTAACGAGTTTTTACGTTGTTCGTTTAAGTTGTATACGCAAGCCGCAATCAGAAGGAATGCAGAGAAAATAACAAGCGCAAGCAGCTTGTTTCTAACGGATAGGTTACTAAGTTTCATAATTAAGCCATTTTTATTGTGTTTTCCAACTGGAAAGCAAAATCTATAAAACAACCAGATACTTATCCTGATGCATATCAATTTTTTTAATATTTGTTATCGCGAAGTATCTTACCTGCTTACGCGCTCACATTATTATGCGTTGCGGTTATTATGAAAGCAGCCAATATAGCCAAATCCATCACTTATTACGTTTTTACGCACCTGTTACTCATCACTCAAATTACAACCTGTTAACGTCGATTATTGCACCATTTTGGACGCAATTAACTTAACCACCCGCGGATACAAACATTCGTTCAACACTGCGACAAACGCCGCGTAACACTTATGCTCCGTAGCGTGAGTTATTCCCAATTATTGGACATTGCTGTTTCTTATAAAATGGAATGTGAACAAGGATAAGTATTTTTTCCTTCAATACCGAAACAATAGAAGTCCCTGTTTCTAATAAGGAATTTAAACATGTTGTATCTTGAGTTTCTATTTTTGCTCGTGATGCTGTATATCGGCTCACGGTATGGCGGCATTGGTCTTGGTGTCGTTTCTGGTATTGGCCTGGTGATTGAGGTTTTCATCTTCAAGATGCCTCCAACGTCTCCGCCAGTGACCGTAATGCTGATCATCCTCGCGGTGGTCACTTGTGCCTCCATTCTTGAAGCCGCAGGTGGCTTAAAATACATGTTGCAGGTGGCAGAACGCGTACTACGTAAGAACCCCAAGCGCGTCACTCTTATTGCACCGTTCGTAACTTACTTTATGACCTTCCTACTTGGCACTGGTCACGCGGTTTACTCCATCATGCCAATCATTGGCGACGTTGCGCTGAAAAACGGCATTCGCCCTGAGCGTCCGATGGCTGCGGCATCCGTTGCCTCTCAAATCGCCATTACAGCATCACCGATTTCGGCGGCAGTGGTTTACTACCTAGCGCAGCTTTCTGACATTCAACACGAAATTACCTTACTATCGATTCTTCTTGTCACAGTGCCTGCGACCTTGTTCGGTACATTGCTGATGTCTCTTTACAGCTTGAAACGCGGCAAAGAGCTTGAAGACGATGAAGAGTATCAAGAGCGTCTGAAAGATCCGGTTTGGCGCGACAAGATCTTAAACACAACGGCAACCTCTTTGGATGAAGTACTGCCGTCTAGTGCTCGTAACTCTGTTCTGCTGTTCATCCTATCGATTCTTGTGATTGTCGTTATCGCGATGTGGCCAGAAGTCCGTACCATCGCTGAAGGCTCCAAGCCAATCAGTATGGCAGTTGTGATTCAAATGATGATGCTCTGCTTCGGCGGTATCATTTTGCTAGCGACTAAGACCGATCCTCGCAACGTACCAAATGGCGTGGTGTTCAAATCAGGTATGGTGGCAGCGATTGCGATCTTCGGTATTGCATGGATGTCAGATACCTACTTCCAATACGCAATGCCTCAGTTTAAGTCAGGCATCGTAGAGATGGTAACCAACTACCCTTGGACATTCGCACTAGCACTATTCATTGTGTCTGTTGTGGTGAACTCTCAAGCAGCGACAGCTCGTATGATGTTACCGGTCGGTTTAGGTTTAGGTTTGGAGCCTGCACTGCTTATCGGCTTGATGCCAGCGGTTTACGGCTACTTCTTTATTCCAAACTACCCTTCAGATATCGCGACTGTGAACTTCGATACCTCAGGTACTACTAAGATTGGCAAGTGGTACTTCAACCACTCATTCATGTCTGTGGGTTTAATCGGCGTGATTGGTGCGTGTTGTTTGGGTTACTTGCTAGGGCAAATGATCATTCCGTCATAACCTATTCATTAGACAGAATATGGGGCGAGTCATTGTACGTTTGCGTACAGCCTGAAGTGACTCGCCCTTTCTTCTTTCTCGAAGCTATACCGTGAGGAGAGATTAAAGAAGAAAGTCCTCATCGACAGCAACAAAGTTGTCCGCGCAATCAATCAAGGTTTGGGAAGTTAACTTTGGTACGCCATACACTGTGACTTTCTTGTTAAAGCGTTGCTGAATCCGTTCCACCAACAGACTGAAATCACCGTCGCCAGACACCAAAATCACTTCATCCACTTCAGGGGCAATTTCAATCGCATCTAGCGTGATACCCACATCCCAGTCACCTTTAGCACTGCCGTCACGGCGCTGAATGTAAGGCTTGAGCATCACCTCAAAGCCAACACCACGCAAAATATGGTGGAACTGGCGTTGCTTAGGATCGTTACTCGCAATTGCATAAGCTCGTGCACTCACCACTTCTTTCCCTTGTGTCGCGACATACCAAAACTGGTTGTAATCAAAATTGCTGCGGTACGCTTCACGACAGGTGTAGTACACGTTTTGTACATCGACCAAGATTGCGATCTTTTGTTTGCTTTCAGAATTCATCTATTTAATACGCTTTATTTGTTTGTCGCATACCCTATGCCACTTTGCACCAAAGCACAATGAGCTAATTCCACTAAACTTACCGTATAACTTGGTATTCGCGTTACTAGGAGTGAAGCCATGAGTAAGACAATCATTGCCCTGTTGCTTTCATGCCTCATATCGAGCCCGGTATTTGGCTATCCAGCGCATGCCCAATACTGGCCGCATCGTAGCGTGTTGTATTTTGCGCCTGCTAATGACGACCACGTTAAACAGTTTTTGCTTGAGGCCCTCATGAATGAATGTGAATTGGAAGATCGCGACGTGATCACTTTAGTGATTGCTGAGGACGGTTTTACTGAACCTTCATGGTTAAAAGAAGAGTTCGATTTGAAAATGCTGGCCGCTCTCTACGAAGTCAAAGCAGGTCAACACACTGCGATTCTTTTGGGTAAAGATGGCGAAGAGAAACACCGCTGGGGAGCGAAGACCGATTGGCAATTCATCAACAACCTTATCGATGAAATGCCAATGCGGAAAAGAGAGATGCAACAGAAACGCAATCCTTGCGCGATTTAGTATTAAGCGAAAAGGCCATTGTTATCGTCCAAACCAATCCAGTTTGTTTTGCAGCTGTGTCACACTTCCCACCACAATCAGTGCAGGACTCACTGCTCGCTCTGCCATGCTAGAAAGTTCATTCAACTTACCTTGGAACACTCGTTGTTCTGGGCGCGTGCCATTCTCAATGATTGCGCATGACATTTCTGGGTCTAATCCATGTGTGATCAGCTTGTCCATAATATGACCGCTTTGCTTCAAACCCATATAAAAAACAAGCGTGTTGTTTGACTGCGCTAGCGAGTGCCATTCAATCTCACGACCATCTTTTTGTACATGACCAGTGATAAATTGAACGCTTTGCGCATGGTCGCGGTGTGTTAATGGAATACCGGCGTAAGCCGTTGCACCCGCTGCCGCTGTGATACCTGGAACTACTTCGTATTTGATGCCAAATTCCGCTAATTCTTCTAGCTCTTCACCACCACGGCCAAAGATAAATGAATCGCCGCCCTTCAGACGTACAACACGCTTACCCTCTTGCGCTTTTTGCACCAAGATTTGATTGATTTGATCTTGAGGCACACAGTGAAAGTCTAATTTTTTGCCTACGTAGATCATCTCTGCTGATGCATGAGCCAATTCAAGAATGTCTTTCGACACCAAACGGTCGTACACAACAACTTCAGCCGCTTGAATGGCTTTTAAGCCTTTTACTGTGAGCAAGTCAGGATCACCAGGACCTGCACCAACAAGAGAAACAAAGCCGCTGTTTAAAGATGAGTGAGCAGTAGTCATATCAACGCCTATCGAAAAATTTAGATATAAAGAGAGACTCTTGGCAAAGAAGCGCTTTTTATAGCCAAATAGCTTATTCGTAGATGGGAACGAGATTCCCTACTCTGTCGTTCCTCCATCTAGGGGGGAATGACAGGCTTTTCGCTTTGCTCGTTATCGCATTAGATGAGCAGTCTTTGTTGAATTGCTCCTATATGAGTCATTCCCGAAAGCGACGAAGGAGCGTAGTCGGGAATCTCTCGGTTCAAGTCCAAAGAGAGTCCCGACTCGTTCATTACCTAATATTGGTAATAAACCTCGATTACTTAGCCATTGCAGGTTGTGCTTTTACTTCTTCTTCAGCGTTGATAGAAGGCGCAGTTTTTGCGTGAGTTAGGTACAGTGGAATACAAGTCATTACTAGACCACCAACAATGTTACCTAGGATGGTAGGGATAAGGTTGAAGTTCAACCAAGTCGCGATACCAAAATCCGCACCTAGAATCATACCTAGTGGGAATAGGAACATGTTTACTACCGTGTGCTCAAATACTAGTGCGAAGAAGATGAAGATTGGGAACCACATCATTGCTACGCGACCAGACACTGAACGTGCAGTCATGTTGCCGATAACGCCTAGACACACCATTAAGTTACAGAAGATGCCGCGTACGAAACACGTGATCCATCCGTCCATACCCATGTTTTCAAAACCAAGGCTACGTGCGGTAGAAACAGCGATGAATTTCTTCGCTACTGCGTTCAGTTCTAGAGAGAAGTTACCTGTTAGTGAGATAGCCACAAGGTAAGCAACGATTAGAGAACCGATAAGGTTACCCAAGCCTACAAGCCCCCAACAACGGAAGATACGACCCCAAGTGATACCAGGACGGTTTGCAAACTTAGCCAGAGGCGCTAGACCAAAAACACCTGTTACTAGGTCGTAACCCATCACACTTAGAATCACGAAACCAACTGGGAAAACAAGTGCACCCACGATGCCAATACCGGTTTGAACCATAGTGGTAATAGCAACAACAACCGCTAGCGATAGGATGATACCCGCCATAGTACCGCGAAGTAACAAATCGCGAGTGCTAGTGTTGGTTTTCGCTTCACCCACGTTGATCATGGTTTGAACGAATTCTGCAGGCTTATAATCAGTAGACATGAATGTGTCCTTATTCAAAAGTGAAAGTTAAAAATTAAAGATTGAATAGAGAAAGGCTTGCCGCTGAGTAACACCTAGCTTCCCTGTCCCCGCAGATGAACCACGGAAAGCCTTTACCTATTAAATCTAGATTTCAGTTCATTCCCTCCCCCTTAGAGGAGGGAATGGAAACCAAGCTTATGCAGAAATTTCTACTTCGCCGTTGGTTACGCGCGTTTTGTACGCTTTCACGCTAAAACGCTCGTCTTCCATGCACGCACCTGTTGTCAGGTTAAAGCGTTGCTTCTTAAGTGGGCTTGCCACCCAAAGCTCGCCTTGGTGCTCACAGATCAAACCGCGAGAAAGCACGTTTGATTGGAAGAACGGGTCTGTGTTGCTGATCGCCAACACTTCTTCTGCTTGTGTTGGGCGGAATACCGCAACTTGCTGACCATCAACCAGTGCACAAACACCCGTGCCCGGTACGATGTCGCTGATTTGGCAAATCTTTTCAAATGACATAATCAACCTTCCCTTATGCTTCAGTGATCGCTACGTGTAGGATGTCGCCTTTCGCTTCAGGGTGTTTTTCCGTGAAAGTTGCTGGGCGGTGCTGTTCACGCTCTTGTACAAACACAACATTGTCATCGCGCTTGTCAGAGTTGATGAAGTGCGCGAAACGAGTCAGTTGTGATTCGTCGTTGATGGTCGCAGTCCACTCACACTCGTACTCGTCTACAAGCTTCGCTACGTCAGCTTCTAGTTGAGCGTTGATGCCAAGCTTGTCGTTAACAATCACTTCGCGTAGGTAGTCAACGCCACCTTCCATGTTTTCCATCCAAACTGATGTGCGTTGTAGTGGCGCAGCAGTACGGATGTAGAACATCATAAAGCGGTCGATGTACTTGATTAGCGTTTCTTTATCTAGGTCACTTGCAAGTAGGTCTGCGTGACGAGGTTTCATACCGCCGTTACCACATACGTACATGTTCCAACCCGCGTCAGTCGCGATAATGCCAAGGTCTTTACCTTGTGCTTCCGCACACTCACGAGTACAGCCAGAAACACCGAACTTCATCTTATGAGGAGTACGGATGCCTTTGTAACGGTTCTCGATGTAAGAACCTAGACCAACAGAATCTTGAACGCCGTAACGGCACCACGTTGAGCCCACACATGTCTTCGCCATACGAAGTGCTTTTGCGTACGCTTGACCTGTTTCGAAACCAGCCTCGATAAGCTTGCGCCAGATCTCTGGAAGATCGTCTTTTTGAGCACCAAACAGACCAATACGCTGAGCGCCGGTGACTTTGGTGTATAGGTTATACTCAGCAGCAACGTTCGCTAGCGCCCCCAGAGCTTGAGGCGTTACTTCACCACCCGCCATACGTGGGATCACAGAGTAAGTACCGTCTTTTTGGATGTTGCCTAGGAAGTTATCGTTCGTGTCGTGCAGCTTAACCAGTTGTGGCTTAAGAATGTGCAAGCCCCAGCAAGAAGCTAAGATCGAACCAGCCAATGGTTTACAAACTTCACAGCCGTAACCTTTACCGTATTTCTCTAGAAGCTCATCAAACGTTTTGATCTCTTCAATGCGGATTAAGTGGAACAACTCTTGGCGTGAGTATGCAAAGTGCTCACACACGTCGTTCTTCACTTCGATACCCGATTTAGCAAGCTCAGCATTTAGAATAGAGGTCACTAGAGGAATACAACCACCACAGCCAGTACCTGCGCCAGTCACTGCTTTGATGTCACCCAATGTGTGGTGACCATCAGCAACCGCTTGTGCGATCTTGCCTTTTGTCACGTCGAAACATGAACAGATCACTGCGCTTTCTGGTAGAGCGTCTGCACCTAGTGCTGGTTTCTCAGCGCCTGCGTGTGCAGGAAGGATCAACGCATCTGGGTGTTCTGGTAGGTCGATTTCGTTCAACATAAGTTGAAGCAGGTCGCCGTAGTCAGACGTATCGCCAACCATAACCGCGCCAAGCAGTTTCTTGTTGTCTTCAGAAACGATAAGACGTTTGTAAACTTCTTGCTCTTCGTTTTGGTAAACGTAACTCTTACAGCCTTCAGTACGACCGTTCGCATCACCGATAGAGCCTACTTTCACGCCAAGAAGTTTCAGCTTCGCAGACATGTCAGCGCCTTCGAATTTGCTTTCTGTGTTACCTAGTAGGTGATCAACAGCAACTGTCGCCATCTTGTAGCCAGGAGCAACAAGGCCGTAGAACATTTCGTTCCAAGACGCACATTCACCAATCGCGTAGATGTTCTCATCAGAAGTTTGACAATGGTCGTTGATAGCAACACCACCGCGAGGTGCCACTTCTAGCTCCATTTGGCGTGCTAGTTTGTCTTGTGGACGAATACCTGCAGAGAATACGATGAAGTCTGTTTCTAGCTCTGAACCGTCAGCAAAACGCATGACATTGCGCGCGTTTGTGCCTTCTGCCGCAATCTCAAGCGTGTTTTTGCTGGTGTGAACGTTCACGCCCATACGCTCGATCTTTTGACGAAGTTGGTTACCACCAGCAAGATCAAGTTGCTCGGCCATTAGCTTTGGTGCGAACTCAACAACGTGCGTTTCTACACCCAGTGCTTTCAATGCGCCTGCTGCTTCAAGACCTAGCAGACCACCACCGATAACAACGCCTGATTTGCTCTTCTTCGCACACGCTTCGATCGCTTTAAGATCTTCGATAGTGCGGTAAACAAAACAGTCTTTGCTTTCGTGACCTTTGATAGGTGGAACAAATGGGAATGAGCCAGTAGCAAGAATCAGCTTGTCGTATTGAACTTCGCGACCTGTGCTTGAGTAAACGATGCGGTTTTCACGATTGATGTTAATCGCGCGTTCACCGATCAGCATGTTAATACCGTGTTTCTCGTAGAAGCCTTCTTTCACTAAAGAAAGTTCATCTGCAGTATGGTGAGAAAAGTAAGAGGAAAGGTGCACACGGTCGTATGCGACACGAGGTTCTTCACAGAAAACCGTAATGTCCATATTAGACATATCAGCTTTCTCGACTAAGTCTTCAATGTAACGGTGGCCTACCATGCCGTTACCGATGACTACTAGCTTCAACTTGCTCATTGTACTTCCTAAGGGTTAGGTTCTTATCACTGAGCGCATTGTTAAATGTGAAAGAAAATTAATACATGATGTAAATCAATTACAGAATCAAACTACCCCAAAGGGGTAGGAGCAGTTTTTAACCAGCATTTAAACCTTTACTTTCGTAATTCAAACAAAATTTCTGTAACCCAACTAATATCAACCCAATATAAATGTCATATTTCTTCATAACAAAGAAAAAGCAAACGACTAAACGCTTGCTTTTTAATCAGATTCAAGTGGGTTTCATAGGTTTGTGTTAAATAATTCCGCGGGATGTCCCTACTCTACGACCTTCTTCCATTTCCCATTGAATGCCATATTTGTCTATCCAGTAGAAAAACGAGATCGGGAACCCGTCCAATTTTTCTGGGTGATAGTTATCTGAGTCATCAATCATGGTTACGCCCTCTTGCTCTTTCAAGTATCGGAACACCTCACTACAGTTTGAGACTTCGAGGGCAATATGACGTGGGCCACCTATATCGTAGGTTTTTGGTTGAGGTGGTATTTCGGTTGTCCCAACTGGCGTGTGATATTTCATCAGTTCAAGATAGACTGATGCGTAAGGATGCTTTACAAATAACACATCAACAACGACATCTTGCCCACCTAACCCTGCATCTTGGTTAAACTCGGCCATACTCACACTGCGGTAATCCATCTTTTGACTTTGAGCATCGACTGCACGCTCAAATCCAAGCACGCGCTGATAGTAATCCGCAGCTAAATCAACATCATCAACAATGACATTGATGTGAGATAAGCCAAGCACGAAAGCACCAATGTCGCGTTCTGCAAGACGCTTGAGCATTTCTGGTTCTGCATCCGGTGACACTTCGACCACATATTCGAGCTCTCGCCCCTGCTCTATCGATTCGTTACAGATCAGATATGCTTTCTCTTCGTGTTTCTCTGTATCACTCTCAGCGAGCCCTACCTTTGATTTCCAATGTCGGGAAATAAACCATTCAGGATTCACAACGTAAGCGGCAGCCACCATATCAAAAGGAATAAAGCCATCTTTCGCACCAAAGATCACCTCCCACTCAGCGCACCATGCAATGGAATGGGACTCTAAGAAATGGCTAAGACTGCTCCCGTGGCTCATTTTATGAAGCTCTTTAAAGTTAATCCAAACTTGCGCGCAAGCTTCAAATGGGACAAGTGTTACTGGGATATCGCTATCGAGCAGTACTTGAAAAGCCGCTTGATCGACTTCAAAGTTTAAATCTCGAAATGGTCTCGGTTGGCGTTTGCTGGCAACAAAGTGCTGCTCTGTACTGCGTCTACCCGCGACACACACTACCTTTACAATATTCTTAGCTTGTTCTGGGAAGTGACGAATGAGCAAAGCAATGTTGGTCAGTGCGCCAATTGCAAGAATGGTTAATGGCTCTTGTTCTAGTTGAGTGGCGAGATCGTTGACGGCTGGGGGAATATCTTTCGTAGAGTCTAAGTAAGTGGCACTCCCTTGCGACACTTCGAGGTAAGTCGGTCCAAACTTCTTAATGAAAGTGGTCGCAATACTTGTGGTCACTTCAATGTCGTCACAATTGCCGAGTGTCGAGCTTACTCCGACGATATCGACTTCTTGGCTTCTTAATAGTAAACCTAACGCGTATCCATCATCGACATCACAAAGTTTAAAGCCATCGTGATGTCCGATCGTGATATCTGTGTCGACCCAAACTCGTGTTTGTGGGCGACAGTTATGCTTATCCTCTCCGATGTTATGCATCGAGACTCCTTTCTCTTCTTTGGTCTTAAATGGCCGAACGGCCGACGAATTAAATGGAATGAAACTAAAATCTACAGGCTGATAGGCTCTGCCATAATGACAACGTTTCGGCCTTTATCTTTTGCTGTGTACAAGTTCTTATCTGCAACTTCAAAGGCTTGCTCTAACGCTTTTTCACAGGCTTCTAAATCAAGGTGTGGCGTTACTTTTGTAAGTGGAACTGCACCCACTGAAATCGTCACAACTTCAGATGGCAGGTTTTTGATATGTGGGATGGCAAGTGTTTCGACTGCTCGTCTCAAGTGCTCAACTTTGGAGTTCAAAACGTCTAAAGTGTTACCGTAGATAAGCAAAGCAAACTCCTCTCCGCCTAAGCGAAACGAAGGTTGATCTTTACCTAGCTGAGAACGAAAGACTTCAGCGACATCACACAATGCGTTGTCCCCTTCAGTGTGTCCATAGGTATCGTTAAACTTTTTGAAGTTATCGATATCGCACAACACAAAGCAGGCATAATTCATGTGGCTAAGGGTTTCATTCACGAATACCGGGGCACTGCGCTTGTATAAATAACGTGAGCCAATCCCTGTTAAGGTATCCGTATCCGTTTGCTGACGAAGTACCCTCAATTGGTTTTTGATTTTGGTAATTAAACTTGAATAGGAACGTGCGAGTTCACCAATTTCATCTGAACGTGTGATTTCTGGAATATGTGATTGGTCAATCTTTTCGATGTCTTTCTTCATTGATTGAGAAAGACGCTTAAGCGGACTCACAATCCATATTGTGACCATATAAATCAACACCATAGAAATCAGTGTCGCCGTTAACGCCTCACTAAGCAGCTCTTTTATCAAGTAACCTTTAATGTTATCCAATGCGCTCGCATCTAACACAGCCCAGATGTACCCACCATTGATATTTCTTAAAGGCAAGCAGACATGTAATACAGAAAGAGTTGAATCATAATAAAAATCTGATTGCTGCAAAGCACTTTTATTCCAAGGAAGTTCTGTCTCCCGGTTTAACGTTTGACTGGCCGAGAGTGACGCTAAATCCACATTGGTTTTGTTTATTAGGTATTGAAGTTTATTACGTTTGATCTCCTCCGTATCTGGCGTCATCGACAACATTTTCACCAGATTGGCCTTTTGGTTTTTTAAGACCTTAACTTCTTGATCACTGACATCAATTCGCCACACTTGGTTCGATTCAGACAAATAGCGCACTGCTACATTTTGAGTTTTGTAATCTGAAACACCCGATATCTCAATAAACAGAAGATCATCGATCGCTCTGAGATTTTCTTTCGTCGATGGCATCATCAGGTTGGCGTAGTTGCGACCAGCTATCGAGCCAGACAAAAACGTTACTTGAGAAGACAAATGGGTTTTCGCCATGGTCGCGGCATGCTCAATACGCATGTTCCATTCACTTTGGAAACGCGTAAATGATAAACCTAAGATAATGGAGAGAACCAACACCAGATGCGAAACAAACAGCATCTGGTTAATCGTCAACCAGCCGAAAACTCGATTACTCACAATCAACTACTGTTTGTCTTTATAAACACCTAGAACGGGCTCAGCACATGTACCATTGATACAAATGTCCTGATATGTCGTGTGGCAGCTCTGACAAAATGAGGGCTCTAAAGAAGGATGAGTATGGCTAATATCTTTGCCTTGACGATCATAACTACCATAGATGGCCATGCCGCCGATATGCTCAGTCACCCAAACGATCCCATCAACTTCTGAAATAGCCACTGCCGTTGGACCGTCAGTATATGGGCCGTGAGTTTTGTATTGTTCGATTTTCTGAGGGTTTACGCGGATCGTGAGTGGTGATCCTTGACCATTATTGATCCAGCTATACGCTCGAACGGATTCTTGAATAAACAATGAGGTGTCAGGCGGCAGAACAGTGTCTGCAGGTAGGTTTTGTGACTCTTTAACCACTGGCCAATCTTGCCACCCTTCTGGGTAACTCGCCACTGAGGCTGCGAAAGCAGTGAGTGACGCAGCACTTAACGTTAAGGCTACGAATGGCCTGCTTAAATGAGATAACACGTGTACTTCTCCCTAATACAAAATGGGCTCATCCTGAGCCAAAAACTAACAATGTCATATATTAACAATAAGTTATATATGATGTTATCAATTAGCTTTTGGTAATGCACTCAGTTTATAATTAACAACGTTCTGTTAATACAGTTGAATCGGTGTTTTGGGAACTAAAGAGAATGGCGAAAAGTGTAAAATGAGGGTTCTGTCGAAATTACTTACGAAAATAACGATCAAGTGTAACGATTTTGTGGGTTCTAAGAAGTTAGTTTTGTTGGGAATTTCCAATGGTCAGAGGTCTGAACTAAGGCTTTGGATTCAATTTACGGAGGAAAAGAAAGATAATGGAGGCGCCTCCCGGAATCGAACCGAGGTCCACGGATTTGCAATCCGCTGCATAGCCACTCTGCCAAGGCGCCATAGTGTTTCAATAAAGAAACTCTGAAATGTATCGTCTGGGTTGCCCCTTTCGATGGCCGCTACTTTACGGAATTATCAGTGAGTGTCAAAGGAAAACACCTAAGCCTGAGTCGTTCGATATAAAAAGCAGCAACTTGTCGGTTTATCATTCAACACTTAGAGCGATGGTACCCTTTAAATGTCGATGTTGAATGGAGGCGCCTCCCGGAGTCGAACCGAGGTCCACGGATTTGCAATCCGCTGCATAGCCACTCTGCCAAGGCGCCTTACCGAATTGTTGTTCTCTGAGACTCTTAAAAATCTCAATCTATGAGAGATGGTGCCCCGGCCGGAATTGATGGTCCGACACTCGGCAGGTCAACTCGACGACGGGATATTAAATCCACGCACTCAATTTGCGGATGGTGCCCCGGGCCGGACTTGAACCGGCACAACGCGAACGTCGAGGGATTTTAAATCCCTTGTGTCTACCAATTCCACCACCAGGGCAACGCAATCAATGCGATGGTAACACCACCTGCTCTAACGACCTTCGCCGTGAGAACGAGGCGTACTTTAACGGATTAAGATTCTAGGTCAACAACAAATTTTATCTTTTTTATTCATACGGTTAAAAAGCAGACTTCTAAGATCATTCCACGAACAATTCGAACAATCTTCACACGATTAATCTGGCTTTGTCTTAGGACTTCCTTCATAGAGGTTACTCATTCATGCTGGAAATTTATTTCATAATCCGCTGTCTGCGCCTCATTTTCTCTCACCGCAGTGCCTAATGCGGCCGTTGCTTTTTAATTACCTATTTCTTCGCTGTTACACTCTGTTCATTTTGTGAACACTTTCGCTATTTCCAGATAAGCACCACCATTTCAATTGCTTACACCTACCCGAAGCAACAAACAAAAATAAAGGTAAACACCTAACTGTAAACCTTCTAAACCCAAAAATATTTTAATCAATAAATACAAACACTTAAAATTGGAACGCTCTATGCTAACTACCCCGATGCAGTACTTAACTTATTTCAGTAAGAACAACGATGCGGTTGTACAAAGAGCACTCTTGGATTTGTACCCGCCGGAGGTTTTATGAAACAAACAAACAAAACGTGCTGGTACTCTATGGATTTAAACTGTACCAGTATACTGAGCTCAAAGCTGATTAGATCGTTAGCTTGGTTGCTCGTTTTAGGCGCAATATTCGCTGCTTATAGTGTACGCGGTGATGCTGGCGATCCGACAAGTGCCGGTGTCCAGCCCGTCGAATATAAAGGTAATCCAACATGTTCCGACTTCTATGGGATGCCAGATTTAAAAGAGTTCAAAATTGAACCTGTCGCTGATGGGGTTTATTCCGATGGCGAATTGGAAGTGACAATATCTGTTCAAGAAGGGGCAAAAACGTTTTCTTGGGATCAGGGCACTAGTCCAGTGATCATCCAAGGTATCTTCGTTAAAGGTGGTCCAGTTGGTAACCTTTATGAGTACTATTCCCAAGGACTTCTGCTAAGTAGCGATGCAGGGCTACATTCCCCTTTGCGTAACAGTGACGATTTCTATGGTTTAAGTCATATCTCTTTTTGTTACACCCCTGGTAAACCAGAAATCAAAATCACGAAGACTTGTACCTTCAGTGACATCGTTAACGGCGACTCTCTACAATATAACTACCTATTGAAAGTAGAAAATATTGGTCAATTGCCTCTTTACGATATCGTAGCTACAGACACAACAGCCGTAAATGAAGACCTAGATAACGGTGTTCATGTCTACAACTTAGACACGCTAGCCGTCGGTGGTCACCAAGAGTTTAGTGGTACATTCCGAGTTGCTCAAAATGGTATCACTAACTACGCAGAAGTGACTGCTGCTCTTGCTGGCGGAGGTGACATCGCGGTATCTGACAACGCTGATTGGGAATGCCCAAACCAAAACATTCCTGGTTCATTAACGTTGCAAAAAGAGTGTAACGTGGTGGTTGTGAACAGATTTGCGAACACTGGTATTAATGAGTACGGATTAGAGGTGAACTACAGTGGTAGCGTTTGTAATACCTCGAACATTACGATAGAGGATGTTGTCGTTATTGATAACAAAGATTCAGACCCTATCTTTATTGGTACTCTAACTCCAGCTCAATGTGCCGACTTTACTGGTAATTATGAGCCAATCCCAGGTGAAGCAGATGGACTTCCTCTTCCTGGTGAACAAGTGGCAGCGTTTACTGATACTGTCGATGCAGCGGGTCAAACGGTCTTTGGCGCTACCGTCGAAGCGATGACCGCATACGCCGAATGTACTCTGTGCCCTACTTGTCCAGAGCCAGTTCAATGTCCTGAGTAACAACCAAAGTTGAATTAATAACATCAACATGATCGTTAACTCATAATAAAAATGCCCGGTAGCGAGTTTACCGGGCATTTTCATCAGATTACTTGTTATTTCCTTTGTCAGGCTTTGAACCGTTGCCGTTTCCACCGCCACCACCCGACGATTCTTGTAAGGTGATATTCACCATTGCCGTCGCAGTATTGTGACCATCACTAATGGTGTAAGTGAAGCTATCTGTGTGTTTTAAGCGATTTTCCGGACTATAACGGAACGTGCCATCCGACAATAACTCCAATCGACCTTTGCTAGGATTCGAGTAAGAAACAATGGTGACTTGCACTTGTTCATCAATATTATCGTTTGAAAGTACGTCAATGGTGACGGGTTGCTTCTCAGTCAATAGCACGTTGTCATCTTCCGCAGTAAGCTCTGGGGCTGTACCGCCTTCATCAAGCACAGTGTAAAGAACCGAGGTTTCAACATTCGCTTCCGCGTCTTGACTATGGTTCACCGATACCGCAATTGAGTAATCTTCTGCAGTTGCATCGATTGATGAAGTGACAGTAAATAACACGTCACCAGATTCGCCCGGTGCCAACGTGATGTCTCCATTTGTCGCTTGCCAGCCATTAGGTACAGCTGCACTGACATTAAAAGTAGTGCTCGCACAATCAACGCCATCTTGGTTTGTGATATGTGCTTTATACTCTACTTTTGTACCAGCAAAAACCGCACTCTCAGACAATGGAGTCACTTCAAGGCTTGGGGTATTAGTCGTACACGTACTGCCCCCACCGGAGTTGTCGTCGCCAAAATGAACATTGATTTCAGCCGTCCCGTTCGCAGCACTAATCAGGCTCAAAGTAACACCCGACTCTGGGTCTGTATAACTGCCTCCGACTGGCATTGCTGGGTCAAACCAATCGTTACGACCAAATACTGCTTTGTATTCTGAATCCGTCTTGAAATGCAGAAGGTTGCTGCTTCGAGCATCTCCTTCGATGGCACTACGGATAATGATTCCATCCGTTACGTCCCCACGATAGAAAGAGTACGAACGACCATCAAGAAAGTCATCAAAACCAACAGACTGACGGTATTCGATATAGAACCAACGCATGTTTCCAGTAGCCGAATCTATTCCACGAGGCACTTTTAATGTGATTGGTTGTTCACCTTGGGACTCATAGTAAGCAATAGAGTAATTACCATCTTGCGTTGCTTTGATGGTTTTAGTGGCATATTCACCATCTAACCAACCCAATTGTTCACGCTGAAACGTATTAAAGTAACCAATATCAGGGCCACCCATTACGTCATAGGTATCGCCATACTCACGAACCTCGCATTCCCCGCCTAATGTTTGGTCCCCGCAGTCTAGCGCTCGAGAGTGATGTAGCCCAAAATTATGCCCAAGTTCATGGGTAATGTTTGTCGCAGAGAAGTTTCCGTTGATATGCGCTCTCGATGGAATACCTTCTAGTGTGGCTGAACCCGCGACACCACACGCTGTTTGTGTCATTAAATAAATGATGCGGTCGTAATCTGCCAAAGGAACGCCTGCTGCCACTGCTTTTTCGTCAGCAGCATTTTGAACAGCAGTAAAGTCGCAAACTTGGTTGGAAAGCGGCAATGTAAACCAACCCGCCACCTCACCAGATAACCACGTTTGATCAAAGGATGCTTGACGATAGAAGTCGTTTATTTCGCCGAATATAAGGCTCTCCGCTTGCTCAACACTTAAAGGTTGTTCATTGGGATTCTCTTGAAAATTGACCAGTAAAACTAGCGTCTTTTGTTCACCTTTCGTAGGTAAAACTTCACCTGCAATTGCAGAAAATGTAGAAATGGTGAATAGAACAGCAATAGAAATTGCAACTTTTCCTTTTGCTTTCATCCTTAAGTTAGAAATATAACTCAAGATATTAGTAGAGTTGAATAAATTCAATTTATGGACCTCAAATTTAGCCTTTAATCACTCAAAGCCAAAACATATTAACTAGTAAAAACATCGCCTTGCTTTTACCACAGAATAAAACAGACCCTCGCCTTCATTATTTCGACGATTAATATAGGATCGAATTAAAAAGAGACGAGATAATCTATTAAATTAAATTAAATTAAATCGGTTACTAAAAGAATAAGATTAATAAAGTGGTAATTTCCTATGTTGTTGCGTTCACTTACTTCAATGTCAAAGCGTCAGATTTATTTAAGTGCACGAAACTACTCACTAAATATAAGCGAGGTTCCATTAGTTAATTACAGCCTGTAAAGACAGAAAACAAGGGGCATTCAAAGCACACGGACTCTCAGTTCAGCCCAATCAAAAGGAGCAAACTGATACACATTGAGCCTAATAGAACTCAATAGACGCGCTTTAATTCATCAAGGTAGGGTTCTAGAACGAAGAGCCTAGAAAAACTGACTTAATCCACTGCTTTATATCCATTTATTATAATGACTGTATTTCATTGTGAGTGCGATACTAACAAACAAACAGCTTAAATTTCAACCAGCCAAGTTATCAAAATTAAGAGTTTTTAAATAAGGCTTTTCAAATCATACTGATGCTTATTAAATATTTTATATTTAATAACTTCATTATGAAATAGGAATAATAAAAACAACATTATTATGTTACTGATTTAATAATGCATTAAGACAATCCCATAAAAACATAACGTTAGCCTTTCTCACTAAACTTTATGCACTTTCGTGGGAGGTTATTAAAGCAATATTCTAAACTTAACCACATCAGAATAGGAAAACGGATCATGGGAATTTTTCGGAAACCACCTTTTGCATGGGACTTACATACGGAGTCAGATTTGAGCTTCACTTTACCTCGGTTTTTCGCTCATGAGTTCTGCCATGTACGACAGCTTGAATTGGGAGTTGCAAGAGGAAGCGACCCTGAGTTCAACCATCAATATCGAGTCACTTTACGTCGTATCCACTCCCTAAGCTTGCTCTTAAAAGACGTTTTGCCACCCTTTGAACATCGACTATTGAAACGCCATATCAGAACCCTAATGAAGCAAACGAACCAGCTTCGCGATCTTGACGTTTTTGTCTCTGACGCTCCCCACTATCTAAACAAACATCCAGAGCAAAAGGAAGCCTTAAAGTCTGTATTTGCTCACATATCCAACCTTCAAACCAAGGAGCAACAACGGGTGTCTGAGTGGTTAAAGTCTGATTGCTACCATAAGACCTGCATTCTCATCGAAAACAGCCTTCAACGCTCGCGCGTGTACGAACCCAAACACGAAGTTGGAAAGGCGATGGATTTGGCCAATCTTAAAATTACTCAGCACTTTCAAAAGGTAATTAAGGTAAGCCATGGTTTAACGACAGAAAGCAAAGATAGCAAAATTCACGCGTTAAGAATTGAATGCAAAAATCTGCGCTATTTACTAGATTACTTTTCTCCTTTGTATGATAGCGCTCAGCATAAGGCGAATATCAAACAGCTCAAACACTTACAAGATTGTCTCGGTATATTCAATGACACTTCAGGCCAAATAGCGTTTTTCCGTTTTCAAAAGTCGCAATCTTATCTTGAAAAACCTCAAAGGAAAGCTATCAAAGCCTTACTCAAGGCCGTAAAAGACCAACACTACAACTCAAAGCAAACGATCTTCCTAGACTTGGCCGCATTTAGAAAAAGAATTGAAACAGACAACGTACTCGCTCTCTACTCCTAGTAAAAATCAATTCATTTTCCTACCTAATGACAACCATTCATGTTCTTTTCATATTTCACGTCTAGAGTTTTACATTGACTAAAACTAAGTAGAAAAACGTGAAGCCATTAAAACGATACCAATACGAACGCTACGCTGTGCTCTGTAATCTCGCTTATCCTAGGGTCTTTAGGCAGACTCGCTATGGTTTTGATCCTAATGGACAGCGCATCATTAAAAACGAGTTTGGCAAAACCATGATCCGTGTTCTGTGGAGTAAAAAGCGCACAGAAGTCGTTGTTGTGATTAAGGGGTCGCACAGCATTAGCGATTGGCTTTTGAACTTTGCCATGTGGACTCGTAGCTGCAAGCGCCTTGGGCTCAACTATCGCATCCATGCCGGTTTCTACCATTTGTTATTCCAAGAAAGCCAACCATCGAGAAATGAAGATCGTCTCGGTTTGAGTGTGATTGAGAGATTAGAGGCCACCATCGTGCCGCTGATTTTACAAGGCAAACGAATCACGATTACCGGGCATTCATCGGGCGGCGCAATTGGCAGCGTGTTTGCCGACTATATCGAACGTAAGTACCCGAAAAGCATTAAACGAGTAGTCACATTTGGGCAGCCAGCAATTGGCGATTGGACATTTAGAAAACGGTATGGGTTAGGCCATAAAACCTATCGTATTTGTTGTGATATCGACATTGTCACCTTTATGCCTCCGGTACCTTTTCTCTACTGGCATGTGGGTAAAATGCTTTGGCTTTATAACGGGAGAATTTATGAGAATACGCCAACATTGATGCGTCTGGGACGCTCTTTGGTGAGTTGGCTGATCCGCCCTTTCTCCTACCACCTAATGAGTAAATACATTCGTAACAAAGACTTCTTTGATGAGCGTTAGTCAATCGCTTCACTTAGTTTGGAAAAAGAAGCAGATACAAAAAGAGCCAGTATTAAACTGGCTCTTTCTTGTTGGTTCAGAATTACAAAGACGCAATTTCTTTATCAAGTTGGTATCTGTTGTCAGTAACGATGCGCTCTAATACTTCAACACGTTGTTTTAGGTCTTCTACTTGCTTGTTAAGACCATCTCGCTCTTCTTGACTCATCTGGTTGCGTTCAGAAATCTCTAACGCTCTTACTTCCTTACGATGATTAAGAATCAGCTTAACGATACCACCACCAAATATTGCACCGAATACAATCGCAACAATCAAAACGTCAGCCATAGATTCCTTTCCTTAATCTGCCTAGTGATAATGCTTTGGTATAAAGTTACGCATATGTTTCATGAATATCAAACAAGACATTGATTAAATGCGAACAATTTTCGAAATTCGTCACATCTGCAAGTCTGAAAGTTGGATTATTTAACGCCAACCCAAACAGAAACCGAACCGCCGTTCACTGGGAACTGTGCCCATCCATTAGCATCCGTCCAAACTTCTTCAGTCCGAATACCTAGCTTGTCGACGTAACGAGTGCTCGGCGAACCTGTGTACATCCATTTTGCTCCACCAGGGCCATCGCTCATGATAACCGCCATTGAGTTAGGATGTTCCGCATTCCCCTCTCTTGTCCAGCCAATCACGTCCCAATGGTCGAGGTAAGAATGCTGTTTACCATACGCATAATCTTTACGAGCTTTCACCAATTGCTCAATGTACGGCACTTTCACCATATTGATGTCGTGCCCTTTATCACTGTATTGCGCGCCGTAGTAATCAGCATAAAAGACTGACGGATAGCCCTCTTCACGTAACAAGATAAACGCATACGCGAGAGGCTTGAACCACCAATCGACTGGAGATTCTAGCGCTTGAAGAGGCTGCGTATCGTGGTTCTCAACCAGAGTCACTGCTTTCACTGGGTTGTCCTTCATCAAGGTACCATCCATGATACGACGCATGTCGAAGTTACCACCTGAGCGTGAAGCGTTATAGAAGTTCATGTGTAACGGTGCATCAAACAATGACATACTGCCAGACGTCTTGGTGATAAAGTTGTGCAGATTGTTCACGTCGTAGTTCCAGTACTCACCGACAGTAAACAACTCTTTGCCCGTTTTCTGTCGCAAGTAATCGATCCACTCTTGCAGGTATTGATATTTGATGTGTTTGACTGCGTCCATTCGGAAGCCATCCACACCCGTCATATTTAAGTACCACTCGCCCCAGTCTTTAAGTTCTTGCTTCACTTCTGGGTGGTCCATGTCTAAATCCGCGTACATGAGGTAGTCATAGTTGCCTTTTTCAGAACTGACTTCCCAATCCCATGCTTTGCCATCGCCTTTAAATTTGAAGATCGCTTTTTCTTTACCTGCGTCGTCCCAGTCAACGCCATCAAAGTGATACCACGTCCAATGGAAATCTGAGTATTTGTCGTTACGCCCCGAGAAGCTAAATTCGACCCATGCTTCAATCCATTTGTCGCCGAGCTCAATGTTCCGGTTGTTCCAATCGACTCGCTTGGTGTCGACCCACGATTTACCATCCGCACCGCCACGGTGGTTAAACACCACATCACCATAAATTTGAATGTTGTTTGCGTGCGCCGCTTTGATAGCAGCGAGGTATTGGTCTTTAGTACCGTATTTGGTTCGCACCGATCCTTTTTGATCAAACTCCCCCAAGTCATACATATCGTAAACGCCATAACCTACGTCGTTGCTGCCACCTGCACCTTTATAGGCAGGCGGCAGCCATAACGCGGTAAAGCCGTTGTCAGATAGTGCTGGCGCGTTGTTTTCAACTTGCGTCCAGAGTGCACCGTCATTTGGCACATACCAATGGAAATACTGCATCATGGTTCCATTTTGAGCCGCCATTACCGGCGAACTGAGCAGCAAAGTTAAAGGCAAAAGTGTGGGTTTAAGGTTGAATGTTTTCATTATTTTCTCTCACGTTTTAGAACGAAGTTCGAGCTTAGAGAGCCAACATGACAGGAAGAAAAGATCCAACTAACCGTCTGTTGTACAACAAAAAGTTCGGACTACAATCGTGGAGAAATTATCACCAATCACCCTCTACAATTATTGAGATGTATAACATTTATAAAACCAATAACTAATTGAGTGCAATTATTGAATCCCGATCAAATAATCAGGGAGGAGATAATAAGTAAACAGCAAAAAGAAGGATTAACGCGCGTCGATTCCATTGCGCTAAAATGAAGAAAGCCCGTCATAATGACGAGCTTTCGAAAAGAATGGAGGCGCCTCCCGGAGTCGAACCGAGGTCCACGGATTTGCAATCCGCTGCATAGCCACTCTGCCAAGGCGCCTCAACTGGAGCGACACACGAGGTTCGAACTCGTGACCTCAACCTTGGCAAGGTTGCGCTCTACCAACTGAGCTAGTGTCGCATAATTTGAGATGGTGTCCCGAGCCGGAATTGATGGTCCGACACTCGGCCGGTCAACTCGACGGCGGGATATTAAATTCACCCACTCAATTTTCGGATGGTGCCCCGGGCCGGACTTGAACCGGCACAACGCGAACGTCGAGGGATTTTAAATCCCTTGTGTCTACCAATTCCACCACCAGGGCAACGCAATCAATGCGATGGTAACACCATCTGCTCTAACGACCTTCGCCGTGAGAACGAGGCGTACTTTAACGGATTGAGATTTCAGGTCAACAAAAATTATTATAATTATCAACCGAATGAACATTAATCATTCTTTTTGAGTAAATCATAATCGGCATGCGCAAATACTGTGCTTCTCTGAACGCCCTTTCTTTGCAACAGCAATAGTGATCGAACTGTTAACTTGTGTCCACCAAAAGCACAATTATCATAAAAGACCTACATGACTGATAAATAACGCTTTTTCACAACTTCCACTCAGTGGAACTCAACACAAGTGAACAACCTGTACACGCCTTAACAGTTATTCTGAGCACTTAATAAATATTATTTAGCAAATTCAATAACATAGAACTTGGTTCATTTCTTGCTCTTCAGAGGGCAACCAACACATTGTCTCATCGGTGAATCCAACAAGATTCACCCAAGAGGTTGTTTGGTCAAGGAATGAGGGCTCGTTTTTTAACTCGCTGATAAGTGTCATTTTTTAAAGGGGACACGAAAGTTTGCTCAGCGTTCATATAGCCCTCTTGTTCAAACTTTCGAATAAAAAGAAGGTCAATGATGGAACGATTAATACACAGCCGATTAAGCAAAGTGATGAGTGTTATCTTTGTTAGCTCGGCGGCATTGTATGGCGTAACGAGTCATTCGCCAGCTCAAGCAGAGGCATATAATCTCTCGCCTACGGAAAAACTCTGTATGGCGGATGCATATTTGTTAGAGCCAGGTAACTCGCTACCTCAAGATGCTTTAAACTGTACAGCTAATGACGTTGAAATCACTCGAGTGATTCCAACCGACCCAAACGCAGAATGTAACCTCGGGGAAACTTTTTCATTCCAAGCCGATGTAACTGTACGAACCAACGCTAACGAACGATACGACACCACTTTTTATCTTCCTTTAACTGAGGCCAGCCCTCAGGTCGTTCAAGGTAACTTTAGAAACTGTAGTATGATTTTGCCTGTTCCCAATGGCAGCGGTGAACCAGCAGATGCTCAGTTAGATGGCGATGCTTGTGGTGACATTACAAAAGCATTAGGGCCAGACGAGTACACGCTTTTAAACGAAACCATTACCATGCTCTGTACTGATGACGATGGCGATAACCGAGCTGACTTCACCTATTGTGCCGCATGGGATAATCAGGAGCGTGATAACTGTACAACGGAAGAAGACCCATATGCTGGTCAGATCCCTAACACCAAATCTAAGTGTAACTGTGACACCTTTAATATTGACGTGTTCATCAAACCGTCACCACCAGATATCATCAAATCTGAAGCTACACCAAGTTCACACCCAGAACCAGGTGGTGAATTTACCTTCGATGTGAGCTTTACTAACCCTAATGCACAAACATCTCTATTCATTAGTGCAATCAGTGATGAAATCGATATTAATGGTGATGGCACTTATGATGTGAGCTTTGACCTTTGGGGCGGCACTACTGGTCCCGGAGCGTCTGATGGTGTTTATCTAACATCAACTAACTGTCCAGTCGGTTCGCCTCTGTATGAAGTGGCTCCGAGTGCAACCTACAGCTGTCAATTCAGCGTTTATGTCGTCGATACTGACCTCCCAGATATACCGACACCAGAATTATATAAAGATGTGGTTAAGGTAACGCTACTGGATAAGAACGGTGACCCTGTTGTTAATGGCGAGACCTGCCCTGCAGGTGTAGGCCAAGTAGCACTAGGCGAACATTGTAGCGTAGAGAGACAGGTACAAATCACTAACGTCCCACCTGCAATTACGGTAGTTAAATCAGCCGATAAGGAAGAAGTACTTGAGCCAGGAGAGAATGTAACATTTACGTTCGACGTGACCAACGACTCAGGCACATTTGATTCTCCTGTCGAACTCGTGAGCTTAGTCGACACCATCTACGGTGATCTAAGTGCGATTGGGGCTGATAGTGACTGTCTTGATAATCCTGTAACGATAGCATTTGGTGCAACATATAGCTGTACGCTAAGTGTCTATGTTGCTGGCAATGCTGGTGATAGTTTCACGAATACAGTGACAGCAACTGCGAGAGACAATGAGAATGACACCGCGACAGATATGGATTCTCATACTATTTTGGTATTGGATGTACCATCTATGATCACGCTAGAAAAAACAGCCAATCCAACATCAGTGTTTGAAACGGGTGACAACCCAACCTTGTTCCGAGATGTTGACTACACATTCTTATTCACTGTGAAAGATGAAATTGAGGGTGTTTCTACATCCGACACTGTGGTCTTCTCCAGCCTGACTGACGATCCATTTGGCGTTCTTACTGACAAATGTATGGTCGACACGAAGAATGGTGGTGGTATCTCTCCTACCCCATTGCTTGGATTTGCGCTGGAACCAGGCGAATCTGCGAGCTGTACGATCACACTACAAGTTCAAGGTAATGCTGGTGACAGCCACGTTAACGTCGCGACCATTAGCGGTACCGATGAAGATGGCCTAAACGTAATGGCAATGGATGATGCAACTGTCACCTTCGATCCGTTAGAGCCTGATACTGACCTAGCATTTGCGGTCAGCGGTCTAATCGTAATTGAACTAACCAATGCATCAGAAGTGGATAATGTGACGTTAAGTGCGTTGACTCTACTTGGTGTGACTGTCGCAGATGGTGAAACAGGCCCTAACTTTAGAATCTTGAATACGCAAGGTGGTACATACAACGATGTTTACTACCCAGCGTGTAATATCGGTCAAGTTCTTGAGTACAGTGGTTCAGGTAATAACATTTACAATTGTGCATTCACAGTTGAGCTAATACCTGGCCTTGAAGGCAGCACGCCTATTGAGTTCCTAGCTCAGGGCGCACTTGAAGGTGTCGTTGCAACAGTAACAGATGACGAGGGTGATTCCTCAGTCAACTTTGTGTCCATTCAAGTAAACACTGTAGAAGGCGATTAATACCAAATAGAAACTCTCCAAACTAAAGGGGCAATGCCATTGCCCCTTTTCTCAGTCCATACAGGGGGATATCACTATGTTGAAGTATGGAAAAAGCATTTACACCATGTTGCTGTCAATTCCGCTGATCGTCGGCTGCCAACCAGCCAATGATGAGAAAGTTGAATCAGAATTAGCCGCATTAAGACAAGAAGTAAAAGACTTAAAAGTGCAGGTTGAAAGCATTAATTCAGACATTGAGTTGGCTAAAGAAAATGCAGCCAAAGCGGCGAAACCAAAATTCAGAACGTTACCCGATCAAAAAGACTTTGATGGCAATGGAACCATTCCGTCCATGGGTGATGACAACGCGACAATCGCGATCATCGAGTTTTCTGACTATCAATGCCCTTACTGCAAACGCTTCACCGACAACACATTCGCAAAGATCAAAGAAAACTATGTCGACTCAGGAAAGGTTAAGTACTTAACAAGAGACTTTCCACTTGGGTTTCACCCACAAGCTAAAGGTGCCGCAATTGCTGCCAATTGTAGCTTTAAGCAAGGTGAGTATTGGCCAATGAGACACGCTCTATTTTCAAATATGCGCAACTTAAATACCGCTTTGTACCAAAAAACCGCAAGTGATTTAAAGCTGGATATCGAAAAGTTCTCCGCGTGCCTTGAAGACCCACAAATGGCAGAGAATGTTGAAAACGACATTGCCCTTGCATCCACTCTTGGTATTCGGGGGACGCCAAGTTTTGTTGTCGGACGTATTGAAAATGGCCAATTAGTGGGCGCACAACTGGTTGTCGGAGCGCAAGATTATCGCGTGTTCTCCGCACTATTTGACGATCTTCTTAAAACACCTAAGTAGCCGTTTAACTTAGTGCTAATATAAACCAAAAGAGGCAATAACTCTCGCTATTGCCTCCTCTATCGCGCAGATCAACAGATTCTATTTACTGTTTCCTTTGCCCTTATTACCACCGCCCCCACTCGTGCTACTTAGCTGAATGGAAACCATTGCAGTCGCTGTATTTTGACCATCAGATATGGTGTAGCTAAAGCTATCACTTCCTTTAAAATTCTTCGCTGGTGAATAAACTAAGCGCCCAGAACTGTTTAAACTGACTGATCCCTTAGAGCCTTGAGTAAAACCAACGACTTGCAGTATGTCTCCTTCTGGATCGCTATCATTCGCAAGCACATCAATCTCGGTCACCTCTTTTGCCTTCAACACGACTGAGTCGTCGTTAGCGATGGGAGATAAATTGGCGATCGCTAGGATGCGATATTCGACAACGCCGTTCACCACGGCTTCGCTGGTTTCAGTTAATACCGTGCTCACCTGAATGGGATACTCACCCTCAGGAGCATTGTCTGAAGAAGTAACCATCAACTCAACACTAGCCTTCTGTCCAGACTCAAGCGAAAACTGGTGAGTTGAGCTACTCCATCCGCTTGGTACATTTGCAGATACAGTATACGACACAGAGTCGCATTCAGGACCATTTTGGCTCGTCAACGTCGCAGAATACACCAAGGTGTCACCGGCATTACCCTCTTGAACCAAAGAAGAAAACGTCAACAATGGAGGGCTTAGCTCACAAGTAGGCATCACTTCAGCCACTTTGTACACACTGCTCGCTCGCGCATTATAACTTGCGTCTAGCGTGTTGGTTGCTATCGCGTCAATGCTGTAACTTCCTGCTTCGGCCGAAACGTCAGAAGTAACACTCAAACTAATAGATGTCGTTTCACCCGAAGCAAGTGAAGCAACGCTACTCGTCGTGCTCCACCCTTCAGGCACATTGGCATTGATTTGAAAATTCGTTGACTCACACGATTGGCTATCATTGTTGGTAATGGTTGCGGTGTAGTTAGCTATTGCTCCCGGTTCGAACTCTGCCGCTGAGTTTGCAACGAGCGTTAACGTTGGATTAGCCATCTCACACGTCTGAACGCTTGGTTCAATTTGATAAACCGCTGGAATACTGGTTGCCAATGCTAAATCAGTGCTATTTCCCGCCTTCAGCAGTATGTCGTAACTGCCTTCTTGTACTGAATCGCTCGACGCTACGCTAATTTCTACCGCTTTCGATTCACCCGGAACCAATGTCAAAGATTCATGGGTTGAAGACCAACCAGAAGGCACATTAGCACCCACATTGAATGAAGATGACGAACAGGCATTCGTATCGTTGTTTGTCACATTCAACTCAAAAGAGGCAGAGGAACCAGCAACGCCACTCACCACTTGACTGGATTTAAGAGCAATGGAAGGGCTTGCTTGCACACACAGATCATTATCAAAGGTCACACGTACGCTGGCAGCATTTCCATCTGCCCATTCTGTTGTGATGGTAATGCCCGCTTGAACATCGGAATACGTTTGGCCAACAAGCAACGCTGAATCATCAAGATCTCTTAGGCCACTATTTGGAATCATATCCAGCATCAAGTTACTTTGTGGATCATCCTCCGTCGCTAAGTGGAAAATAACACCGCCCGTAATACCTGACTTACCTTCCACAAAACTATCAAATCCAATCGCTTGACGATATTCGAGGTAGTACCACAAAGGTTTCCCAGTCACGTCATCAGTACCACGTCGAATTTTCAAACCTTTGGCACCACCATTACGTGGCGTTTCAACAGGCTCGAGTAAATAGCTGCCGTCAGCCTCGACGGGATTGACGTTTCCTGAACCTGTGGTAGTCCAGCCTAAAAGTTCTTTGCTAAACGCATTGAAGTGGCCTGTAATACCAGACATACCCATGATATCGAGCGCATCACCATATTCTGCCGACGCGCATCGTTCACCAATAATGTCAGCGCCACAATCGAGATCTTTAGCGTGATGCAGACCAAAATTATGTCCTAGCTCATGCCCGACGGTGCGCAAAGTAAGGGAGCCATTTGCGTACGCTTTAGAAGGATTTCCCCCCACCGTTCCTTTGCCGGTCCACCCGCATGATGAGTTTTCAGGGAACACATATAAAATACGTGTATAATCACCAAAGCTAACGCCATTGTCGAAAGCCACGTCTTCAGCGGTTGTATGAATTGCCCAAGTGTCACATGTTGTGTTCATTGGTAGCGTGTAATAACCAACCACGTCTCCCGTTAGCCATACTTGGTTATCAGAGTTTTCTTTATAGAAGTCATTAACCTGCCCAAATACTAACTCTCGCACTTCTTCGACTGCCCATGGTGTCTGAGTGTTGTCTAGAAAGTTTAATAACATCACCAAAGTACGCTGTTCACCAAATGAACTCACGGTCACTTGTGTCGAGTCAGCCCCTTCCGTAGAAGTCGTATTACTACCATCGGCCAAAACCAATAAATTAGATGGGTCCTGATTCAACGCCAACACATCTAACTTCTTACCCGTTTGCTTGATGTTGATCCCGTCAACACGTACCTTGTCGCCATCACGCAAGCCCTTAGCGACTACGTGGCTAGGAAATTTGACTTCGATTCGCGCGTTTCCAGAATTCAAGATGTAACGAAGACGACCGGAGTGCGTTTTATCATCATCTTCATAAAACACTTCCAAAGCGCCTTCTAATTGCTGCTCTTGCTCAACAAAGCCTTGGAGCTCTGATGGAATAAGCTTGCGCTGCTTGTTGTTAAAAGCGACTTTTGTTGCAAGGTCAGGGTCTGTCTCAGCCAGTTTCGCAATGGTTACCTGTCTCGACTTAAGTAACATTAATGCTTCTGTAAAATAACGTAATTTAGCTTCGCCATCATTATTCTTGTAATTATCGATTGCGACCAATAGGTCTGAGTTCTTCTGCTGTATTTTTCGTTTTAGATTTTTCTTATCAGCAAACAATTTCTCTTTTGATTCATGTACATCAGAATGTATGTGGTGGTGATGTTGATGAGTATTTTGGTCCGTTACATCATTTATATATGCAGCCAAGGCGTTTGACGAAAATATAACAAGGGATATAACAGCAAGTTTTTGAACGAATCTTTTATTTAAATTAACACCATTAACTGGTAAGTAATTATTAAAATCAAACATAATTATATTTTAGATTTATATCTTATTATGGATAGAAAACAACAACGTCTTGTGACTTATGATTCAAGTCAAAACGAGTTACTAATTTACTTGCACTCCCACAACAGCATGCTATCCAACCAAGTACGACATTGCTAAAATCAATGAGCAATAAAAACCTCACCTATTTAATAAAATGAAAATCTAGGTAGAGTGGCTCACATTACTATAACTTCACATGACGTATCTAAGCACATATAAAGAAATAGGACCGTATTTGGTATTAAATTTAAAGCGCAAGTGACCCAAGGTTATGCTGAGTTATATTTAACCTGAACTTTAATTTTGGAGGACGCTGTAATTAACTAATGCAACGATGCGGATATAAAACCCTTATAATTATTAATTCAATTTCATAATTATTACTTCCTTTAAATATTTAGCGAAGGAAATATTACCAAACAGAACGATTAAAAACCAAACAATTCATAACTCAAACTGATAGTTTTTAAAATGCATTTTTAAATCATAACGATAGAAAGCCACACAATACTGAATTATTAATTCGAAAGGCTGGATTCCATGTGATCTACCTCTAAACAGTCATCCTCTGTAGGATTACAAGGTAAAAAACAAAAAGAGCCGCGTATGTCAGCGACTCTTGGAATCAAAACTCTTACCTTCTAAGCACAACAGTTACAGTTGCGCTTGTAGCGGTCCATTTTACCTATGCCTGGGTTAAAGGTATTGGTTGGATCCAGTTGATGGTAGAACTTTTGCAGCGAGTTTTCTGCTTCATATAAGTGACCTACGTTGTGTTCTGCTGGATACTTCGCTCCGCGACTATTTAGGTGCTCCAGCATCAGTTTCTTCATCAGCTTGGTGTCTGTGCCCTTTTTGAAAACATAGTCTTGGTGGAACACATAACACATGAAATGCCCATAATAGAGAGACTTAACGAGGTTCTTACTTACTTCCTCAGGTAATGCTTCTAACCATTCTTCATCGTTACGTCGTAACGCAATATCGAGAGCCACAATGTCTTCCACTTCCTTGCGATGAATGGTTTCGTAACGAATGGCTGCACCTGCAGCTGCAAAACGGTGTAGATACGCTTTCTTACCCTCTTCTGGTGTACATTCGAAGAAGTCACTATCGTGCTCAGCTGCCCAAACTTCTTTAAGGTATTTCTGCGCTTCGGCAATACCGCCATCGCTCATTTTAAGTACAAGATGGTGCTCGTACTTATCACGGTATTCCAACATGCGTTTTGGTAGATGCTGTGGGAATAACTTACTTGCGTAGTACAAAATCGTATCTGGCAGGTATTTACTGACCAACGGCACACGCTCTAAGAAGTTTTCAACCTTAGCTTTCAGCGAGAACATCTTAGGTAGGTTATCCGTGCCTAATAAATCTATAGAAAGGAAGACATCTTTACCGTATTTCTCTGCCATGTTGAAGATGTCACGGTGAAGGTACTCACCCATCTCTGGCAAGTTTTCAAACTGAGTAAGGAAGTCTTTTCTCAGCTTGGTCAGTTTATCTGGATCGTTAGTACCTAAGTAGAACACCTGCTCTTTCTCAGGAATAGGATAACTATCAACTCGAACAGCGAACACGCCAAGCTTACCAGCGCAACCGCTCGCCTCGTACAGACGACGTTCGTCGGCATTAAAGCGCGATGGAATATCAGAAGTCACATCACGGACACGTTCGTCGTATTCTTTATCTGACGCCATACGTTCATCATGAATCACTTTATCTGGGTCGAAGTTACCATCTTGGATATTCTGTAAGATCTCTTCAGGCGTCGAGCCTAATCCTTCAATACCAAGGTGGTTAACAAGATTGAGCTTACCGTCTTTGTCCACCTGAGCGAATATTGCTAACTCTGTGTAAGCCGGACCACGTTTAACCAAAGCGCCACCAGAGTTGTTTGCAATGCCACCTACAACGGTTGCGCCAAGAGAGGAAGAACCAATCACTGAATGCGGCGCGCGATTAACTGCTCGCAGCTCTTTTTCTAATGAATGTAAACTTGCTCCCGGAAGACAAACCGCTTGCTTACCGCCGTCTAACAGATAGATTTGCTTCATCTTTGTAATATTGATCACCACCACATCGCGGTCGTAATCACTACCACTTGGCGCTGAGCCTTCGGTCAGCCCCGTCTTAGCCGCCTGCATGATGATGATGCAATTATTGTCGACACATTGTTGGATGACCTTCCACTGCTCTAGCAAAGTATCGGGAAAAACCACCGCCAACGCCGTGCCGCTCCCTGAGCGAAAGCCACTACGGTAATACTTGGTTTTGATTTGATCGGTAAGGACATTTTCTTCCCCGACAATGGTGACAAATGCGTCGATGAGCTGCTTCTGTTTCATATCCGTATCTCTAGTTATTATGCCCAGCCAATATAAGTAGTCCGAATCTGAACGTCCATGCCACCAAAGTCCGATAACAGCGTCCAGATAAAGTTAACTACATTAATTACTCATATATTCAATTACTTAAAATTCTCAGAACCACAAAATCAACAAAGAAACTTATCGTTTCCAAAAAGAAACAATAGCAAAGTACATTGTTAACAAATGTGCACGATATCGAAGAAAAAGAAAGTCAAAAGGGTCAACAAGGCCTTATATACCTGACCTTGAAAGAATATTCAGCCAAAACAAAACCAAAACATGTGAACACCATGACGTTATAGCAGCGTTATATGGCTGTGACATTATCGGTTAATGAAGAAAGTCGATAGATTGGAGAGTTTAAAATTTAGAGCGAATCCCTTCGATCAAAGGAGAATCACTCCTTTGAGAAAAGTTGAGCCACTAGAATTGATGGCTACGACGTTGAAAGCATTGATACATATGCTCGATAAAGATCTTAATCTTTTCTGGTTGCTGACGTGTGTATGGGTACACGGCATAAATGCCCAAGCACTTAGCCGTTTCATCTTTAAACAACTGAATCAGCTTACCCTGCTGCAAGTCTTCATAAACCAGCACCCGAGGCACATAAATGATACCTTGCCCTAGCAAAGCGACGTTGCGTAACGCAGACGAGTTATTGGTACATAGATTCCCATCCACCTTAACCTGATACACCTCATCATCACGCTTGAAAGCCCACTCACGTGCACCTGTCTCTTGATAAGCGTAAACCAAGCAGTTGTGCTTAGTGAGGTCGTCCGGCGTTTTTGGTTTGCCATGTTTGGCGACGTACCTAGGCGATGCACACACAATCCAGTTTGCATCGACGAGCTTACGTGCTATTAGGCTTGAGTCAGGCAAAACCCCGGTACGAATGGCAAGATCAAAACCTTCGTTGACGATGTCGGCGAATCGGTTGTCCAGTTCCATATCAATGTTGATATCTGGATAAGCTTGGTTGAATTCAGAAATAACGGTAGGAAGGATAAGTTCACCAGAGATGGTCGGAACGGTAATCTTGATGTTGCCGGATAGGCTCTTACCCAAACCAACAATCGACTCCTCGGCGGTTGCGACGGCTTGATAAACACTACGAGCATGTTCGAAGAAGGATTGCCCTGCTTCTGTCAGTTTAAGCGTGCGTGTGGTCCGATAAAGCAGTTGAACACCTATCTCCTGCTCTAATTTGGCAATGCGCTTACTGACGACTGACTTCGTGAGTTCCATTTGTCTTGCAGCGGCGCTGAATGAACCTTGCTCAACCAAATGATAGAAAATAATGTAGTCGTCGGTATTTCTCATGTGTCTTCACTGCTTCCTTGTCGAAGGAGACATTCTAAAGAGATTTCGCACAGATTGCCGCAAGAAAGTTCACACTTGCCTTTTAAAGGCTTCCCCAACGAGAAAGGCGAGCTAATAAGGCTCGCCTTGTTTCTACTTAATTGAGTAACATTCCTAGATGGTCTGTTTACTTAGTGAAGTGAATATCACTGATTTCAAACTCTACGCCAGCTTGGGTATTTGCCCATGCGGGGAAGATAGTGAACGTCTTAACAGTTTGAGCCCAGTACTTGTTATCAAACTTCTCGGCGAAGGTGGCCATTGGCACAGTCACTTTAATATCCGTATTCAGCGTAATATTCTCCCCGACCAATTCCGTGACAAAAATGTCACCAGTATCCCCATCAGCATTCGCCAGCTTCAACACCAATCCGGTTTGGTCGTTGTCTGGCTTTTGTGCCCCCAACGTCGATACGTTCACCGTAAACACCAACGCACCCGCTTCAGCAAAGTTTTCTAAGTTCTGTGCATCAAAGTTAAAATGCAACAGGCCTTTGTAAGCCTCTGGACTCGCGTTGTTATAAGTAACCGATGCACCATCAGCAGTTTGTGTTGCCGTCATGTGGGTTTCACCGTCAGGGATAGGTCCCCAACCTTCTGTCGTGTATTGGTCTGAGGTATTTATCTGCGCACCAAAGTCGGTAATGATGTTGTACATGTCCCCCGTCAATGGTGGTAGCGCTTCATCAAGCATGTCTTCACAGCTAACTGCATCCTCAGGTAATCCATCTGGGTTCGGAACATAACGAATCTTACCCAAATCAAACTCCACAGCCTCAGTTGAATACATCAAGAATGACGTGTTCAACATTTGGAAACTCATCCCTGTATCCTTCAAACACTGGAGCGGTACTTTGACCGTCGTCCAAGTGCTATCTGACGGTTCAGGTAAGACTTTGTTGATGTTTACCTCACCGCGACAAGGATACTCACAGTGTGTCGACAGCACTAAGCTCTCTGGCGCTGTGGTTACCATGCGAATATCAAACTCCAAAGTTGAATCGGCATTCATGTAACTGTTGTAGTCGGAACCCTTTTCATCTGGCGTTTGCATGTAAATTTGCGCCGCTGAATTACCAACGAAATCGCCAGTTTCTCCAGAGAATTTTACGTTGATTGCTGACTGCTGCATGCCATCGTAGTTAATGCCTTTCGTCGTCACGGAGCCGATTGTGGTGGTGTCTTTGCTGATTTCCACGCCAGCCCAACCATTTGCACTGCCAGACATTCTTGCAACAAATTCACCTTTTGCGTCTTTACCGAAGATCTCTAACGGGAACTCAGCAATACCATTGTCTGGCTCGTCCATACCACAGCCATAATCACGTGGGTCGAGTGGAATGTCGTTTAAGTCTTCATACAGCGCTGGGACATCAGTCTGGTTCGCGTAGTTCAAACCATAACCATATGGGAATAACGGCTTATGTTCGCCTTCAATATCCTGCTCAATCAACTCACCGTTTATGCCATCAATTGGTGTTATGTAGTTAGGGATATTAAGCGCCTTGCGGTTGATTGTAGTCGAACACTTCTTCGCGCCCCACGAGTAAGAGAGCTTACCTTTGAAATCCGCGCCATCTTTTGCGAACAGCACATCAGTAATACCTAAACCTTCCGTTCCCGGCAGCCACGCTGCAACGAACGCATCAGAGTTGTTGATCTCTTCATTAACGTAAAGTGGACGCCCAGAGAAGAATACCGTGACCACTTTGTATCCCTGCTCTTTTAGCGCTTTGATCGTATCAAGATCCGCTTGATAAGAGGCTTTTAGCTTCGAGAATTCAAGTGTTTGTGCTTTGCTGATGTCACCGAACATTTCGGCATAAGGATCTTCACCGATAACCACAAGCGCAGTAGCTTCTTCAGGTGTTGTTGCAGAAGCATCGGTAAAGATGTTTTCTTCACCGACTTCTTGCTGCATTGCCATAAGCACGGTTTGTGCGTTCGGGAAGTCTTTCTCTATCGTGTTGCCATCACCTTGCCAAGTAAGCGACCAACCACCTGTTTGTTTGGTGATGTCGTTGGCAGCCGAACCCGTTACCAAGAATTTCGCATCTGATTTCAAAGGTAGAATTTGGTCTTGGTTCTTCAGCAGTACCAAGGATTCTGAAACTGCTTGGCGCGCAATGGCAACGTGTTCTGGCGCGCTAAGCACAGATTGGTCACCAGCTAACGAACGCTCAGATGGCTTAGCTTTCTCCCAAAGGTTTGCACGCATTTTGACGCGGAGAATACGAGTTACGGCATCATCAATACGAGACATTGGGATAATGCCTGCGTTTACTTGGTCAATCACATTTTGATAGAACGCTTGCCAATCATTACGCGAGGTCACCATAAACACGTCATTACCTGCGATCACAGCTTGCGGACAGTTTGCTGCTGTACAGCCGTTAATCTCACCTTGTCCGTTCCAGTCTGTGACGACTAAGCCGTCAAAGCCTAATTTGCCCTTCAAGACGTCAGTAATCAGGTATTGTGAGCCGTGGATTTTCTGGTTTTGCATGTAATCGCCACCATCCTCAGCACCGTCGATACCGACCATAGGGTCGTAGTTCGCATCGTTCCACCATGAGTTAAACGAAGACATCACCACTTGTGCGCCTGCATTCAAGCCACCGATGTAGCCCATTGCATGGATGTTGCGTAGATACTCTTCTGTGTAACGGTTCTCACCATGGTCAACGCCACCCAACGTACCGCCATCACCAACCCAGTGCTTCACGTTAGAGATTACGTTGGTATCCCCTTTTAATCCTTCTTCACCACCTTGAATGCCTTCCACCATGCGCTTCGCGTATTCATACACGATTTCAGGATCTTCCGAGTAGCCTTCGTATACGCGTCCCCAGCGATAATCACGAGGTGTCGCAACGGTCGGTGCAAATGTCCAATCAAGACCGGTCGCAACAACCTCTCTTGCGGTCGCTTTTCCTATTTCTTCAATCAGATCAGGGTTGCGAGCTGCACCTAAGCCAATGTTATGAGGAAATACCGTTGCCATAAAAACGTTGTTGTGGCCATGAACCGCATCGGTTGCCCACATAAAAGGAATTCGGAACCCTCTCTCTGCGTAAGCTTCTTCTAGTGCCAGCCAGAATTTATCCGCTTCGTCCGCCCAATCTTGCGCGGTTGAGTATTTATCATCATTCGGGAAGCCGCCTCCGCCGTTTAGGATAGAGCCTAACTTATAGGTTTTCGCTTCTTCCGGAGTGACTTCACGAAGGTCTGGCTGAATCATTTGCCCCACTTTTTCTTCCAGCGTCATTAATGCAAGGATGCGTTGGATTTCCGCCTCCATTGCATCGTCTTTCTTGATGGCACTGTCGACATCCGTCCATTCTGCAAAATAAGGAATTGGACTGGTTGAAATTGTGTCACTGTCTGAGTCATTGCAGCCTGAGATCATCGCCATTGAGACGAGAATACTGACGATTGTTTTCTTTGTTCGTAGCACGTTATTGCTCCTGAAATATTTTGTTATCCAACGAGACCACACGTCAAAAACGTGCAAATCACGGCTTATTTTTCACTACAGGGGTTTTATTTAGACTACTGAAATAAAGGACAAATAATTCTGGTTTAATCACAGAAATTGCTCGTGTGGATAGACCTGTTAGTTCATGAAACAAATAAACAAATTATCGGCTTTGATAAGGTATGAAAAGCCAGATGGCAAAAAGAAGCTGGTACTTTTGAATGATATGAAGGTTATTTTACAGATTCATAAAAATGTGACTCATTTAAAAATCTTAACAAAAAGTACTAGTGATAAGCATTCCATATTCAATAGATTAAGTTTGAGTGAAGTTGCATAACTTTGAAGTATATTCACACAAATGACGTCAATTAATTTTCACTGCGTTTTAAGTTGGTTGCCGAGTTAACATCAAGAGTCATTAGATTTGATGATTGAACTTACTGAGAGGAATTTGAGGCATAAAAAAAGACGCCATAAAGACGTCTCTTTTTAAGAATTTGGAGGCGCCTCCCGGAGTCGAACCGAGGTCCACGGATTTGCAATCCGCTGCATAGCCACTCTGCCAAGGCGCCAAATTGTTTACGCTTAAAGGCTCTGCCCCGTTGCGTTGGTTGCTACTTTACGGATTCAGGAAATATAGTCAAACAAAAATCCAAAATTTCTGTTTGTTTGCTTTGTTTTAAACCAATCCGATGTTAATTCGACCTAAACCGTACAGATTTACTCACTTTGGTTAAGACAAATCAAAACAGATAGACAAAAGAAAAACGGCAATCGGTGCCGCTTTTCTCTCTTAACTCTCGTGGTTAACCGTTGGCAACGCGTTTAAACAAGCGCCCCACTACATTTGGATGGTAAGACCAAGTGTGGTCAAACATCGACATTAATGCTGGGTTGCCGTACTTCGACAAGCTAATGGCATGGAAGCGGTTCTTCTTCGCTTTTAACGCATCAACTTTTGCGAGCAACTCATCTTGCTGTTTTGGCGCAATGAAGTCTGAAATAACAACCATGTCGGCGTTTTTGTATTTGTCGCTGTTCATCAAATCGATGGATTTAATCAACGTTGGCTCCAAATCCGTACCACCATGGAAGCTGTAAGTTAAAAAGTCGGCAGCTTCACGTAAGCCATCTTGACGCGTAAGCTCGTACGTAATGTGCTCAGTGGAGAAGATAATCACATAACATTCACGTTGTTCAGCCAGAGCGATTTGCATCAGTGCATAAGCCATAGCCTTAGCACATTGTTCTGGGAAGCCACTCATCGAGCCTGACGCATCAACACAAACGATAAACGGTCCTTTTTCAACGTCCACCGCTTTATGATCAGGTTTGTGCGCTTTTACCTTACGCAGTGTGCGAGACTTACCTTGCGTGCGGTAGTTCATCAAGCGTTTATCAACCAAATGCTTGTAGAACACGACTTCAAGCTCTGGGTACGCCAAAAACATAGTTTCGTTAGGTAGCAGTTTGTTGAGGTCGTCACTTTCATGAATACCGACGATATCGTCTGTCGCTTCGTCACTCTTTTCCTCAACCATTTGCAGCTCTTCTGCTGGTGCGCGGTTGAGGTCAGGATCGTTCACTTGCCCCGCCATACGACCAAGCTGTTCTGCGATCTCTTGCAAGCCTTTGTGCTTTTTAAGGAACTCTGCGTGGCGCTTCATCACGGTTAAGTCGGTTTTACTCAACTTAGCGGACGCCATATCCCACAAGCGCCCTACGCTTTCTTCGTCACCGGACTCCGTCACTTTATCCATGTTACGCATGGTTTCCATACGTTGATAAAGGTCGTTAAGGACTTTTTCTTTGTTCTCTTCAAGCTCAGAGACTTGCGCTTGTTTGATTGCTTCTGCAAGGCTTTGATACCACTGGTCACAGAAGTAATGAGGGAACATTGGGTTATTCACGCCCTTGTTCTTCTCCATCATGCGACGCGCTTGCATGTAAAACGCCGAGTGCCATTCAAGCTTCTTGATCACGTCATCAATGCGCTCAAAGAACTCGTTCTCATCCCAATAAATAACTTCTTGGTAGAGCGCGAGTTCCTGTTGAAAACGTTCTGTCTCACAGACTTTCGTCATGCGCTTTTTCACGTTGCCACGCCATTTAAGCAGATGGTTTTTCACTGAGGATTTCATGCCTCGGTTTTCTGCCATCATCATGACTTGTGAACGCGCCATTAAGTCGTTAACCGCACTATCAATGATGCCTGAATCTGCCACCATGAGCGCTAAGTTGAGTCCGTCTGCACCTAACATGTCGTCTCCTTAAGAGAAAAACTGATGTAAGTTTTTGAAGCGTTGAATGATCTTCTCGCTTTCACCTTGGATAGACTCAAGTCTCTGGCTCACCTGTTGTAGACTCGACTCCATTAGACGTGGTAACTCTGGATCCACGAAGCTGTGAGGCAATGCGCCATGGAAGTTAGCTTTAACCTTACGCATATGATGTTCAGCTTCACTCAGTTGGCTGACTGCTTTTTCGCTTTCTGCCAACCATTTTTGGTAAAGCTCAACATCTAAACCTTGTTGGGTAACCAAGCTCACCAACACGCCTCGGTTAGCAATGTCACGGATCACTAGGTTGTTGGCTGCATCGACATCAAAACGCAAACGACACATATTAGTGTTTTGGTTCACGTAGCCATACACATCGCCATGGCCATCTTTGATTACTCGATCAAGCTCATCTTTTGGCACGTATACCCAGCGGCTGTCACCCTTCTCTGATTCAGAAACCGACATGTTGCTTTGTAGAATAACCAGCTTAACCAGATTCACCGCCGCGCCTACTTTGTAAGTTTTCGCTTTGGATGTGTCGAAGCTCATGGTTTCTTTGCGAAGCAGACCTGTTGCTGCTTCAGCGTTTAGCGTCATGCGATATTTGTCTTCAAGCTCATGCTGTACATCAACCAAAGATTCACGACAGTATTCGATCTCTTGTTCTGCTTCTTGCTGGTCAAAAGCATGTTTAAGTGCGAACTCTTGAATCACACCGCGAACGACATCGCGTGACTCAGGGCTGTTCCATAAACAATCTTGCAGTAGCAGAAGATCAAGTGGGTTGATCTCGTCACGACCATTAAAGAATGCACTTGCTTTAAGCAGTTTCACCGCTTTTTTCCAACGGCGGTCAGATACGTACATGTCTGTTAATGATGCGTCGCCAAACTCAGACTCAACTTTGGTTTCCAACATGTTTTTTAGCTGAAAAAGCTTTTCGAATGCGTTGTCCGTCAGAGTGAGTTTGTCGAGTTGCTGCTGCCAGCGGTGGTATTCTTCATCTGTGATCGCCAAGCCTTCTGGAACTTGCGCTTCTTGAGACGTACCCACTGTCAGCATAGATTTGAAGTTTTGTTTGTCCTGAATGCGGTTTACAAACACGCGCACCAACATACGGTCGTAAAGTGCGTCTAAGCCGCTGTCTTCATCTGGTAGTTCGTTCGATGCAGAAACCAAAAGACGCATCGGTACACGTTCGATATCGCTGCCGTTTTTAAATGTCTTTTCGTTCACAACGGTCAACAACGTGTTCAGAATGGCAGGGCCTGCTTTCCAGATCTCATCAAGGAAAACCACCTGCGCCGTTGGCAGGTAACCTTGGGTAAGACGAACGTAACGACCATTATCTTTCAGCTCTTGAATGCTCAACGGACCAAACACTTCTTCTGGTGTTGAGAAGCGAGTCATTAAGTACTCAAAGTAACTACTGTTATCAAATGCTTGGATAAGACGTTTGGCGATTAAGCTTTTTGCAATGCCTGGAGGACCTAAAAGAAAGACGCTCTCACCCGCTAGAGCGGCAAGAAGACAAAGTTTGATGGTGTGTTCGCGTTCGTAAACGCCGTCGGTCAGTGCTTTAGCCAGCTTGTTGATACGCTCTGAAAGAAGCGCCTTTTCTGCATTTGATGCGAAAGATGGTTGAATCATAAAAGCTCCGGCTGTTGAACTGAGGCTGTATATTTAATTTTATACATTTGTTATCACTTTGTTACAAGTGTATTTTTTAGTGAACCTCGGTTATACCAGATGCTCCTCGCGCGCGTGCGCGGGTAACCATAGTTTTCATTTATGGGACATAACTCACTGAAAGTGCAGGTTTCATAAGAGTATGAAACCATTTTCTACTTTTGTTTCACGCGGTTTGTGGTTAATGTGCAAAACACGTCAACACGCGGTTACAGCTAGGATCCACAACTGCATGAGCAAAACCATTCATACATGGAAGCAGATTTCTCTGGTCGAAGAGGAAGTTAAACTACCAACTGGTCGGATGATCAAACATACCACTATCCAACACCCCGGTGCTGCCGTTATCTTACCCATTACTTCAGATGGCAACATCGTTCTTGTTAATCAATTCCGCCCCTCTCTTAACAAATGGCTGCTTGAATTGCCTGCTGGCACACGTGAAGGAGATGAAGAGCCTTTGCACTGCGCTCAAAGAGAGTTAGAAGAAGAAACAGGATACAGCGCCGAAAAGTTCACATCGCTTGGTCAAGTTACCCCTCTTGCTGGTTTCTGTGATGAAATCCAGTACTTGTTTGTTGCTGAGCAACTGAACAGCACCAATCGATACGAGTGTGACGACGATGAAGTCATTGAAGTGGTGACATTGTCACGAGAAGAACTCGAACAACAGATTATTCAAGGCATGATTACTGATGCCAAAACTATCGCTTGCCTAAGCAAAGCTCGTCTTTGCGGTTATATTTAGGTCTTTTCGACCGAGGAGAGAATTATGGACTTTCGATCAGATACCGTTACACAACCTACCCAAGCAATGCGTGAAGCAATGTTTACCGCTCCTGTCGGCGATGATGTGTACGGTGATGACCCAACCGTTAACGAGTTAGAACAATTTGCTGCTGAGCTTGCGGGCTTTGAAGCGGCAATGTTCACAACCTCTGGCACACAAGCAAACTTACTTGGCTTAATGGCGCATTGTGAGCGCGGTGACGAATACCTATGTGGTCAGCAAGCGCATAACTACAAGTACGAAGCCGGCGGTGCGGCGGTACTGGGCTCTATCCAACCTCAACCGATTGAAAACAACCCAGACGGTACTTTGCCATTCGATAAGCTAGAAGCTGCAATCAAGCCAGATGACGCGCACTTTGCACGTACTCGCCTACTTAGCTTAGAGAACACCATCAACGGTAAAGTGATTCCTCTTTCTTACCTTGCAGAGGCTCGTGAGTTCGTAAACAAACATAACTTACAGATGCACCTAGATGGCGCTCGCGTATTTAACGCCGCCGTTGCGCTTGATGTTCCGGTGAAAGAGATTGGTCAGTACTTTGATTCAATGACTATCTGTCTGTCCAAAGGTCTGGCTGCCCCTGTTGGTTCACTCCTGCTTGGTAGTAAAGAGTACATCGCAAAAGCTCGTCGCCTAAGAAAGATGGTCGGCGGTGGTATGCGCCAAGCAGGTATTCTTGCTGCAGCTGGTAAACTAGCCCTTACCGAGCAAGTGGAACAACTAAAACAAGACCACATCAATGCAAAGACATTAGCGGAAGGTTTAGCGGAATTGCCTGGTTTCTCTGTTAATCCAGAATTTGTTCAAACCAACATCGTCTTTGCTAAGCTTGACCCGCAAGTGGATATCGCTGGTATTGCAGAAAAGATGAAGGAGCAAGGCATCACAATTACGCCAGGAAACCCAATCCGCTTCGTGACGCACAAAGATATTTCGGCACAAGACATCGATACTTTCCTATCTAGCCTTAAATCTATGCTTTAACTTGATTTTGATCATTGAGCTTCCCCTAAGGGGAAGCTTTATTCTATCTCGAAACCAATATTTTAAATTCGAGAACTATCCATGTTTAGATACGTGCTTCTAGCGTCTCTTATTCTCTCTTCCTCTGTTGTGGCGAAACCATTCGGTAACGCAGAAAAAGGCAAACTCAAATCACCAAGCTGTGTCTATTGTCATGGTTCGAATGGCATAACGACTAACGACGCTTACCCTAACCTAGCCGGTCAGAATGCTCAGTACCTGTATGATTCTATGAAAGCCTATCAAGATGGGCTTCGCTTAGGCCCTTTGGCTGAGATGATGGCAGCCCAATTACGCATGTTGAATGATGAAGATTTACGCGATGTTGCCGCGTTTTATTCAGAACAAACACCTCATGCAGAAAAGTGAATAATTATGGGATTTGTGCATAGCCACAAGTCCTAACTCTATTTTCATTCGCACAACATCCAACCAAAATAATTAACCAATAAATCACTGATAATCAACTCAACCCTCTTAAGATCAAATTATTGATGAATTTATAGTTCACCAACTCAGTTAATATTGACTTTTTATTCTATTTTATCGATATTTCATGCTTTCTATTATTCGACGTGAAATAGGTTATGTCTCACACACACGCTCAGCCATCGGAATCGGCGGCAACCCCAAAATCATGGCAGATGCCTGATACCCTCATTTTGATCTTCATTGTTGGTATTCTTGCTGCGATTCTTACCTACTTAATTCCTGCTGGTCATTTCGATAGCCAACAGGTGACGTACATGGTCGACGGTGCAGAAAAAACTCGCACAGTTATCGATCCCTCTTCTTTCTCTTATGCAACCGACGAAAACGGTGAATTGGTTTACAACAAGGTTGGACTGTTCGCGTCAGGCGGGGGCATTGGCCTAATGAACTTCCCATTCGAAGGTCTGGTTTCAGGTTCTAAATGGGGCAGCGCGATTGGCGTTATCATGTTCATGCTTGTTATCGGTGGTGCATTTGGCGTGGTAATGCGCACAGGCACAATCGACAACGGTATCCTTCGCCTTATCGATAAGACCAAAGGTAACGAAGCGCTATTCATTCCAGTTCTGTTCTTGCTGTTCTCTTTGGGCGGCGCAGTATTTGGTATGGGTGAAGAAGCCGTTGCATTTGCGATTATTATCGCGCCACTAATGGTTCGCCTTGGCTACGATGGCATCACTACAGTAATGGTAACCTATGTTGCGACTCAGATTGGTTTTGCAACGTCTTGGATGAACCCATTCTCGGTAGCGATCGCACAAGGTATCGCTGGTATTCCGGTTCTGTCTGGTATGACTGTACGTATGAGCCTTTGGGCTGCGTTTACCGCAATTGGTATTGCTTTCACTATGATCTATGCTGCACGTATCAAAGCAAACCCTGAGCTTTCTTACAGTCGTCGTACTGACAAATACTTCCGCCAGCAAGAACTTGGTGATCACGACTCTCGTTGGAACCTAGGTGATACCCTAGTAATCCTTACGGTAATCGCAACTACAGTATGGGTCGTTTGGGGCGTAGTGGCTAACGCATGGTACATCCCAGAAATCGCGTCTCAATTCTTCACAATGGGCTTTGTCGTTGCGATCATCGGTACGATCTTCCGTCTAAACGGCATGACGCTAAACTGCGCGGCTGATGCATTTAAAGAAGGTGCAGCGATCATGCTTGCACCTGCTCTATTGGTTGGTTGTGCGAAAGGCGTATTGCTTATCCTAGGTGGCGGTACTACTGATGAAGCGAGCGTACTGAACTCGATCCTGAACAGCGCTGGTGGTGTAATCAGCGGTCTTCCTGACGTTGCTGCGGCTTGGTTGATGTATGTTTTCCAATCTATCTTCAACTTCTTCGTGACTTCAGGTTCTGGTCAAGCAGCGCTGACAATGCCTCTATTGTCTCCTCTTGCAGACATCGCTGGCGTTACTCGTCAGGTTGCAGTTCTAGCATTCCAACTTGGTGACGGTTTCACTAACGTTATCGTTCCTACTTCAGCGTCTCTAATGGCAACACTGGGTGTATGTCGTATCGACTGGGGTGACTGGGCGAAATTCTGCTGGCGCTTTATGCTATTACTCTTTACCCTATCGAGCATTGTCGTAGTCGCAGCTCACGTGATGGGTTTTGCGTAAACTGATTACCAATATCCCCAAGCAACTTAAACGCGAAAGCGGAGTTTGGGTATAAAGAATAAGGCGAGACAAGTTCTCGCCTTTTTTAATTCAAGCCGTATGGCAAACAAGCATCGAAGTAAGATGTTTTGGAGTGACAACTTTAATGGCAACACAATTTCTGGATGACGTAATTCAAGGTCATCAAGTCATTCAATCTCTTGACGTAACAGACTTACCTGCAGGCGAGCATAAGTTTTGGTTCCGTATCGCAACCAACGCCCTATCTCAATGGCAACACTTGCCTGTGTTGGTTTTCAAAGGCGAAAAACCGGGTAAGAAAATCATGATCACAGCAGGTGTTCATGGTGACGAATACAACGGTGTTTTAGCGGCGCAAAAGACCGCACGTGAACTGATTGGTAAAGACATCGCGGGTACTGTAACTGTCATTCCGACCATCAACCTGACGGGTATGCTGAACCACAGCCGTGACTTCTTCTCTGCGGATCCAGATGCATCTCCTGCAAACTTAAACCGTTTCTTCCCTGGCGATGCAAATGGCAACGAAGCAAACCGCTTCCTATTTGCTTTGTGGAATAACCTTCTTAAGCCGAACGCAGAACTGGCGATTGATTTGCACACTCAAACCACTGGTGCTGCTTACCCGCTGTACGTGTTTGCCGATTTCCGTATCGAGCAATCTCTGGAAATGGCTCGCCTCATTAACCCTGACGTGATTCTTAACGATCCGGGCGACGCCGGTGTACTTGAAACTGTATGGAACAACAGCGGCATTCCAAGCATTACCATCGAGGTGGGCATGGGCCGTTACACAGAACAAGAGCTGATCGACCGTACCGTGACTGGCATCTTCAATATCCTTGCTCGTCATGACGTAGTGACTGGTGAAGTTGCAAATATCACGCCTTGCCTAGAAGGCAAAGACATCATCAGCATTCGCGCTGAATTGGGTGGCTTTGTACTACCACAAGTGAAGATGATGGATAAGCTAGAGCAAGGTCAATTAGTTGCGATTCAATACGACAGCTTTGGTGATGAGATTCAGCGTTACACTGCGCCAACAGAAGGCACGGTGCTGAGCCACAACATTGAATCGATCCGAGCGCCAGGTTCTTTGGTTGTTCGACTGATTAAGTAATACCTTTAAATTTAATAGTTCGTAATTTCAAACTGTTAGAATCAAACCAATAACACAAAGCCCTGCACAACTTGCAGGGCTTTTCTTTGTTAGTCTCTTCAACATTTCTTCAGTTATGCTTTGCGTGACAATGTCACTAATAAAACCAAAGCTGCACACGACATAAGAACAAATCCAAGGTTTTGAATCATTCCAGCTAAGCCTAAACCTGAACCAATCATCAAGTAGTACATTAATCCTAGCAATGCCCCAGCGCTGCCCGCTTGTTGCTTGTAATCAACTAAAGCGGTACTCAGTATATTTGGAATGGCGATACCAAATGACATAACCACGAACAACATGGGTGCTAAGAACCAAACCGAGTCTTGAAGCAGAAACACACCAAAGCCACCAATAATCAGCAGTGTTGATGCAATCCAAAGTAGATGCGTTTGTGAGCGACCTTTTGCTAACAATGATTTGTTCATCAAACTGCCTATTAAGGTACCAACGCCCAATATCACACCGCTGTATCCGAACTGCTCCGAACTCAGTCCGAGCTGCTCAAAAGTGAATGCGCCCAATTGGTAGTATGCGAACAAAGCAATGTTGTAGAGCGCAACCAACAGTGCAGATTGCCAGATTTGAGCGTCTTTCAGCATTCGTCCTAGCAAAGAACCGATCTCTAATGGCTGCTTCTGAGTTTGTGTTTCAGGCAGCTTTACCGCGTTGTAGCACAGCAGTACAAGCGCCATGATAAACAAAGCAAAGAACACAAGTTCATAGCCGCCGAGTGCTGTTAACTGACCGCCGATCAGCATGCCAACCACCGGGCTAATGGAAATCCCCATGCCCATAACGCTAAATACTCTGCCTAGCTCAACACCAGAAAAGCTGTCTCTTAGCATGGTTTGTGTCACGACTGACCCAACCGCAATACCAAAAGCACTGAACGCGCGAGCTATCATCATCACATCAAAGCTTTCCGTTTGCATAGCGACCAAAGCAGATACGCCGTAAACCAGCAACCCTGCCAACATGGTCGGGCGTCTGCCCCACTTATCGGCCAAGATTCCCCAAACCACCACGCCTATAGCAAACGCAGAAAAATAGATAGACAGGGTTTGCGCCGCTTGGGAATACGTCACAGCAAACGACTGAGCAATATTGCCAAGTGCTGGGCTGTATATGGTCTCCACAATTTGCGGAAACATCAGCATCACCACCATCAACCCAATAGAAGGTTTCGTTTTCATTTTTACCTCTCTGTTCCACCCCTGCCGATATTTCGTGGCTTAAGTGGGTAACGAACTTAACTTGGCGTGCAGTATAGAAGGCGTTATGCTTTACCCATTAACAACATTAAAACCAAAAACATCAAGATTCGGACAAATGGCAATTATTGAAGATAATACTCGATTTGATGCGGACGCGATTGCCGCGAGTGTGGTTGGCATTGCAGCGGACGTCGGCAAACATGATTCCGGTATGCACGAGCACAAGAAAGGACAATTGCTTTATGCGCCACAAGGCTGCATGACGTTCGCACTCAATAACTCTATTTGTACCTTACCACCAACTAAAGCAGTGTGGATTCCACCACATACTTCTCACAGAGCCGTCATGACCAACGTTGTGGCTTACCGTTCACTCTATTTCGATTGCAGTAAATACACATGCCCTGATGAAATAGTAATGATTGAGGTGAACGATCTTTTAAAAGCACTGATCGACAAAATGGCATTATGGGAATGGGATATTGAAGAAACAAAAACTCAGGCTACGAGCACTTTGTTTTGGGAAGAGTTTTACCAAGCGAAGCAGTTTGAGTTTTCATTGCCCTTGCCTTCTGATAGACGTTTAACAGGGTTTCGTAAGGCAATGACCAAGGGTGATTTTATAGCACCGGAGTTAAACCAACTGTCACAAACCGTTGGCGCGAGCAGCAAAACTATCACTCGCCTATTTAAGGCTGAGACTGGCATGTCTTATCAAGATTGGCGTCAACAATGGCGGCTACTTAAGGCTATTGAACTCTTATGTGAAGAAAGACAAGTCAGTGATGTTGCCCATTGTCTGGAATTCTCATCAGATAGCGCATTTATTGCGTTCTTTAAGAAACAAACTGGACAGACACCACTGAGTTTTATGAAGCACAGATCGTTGTTATAAGGCGATCATTTCGCGCGTTATTTGGTTTGGTCTACGAGAATTAGTTCGTCCAACACAAAGCCCTTCTCTGTTGCTACTTGTTTGAAGCGCTCGACCGTAGCTTTATCGACGGTTGGTGTGCGTGACAGTAGCCATAGGTAGTCGTGATTGAAACCAGAGATAAACGCGTAGTCGTAGTTCTCACCTAGCTCAAATACGATGTAAGACGAATAAAACGGACCGAAGAAAGACACTTTTAAATGCCCTGTATTTTCACCATCAACGAAATACGCTTTGCCGTCAGCTTGCGTCCATTCTTTATCTTCTTCTGAATAACCTCGGTTGATAACCGTTACGCCACCATCCTCACGGAGCTCGTATTCAGCCGTCACATTCGATAAACCGCGCTCAAACGAGTGATCAAGACGCGCAATTTCATACCACTTACCTAGATATGGTTGAAGTTCAAAGTTGTTGACGGGCTCCACGCCGTCCGGTTTAGACGTACAGCCAAACAACGTTGCAAGAGACAAAAGTAAAAGTGTTTTAAGAGATTTCATACAGCAACCTGAAATTAATTTAGTGTCTGATTTTACTATAGAAGATAAGAAATCGATCAAAAATGAATGAACCTAAATTCTCCACAGGACAGTCCTACCTCTTGGAAACCTTGTAGTGCTTCAAACACATTAAAGTGGCTCACGACAACAACCTTTCGATATTGACGGTAACGCTCCAGTACTAACTCCGCTCGTGTTTTTAGTTCGTCAACATGTTCATAGCGGGGGTCAGTCATTGGAACACCTACTTTTAAAAGCTCTCGATATTCGTGCCAACGTCGGTCTCTCTCATTCAAGGTAATGTAGCCACCTTCTTTGTCAGCACGCCACTCTCTCAAGTCATGCTCAACAAACAAAGGCAAAGCGCGATGACGATTGAGAATTTCTGCAGTTTGAAGAGTACGCGTATAAGGTGAGCTGATGATGATATCGGCATCGTCAAATACTGCATGGTTGAGTTTCTCCTGCAACGCAGGCAAATGTTCTCGGCAAAGCGGCGCATAGTCCTTCTCAAGTTGAGTCATCTGCCGCTCATCCGCTAACGTAAAATCTGGCTCGCCATGCCTTACAAATACAATATCCATATTGTGGTACTCGTCCTTGTTAAATTGCTATTGAGAAATTGGAGTCAGTTTTAGATAGGAGTGCACTTCTCCATTTTTGTATTCAATCGCAGAGTGAATGGAAGGTTCACGGTTTCCTACAACAGAAAGTTCATAAGTGTTTTCGCCTTTGTAGATCGTGATATGAAGTACGCCAGCCTCTAGCTCCCAATGCCCTTTGGTATGAAGGCGTCCAAACAAGGTGTATTCATCAAGTGAACCATCCGCATGTAAGTGCACCTCTGTGATGTAGCCACCTGTGCAGCTCTTGATCCAGCAACGATCACTGACTTCTTCCAAGCGTACTTCTCTTTTGCTTGCCTTCCATTTTGAGAAACGTTCAGACTCCGCAAAAGACGCGTCGATATCGGAATGTTCTTTTATGGGCGTACCTTCAAGCTCACGTAAGCAAAGCTGAATCCAACTAGATATTTGCATGGAATGTCCTTAAGGTTTCAATCGCCCTTTTTACGCCTAAACGTGGGCTGCTTAATACTGGTATATCGACATCAACTAATGATGCCGCACCTGACATCGAAGCTTGTGCCAATACGATTACGTCATAATCACGAGCCTTTTGCTCTATTACCGCTTTGATCTTGTCGTAATAACCTTGGTTATCTTGGTCGAGAAAACGCTCCCAAGCACCTTCAACCACAAACGTATCTAACTGAAGAATACAATTGCCCTCACTTGTCTCAAGTAACGCCAAGCTAGGTTCAATGGTTGTCGATAATGCCGCAAGTAACAATACTCGCTCATGAGTTACGGCTTGATCACCCATTGCGCGGTCGATACGCTGAACGTTAACGCCCTGCTCCGTAAGCGATTCAGCAAAGCGACCAATTGAAGAACAGGTGCAAACCACCAAGTTTGCTTGCTCAGAAAGCTCGCGTACTTTGTCTTGTACTGATTGCCTCACCTTAGACTCGTCCGCTCCAGCAACCAAACGTTCCAACAAGTCAGCATCGGCAAAGTGTGCGACTTTTAAATCAGGTGCGAGCTCTGTCATCAGTTCGGAGAAAGGTGAAATGTGTACGGGTGAAGTATGAAGAAAATATATGTCGTATGGCTTCATGCTAAGTTGTCGATTTTTAGTTCAATTTCGACAACTTAGCACAAGGCGACGGGAATTAATGCGATCAAAGTTATTGTTGTGCTTCCCAAAGACCAAGAAAGTACTTGCCGTAAACCACTTCGGTTTGCATATGCATAATCAGTAGAAATGCAATCAAAGCTAATACTATACGATTGAAATAACAGCTGACTTTGGTACGGACTTTTATATCGAATACACCGATATGAATACCAACATAGGCAAAGGGATAAATCAACAAAACAGCGAGTAACCAACCTAGGTAGCCGGATATCGCCATTTCCTCGTAACCGATCATAATACCTCCACAATGAATACGACGGGAACTTCGTTAGTATTCATCATCTTAAGGAGTCGGAATGTCAGAATTCGCACAGCTGCGATCTGTGACCGAAAAGTCACTTAAATAAGTTAGCTATTTATTTATAAAATCTTGAGACAGTAAAAAATCTTCTGCCATTTTGGGCGAAGTGATGTGGATGAACTCGATAGGCGAACCTTTTAAGTCCTCCTTCAGTTTTAAATAGCGCTTCCGATTCTTTCGGTAATTCTTAACCGACCACCAAATAATCGAATCCTTACTCAAAAACGCTTTTCTAAAACTTTCTCTATTTCCAGTTCCTTCCCAGAACTCTTCTTGAGTCCATGCCCTTTTGATAGCACGAGTTGCGGAGCGATAAGTGGTGATAGAACGTGAATAATCGAGCCAGATGATAGTATCGACCCTTTGCCATTTGTATCGTTGTGTTCTGCTGTAGTTCCCGTCGAGTACCCAAGCGTCTTGTTGAGTTACGTCCACGACTTTATCGAAGAACGTCTCATCATCGAGTTCTTTCCAATCGGGAAGCCAGAACAACCTGTCCATTTCTATGTACGTGACACCTAATTTCATTGCGAGCTGCTTTGAAAACGTCGATTTACCGCTTCCGCTGCTGCCTACTACATTGATCCTTTTCATTAAATCCTCCAGGTGACCGTACCAAATTGACAAAGAGCGACGCATTCCAACTATAGGTAAGTCTGGAAAATGCGGAGGCGGGATATTAATGATTACGCTTTAAAGTTCTAGTGCAGGTTCAATAAGATGTGAAGTTACGCGCATAAAAAAGCCTCCAGTGAAGGAGGCTTGCAATAATTCATGAGCTAATTACAACTTATCCCATGCGTCTGACCAATAAACGGTTTCACCTGGCGCATAAGAAGGATTTGAACACCACCCCGTGTATGGCCATGGTTTACATTGATACAAGTTGCCATCTGAACCTGTGACAATGTCACCTGCTTCATACGTCTTTCCAGATTCATACGGAGGGTAACTGCTGCCATCAGAAACAATCACAGAGCGTTGAGCTGTCGTAGTTTGATTAGCACTGTCCGTTACGCGGTAAACCAAGTCGTAGACACCTAGTACGTTCACATCTACGCTGCCCTCTACACGCACTTGATCAGTCAAATCACCGTCTTCTGCATCCGTCGCTTTTACGCCTGCCATTGGGTCAAAAGCATCACCAAGCTGAATGGTCGTATCTGCGACACCTTCAAACTCAGGCACTAGGCTGTAAACAACAACCGTTCTACTTTGCTTTGTTTCGTTGTTGTCACTGTCTTTTACACTGTAAACCAAAACATAAGTGCCAACGGTGTTTACATCAACTGAACCTTCGACAGTGATGCTGTTGGTTAGGTCTCCATCTTCTTTATCAGACGCGGTTACACCGGCATACGGGTCAAATGAACTACCGTGATGCACACGAACATCGTTGAGGCCACTAAACACTGGTTCACCTTCACTTGGTGGTGGTGGAGTCTGCCCGTGGATAAACGGACCGTAATCCTTCACGAATTTTTCACCGTACGCTTGGCCATTTTTATCGGTGCCCATATCCCAGTTCACCGACCATGTCATTACGCCACGAAGTGCCTGCCCTTGCGCTTTAAGTTGATCAAACGCGTCGTAAAGGTCTTGAGGGTTTTGAACAAAGCCCGTTGCAGCAGCATCAATGTTAGATGGGATACCAAACACCAGTTTGTCATGCGGGATTTTGTGGAAACCGCGTGTACCGTTCGATAGAGCGTCCGAAATGTAGTAAATAAACTCTTGTTTTAACTCATCATTGTTTTGCGCGATCCAACCCACGCCATCGACCCAAATACCGTCACCACCTTGGTTGTAAAACTGAGGGTTGATCCAATCGTAGTACCCTTCTAAACCAGTAATGTAAGGAACATACTTGCCACCTTCTGTTAGATAAGGGAATTCAGGCGCCATCGTAATTAGGAAGTTCTTACCTTGTTGTTGATAATGCTCTTTTACAAGGCGAAGTGCAGCTGGAATTACGGTTTGGTTGTTCTCTGCCGTTACTGCAGACTGCTCTAGATCGATATCTAGACCATCAAAACCGAATTTATCCGTTAAACGAATAATCTCTTGTGCGAACGCTTGTTCGTCACCAGTTTTAAGTTCAACGTGCGCATCTGCGCCACCAAGAGCGATGAGAACGGCACGCCCTTGTTGGTTTAGAGCTTCAATTTGGTCAATAAATTGTTGTTCTGAAAGGCCGATATTTGGATCGAGTTTAAAGGTTGGAATACGACCTTCACTGGTATTGAATACCTTCATAAAGGAGACGTTAACCACATTGTACATAGGATCAACTTCATCCAATGTTACACACGGTGCATTACCTCCCTTATAACCAGCGCCATCGCACCAGTTATGCCAGTAACCCACTACGACACCACCATCGGGATTTACCATCTCATTAGCGGATGCGACGTTCGCAAGACCACTCAAACCCATTGCTACTGCTAGATATAGCGCTTTTTGCTTCATCGTGTTACCTCTCATCCATTTTGTTTCATCACAACAATCATTCAGTACTTTCTATTGGCACTTAATGAATTTCGTTTGGATTATATGGCTGAGCTAAGAAAACAGATACACTTACAAAGTTATGTTTTTAATGTCTATTTTATAATTGTGATCTTAATTCACGACGCGAAATGAACCGTAAAGCTGCGCTCGCAATTAAGCGTGACGTTCTATCAAAATCCCACAAAAACTTAACCAATCTTCTTTTTTTGGAGCTCGCTCGCAACGATTTAATCAGGATTTAACCCTCTGCATATCAAAAGTTTGCACAACGTAGACATTGTGCTTTAACGCCGAGCTTTATAATACGTGCTTGCAAACAGAGGTTAATTTTATGAAATTAAAAACCGTGTCAGCTTGCGCTATCTTGATTCTTCTTGCTGGATGTCAGCAAAATACTCAAGATGAAGCGGCACAACCAACAACCTCGGCAGATGTATGTAATACACAAGGAAATATGCCAGGTGGGTGGAATGAATTTGACGCCACCCCAGACGCTCAAAAGGCTATGGCCTTTGTCCTAAAGAAAATGGAAACTCTCGCTTCGTTTAAACAGATCTTGTCCGTTCATGCACAGGTTGTTAGTGGTGTGAACTACGCGATAGAGTTTGAATTGAATGATGGCTCAGTTTGGAACACGGTTGTTTACCGCAACCTTGATGGTGAATATGCGATTACGCAATCACCGAAGGAAGGTCGCTTCTGCGAACAGTAAGTGCTTCGAGACAGAGAAACAAAAGCCCCGCTATTTTACACCGTAATCTAACGGGGCTTTTGCTTATGTACGTTTGCAGGTATTGATTAAGAATCAAATACCATCTGAGATTTCACAGAAACTGTAGAACCAAGTCGCGACGGTTCAACATCAATACGCTGCGCCATTTGCTCTTTCAGTTCAGATACGTGAGAAATCACGCCAATCATACGACCCGTTTGTTGTAAGTCGACCAAGGTTTGGATCGCAAGATCCAAAGATTCCGGATCTAAGCTGCCAAAACCTTCATCAATAAACAGCGTATCCAAGCGAATACCGCCACTGTAAGACTGCACAACATCAGATAGACCGAGCGCTAATGCCAACGCTGCCATGAAAGATTCACCACCTGATAACGTCGCAACATCGCGCGTTTTACCTGTGTAACTATCCTCAACTACCAAATCCAAGCCTCGTCCTGCCGCCCCTTTGAAGCCTTCAGTTTTACGAGCCAAGATATAACGACCTTTACTCATCAGACTTAAGCGCTGTGACGCTTGAATCAATACATCGTCTAATAACACACCAAGGACAAATCGGTGCAGACTGATGCGGCTACCCGTTTTACCGCTTGCAACGTCATACAAGGTGCCAAACACTTTGTATTCATCTTCTAACTTAGTGTTCTTGTCATGTAATGTCGCGATGTCATTACAGACTTTCTCTAGACGTTCAAACAAAGAGCGCGTGCTATCAAGCTGATTACGCGCTTCAACGTAACTTTGCTGGACACTGTTTAATTTAACGTTAAACCCTTCTAAATCAGGTAACACCAGGTCTTTCAACATGGAGCTCAAGTCTGCCAAGGTTTGTTCTAGCTTGATTTGAGTCTGTTTGAACGCCTCAATTTCTTGCTGCCAAACCTGCATCTCAGCTTCATCAACTTTACTTGCTAGGAATTGTGCTTCATCCTCGAATGCACTCACCTGCAACGCTTGCGCCCAATCAGTTTTGGCTGTGTTCAAACGCTCTAGTGCCTCATTCAACCACTGTTGATTGGTTGTCAGTTGGCTTTCAATATTGGTCTTCGCCAGCACGGCTTGTTGTAAATGGTTTTGTGCAGACTCGAATACGGTATTCAACTCCGTAATCTGTTTTTGAATCGCAACAATGTCTTGCTCAAGAACTTCAAGAGATGAGTACTTGGCATCTAACGAAGCAGACAGTTTAGCCAGTTGCTCTTGGTTCACTTTTATCGTCGATTCATTCGCTGCCATCTGGTTTTGCAGATCATTGATCTTACCTTCCCCAGTAACACAACGCTGGTTTAACTCATTGACGCTTTGTTCCAGCTGAACCAAGTTAATCGATGACAATTGCTGTAAACGTTCATTGAGCTGCTGCATAGACGCTTGCAACGCGCCTAAATCCATTGATGCGTTTTGGCCAAGCTCAACGGATAGTTGCTCAATCTGCTGCTTGTATTGTCCGACTGCGATATTGTGCTGCTCCAACTGATTGCTCAATTGGTTAAGCGCGACTTGCCCTTCTCGCTCTGTGTTTCGAGCGCGCTGAACTTGCTCTTTTGTTACCTCTTCGCCAACAAATTGAGCGGGCTGAGGGTGTTCTACACTACCGCACACCGGACACATTTCACCGGCTTGTAAGCGCTGAGCCAATACAGCAGCTTGAGCATTGTGCCAGCTCAATTCAAGTGTATCTGCTGAGCGTTGAAGTTCTACGTATCGCGCTTTTGCTCGGTCAACCAAAGCTTGCTTGCTAGGCGTCAATGCATCCAATTTCGCTAGCTCTTGGTTTAAGCCAGTGAGCTTCTGTAGGTCTTGCATCAAACGTTGTTGCTGTTTTATCTCAGCCTCTACGCTGCCAATACTTGCAACATCGACTCGAGCTTGATCCAGTGACTTCTGACCTTGTTGCGCCTCTAGCGTTAGCTTCTCTTTCAGAGCGATATATTTCTTAAGCGTTGCCTCAAACTCGGATTTTTGCGTCAAACCTGCATTAATGGCTTTCTCTAGCTCTGACTTTTCAACCAACTTTCCTTTCATGCCTTCAAGTTGGTATTGCTGTTCTGTCAGTTTTGGCAATTGTGCCGCTTGTTCTTTCGCGGTTTGCAATGCGCCTTCTTTGGATTTTACCGCGTCATTTGTCACAGTAAGATCTTGAGACAGCTTAGCCACCTTTTGCTCAAGTTCTTGCGTTTGCTTTGAGGCGTTTTGTAACGTGACATAAGGCAACTCAACCTTGCTTGCCTTCTTCGCATTGTCTAACTGCAATTGACGTGATGAGACAGCATCGCTCTGTTCCAGGTGTTGCTTCAATGCAATTTCGGCTTGCTCGCGCTTTTTAAACTCATTGCTCAGCGCTTCTGCTTTTTGCAGTTCCGTTTTTACCGCATTTAATTGAACCAGAGATTCTTGCTCTTGCTTTTGTACAGATTCAAATTGAACAGATAACGCTTCGTGCTGCTCTGTTAACTCCACTTCGGAAGAAACACCAGCTACCTGCAGTGCGCCTCGAATTTGGTTATCAAACTCTTCTTTGGCTTTGCTAATGGCACTCGCTTTTTCTTTCAGTGCGTATTCAATCTTCTTGTAGATGTCCGTTTGGAATAGCTGACCAAATATCTCTTCACGCTCTTTGGACGTCGCAAGTAACAACTCTCGGAACTTACCTTGTGGCAGCACCATCACTTGGCGGAACTGAGTTTCGTTCAAGCCAATAATATTGGTCACTTCTGTCTTTACTTGCGTTGTTTTGCTAGTGATGAGCTTTTCTTCGTCCGTACTCTCATACAAAGCTGCGGTATGCTTACGCACCGTCATGCCCTCACCACGCGCCTTTGGTGCTTCTTGTTCTGGTGAGCGAATCACTCGATAAGACTTGCCGTGTAAAGAGAATTCTAGCGTCACTTCGGTCAATAACGTTGGTGCTGCCATATCGCAACGCATTTGAATACCTTGGCGCTCATTACCCGTCGTTTCACCATAAAGAGCAAAACAAATCGCATCGAGGATTGAGGTTTTACCCGAACCAGTAGGACCGTTGATGAGAAACAGAGGGTTAGTACCCAGCTTGTCGAATTCAATCGTTTCTGTTTGAGCAAACGGACCAAAAGCCTGCATTGTCAGTTTAATGGGTTTCATGTTTGGTCCTTACTGAGCTTGCTGAGAAAGTTGTTTGATGATGTCACTGATCGCTTGATCTTGTTCTTGCGATAATTGGCCGTCTTGCGCTTCCGAAAAGAAATCTCGGAACATGTCTATCTCACTTCTCGCCAACTTCGCTTGCGCCATTTCCTGCTCGACACCAATTAACATGCCCGGTTTTTCTAGGTGCAAAACATTCGGGTAAACAGTACGTAGCTTTTCCATTGGGTTTAAGATCGCGTGCTTATCCATCAAACGTACCAACAGGTAGTCTTCGTTTTTCGGATCGGTTTTGCCCTGCTCTATTACTTGTTCAAGTTCGCCTTCAACGATTCGCATCTCATGAGGTGCGGCAAGGTCAATATGCTCTGCCGAGACAAAACCGTTTTGGTCAATTTCCACCAGCGTGAAACCTTTCTTTTGGTTTTGTTCACCAAAGCTGTATTTCATAAGTGAACCAGAATAACGAATGTACTCTTCGCCTTTTTTCTGTGGCTGATGCAAATGCCCCAACGCTACATAGTCAAAGTTGAGGAAATGCTCGTGACTGACGCGGTCGGAACCACCAATCGAAAGTGGACGCTCAGATTCAGACCCAATGGCTCCATCGACAAAGCAGTGGCTGACTAACACGTTGCGTTGCTCTGGTTGGAACTGCTCCGTGATTTTCTCGGCAAGTAACTTGTGCGCTTGATCGTGGGTCGAAACGGGTTCTTGGTAGGCAAAACGGACTTGCTCAGGGTCGTTATAAGGCATGCCATAAAAAGCAACTTGCCCTGCGCTTTTGGTTTCAATAACAACAGGGGGAAGCATGTCTTCGAAGTTACTGATAATGTGAAGACCTGCATTTTTCATCTGTTCTGAGCCAAAACCTAGGCGCTCAGCACCGTCATGGTTACCAGAAATCAGAATCATCGGCGTGTTTAGCTCACCACAGATTCGCTTCACTACTTTGTTAAGTAGTTCAATCGCGATGGTTGGTGGGACAGAACGGTCGTAAATATCACCAGCAACAACCACTGCATCAACAGGGTTGTTTTCAATGTATTGGATTAACTGGTCAAGAACGGCTTGCTGATCGTCAAGCAAAGAGACGTTATGAAACTGTCGGCCAAGGTGCCAATCTGAGGTATGGATAAACTTCATTCGAATTCACTTTCTGCCATCAATATGGCGCTATCTTATTATCCCCCTAGGATATCGTGAGTTCGTAAGCTTTTCATGTAGTTTGTGAAGGCTTATCAAGAATAGGATCCCCGAACTTAATTCGGGTTATCTTAAGACAAACTTCAGAGGAATAGCGCTACTTCGCAACTTTTGCTGTGAATATCAGTAGATCATCTATATGGAACGATAGAAATAACTGGGGAAGAATAACTTTCCCTTTTACAACCAAACAGGTTGCGAGCGAAAAATGTTCTACCGATACGTTTAAAGTAACATTGGTTAACACTCTTAATTCTATAGCTTTGTACTCTATTACTCCAACCTTTGGGACTCCATTGAGATTTTAGGCCCATCCTTTAGCTATCAGATATTTGTCAGGGATCCTAAGCCTAACCTCTTCTTCTAACTTAGCAGGAATGCTATCAATTGATTCATCAATCATAGATATCGAAAAAAGCTTAAACTGGAAGCCAGATTGCAATATAGATAAGGAGATGGTTCGTTTTTCTACAAAAGCTCGGACTACGAAGTAATTATATAAACTCATCTCGATTACCAGTTGCAAAGCAGGGATATCACTACTCTCCTTTACGACAAAATCATTCACAGCTTGCCCAAAATGACTATCGAGTATTTCGATTAGTTTATCTTCTAAAATTTCACTTTGCATAAAATACTCCATCAATTTCTTTTAGTCGTTTAAAGTTGTACACTTTTTTTAGGTAGCCCCATTCTTGCTCAAGAAATCCACCGTGTATACGAGGATCATGGGTAAATTTTATATCTTTGCCGGACTCAACTGCTTGGTCCAAAATGGGAATGTTAAATGCATCGAACATTTCATCGTCAGTCAAATTAAACCGTTCGGTTACAGTCCCCCATTCAGCACCAAGGTCAAAATACATTGCATTTTCATTTTTAGCCACAGCCACATAAGAATCTGGGCCTGGTATACTCCAGTCTTCAATTCCATCTATAACTGTGGGTCTATATTTTCCAAGAACTAAAGTGTCCGCATTGACGTTATGAACAGAACGATTTTTGACTGCAATGTATTCGTCTTCTGGGATCTTAGTCAGTATTGACTGAAGCCTTGAGTTTGGGATACTACTTTTTCCTATTGCTTTGAGCGTTGTAGCTCCACCTACTAAGGTTGTTATTATTTCAGGTGACTTTTGAACGATCGTAGCGATCAACGGAGAGTCTGTTTGTTCCAGTGCAGCATTCCCGATCCCCATCATAGTTTCTTCATATTTCGCAACATATGGAGAAATAGCTCTGCCAATCCTACCTGCACCGTCTGTCCTTGGGATATACGAGTAGTTTGTCTGTATTGATTCGATTAAATCTGCCGAGCTAGATACATCTCCTGTTGCTAATTCAATTACACCTCCCAGCCCAGCTACAATGTCAACTGTCGTGTTATACATACCGGCAGCTAATATTTCAGTAATACCGACCGCATAGTCTATACCAACCTTCTGGACAGCATGAGGAGCGATAGCCCGCATGCTATAACTTGGGTTAGTTTGGGAGAGAGTGTTACCATAATTCCCCGACCCCATTGCGTAGTACACCGACTTTTCAGGCGAATTATCATTGTGTCCGGCAAGAACTATCGGCGTATCTTCTTTTGCACATAAACCCAAAGGGTCGACCCAAGAAACTGGATTTGGCGCAAATTGATAGTGGTTAGTTCCACCAAGCAGACCTAGGGGATCGGGTTGGATAAATCGACCTATTTGAGGGTCGTAGTAACGTGCTAAGTTGTAGTGCAGACCAGTCTCAATATCGAAGTACTGCCCCTGTAAGCGAAGGTTGTTTTTAACCGTCTCGATTTCAACGTGAGCAAATCCAAAGGTATCGTATGTTGCTTGCCAAACTACCTGCCCATTCGAGTCCACCAAACGTTCTGGGGTTCCGATTTGATTACATTGGTAAAAATAACACTCGCCGTTTTCAATAAGAGCCAGTGGAACAAAACTGTTTGGTTGATATAGATACCATCGATAACCCGAACGAGAATACTCGCCGACCAAATGACTTCCTTGCCAAATAAATTCGGTGGTCCCGTTTTCGCTGATTTTCTTCGTTCTTCGACCTAGCGCATCGTATTCAAATTGGCATAAATGTCCTTCGCTTTCGACAACAATCAGTTGCCCTTTAGCATCGTAAGTGCAGTACTGCTCTAGTCCATTGCCTTGACTACTGGTTCTGTTTCCTAGTTCATCGTAGTCGTACCTAATGCCATGGTATTCAATAAGACGGTCATGTTTTCGCTGCGCACTTTCGTCATTAAAGTTGCCAAAACTGTCATAAACGTATGACTCTTCAGAAGTTTCCGTCTTCACTCTTTCTAATTGGCCGAGTTCATCATATTGATAATGTTGAGCTCCCTTCTCACTGTCGATGACAAGCGACAGATAATGCTGTGCGTTGAAATGGTATTTACGCTCGAAACCAGTCCATATTTGGTGCTTCAAGCGACCTATTCCATCGAACTCTCTCCGCTCTTTTCCCGCGCTATAAGTGATTATCGATACACGTTGTAATTCATCGTATTCAAACTTAATTGAATCTTTTCTTTCAGAGCCGTTTGAATGAATAATTAACCCACATACCGTGCCAAATTGGTCATGCTCATATAGCACCTCTGTGCCGTCGTCATAACGTTGAGATCGGAGTAAACCGTTATCTTGGTAATGATTGAAGAAAGAAAAGCGTCCCTGCTCTTCACTTACCAATTTTGTACCTAGATACGTATAGGAAACGTTCGAAAAGCGGTTATGCGCGCGGATTAACTTGCCGCCTAAGGTGTGTTGGTAATGGTCCTCAACACCGCGATTTTTACCATGGGCTTTCACCCTAGCGATGCGACCAACTTCGTCATACTCATAAGAGATGCGACCACTACAATGCAAGATTTCACTTAATCTCTCAGCGCTGTCATAGGTGTAGTTTGTTTGCACTTGATCGAAGCTAATCGTCTGGCTGATCTGGCCATCTGGAGTGTATTCAAACTTGTATTGGCAACCGTCAGAACGTTCGATAGATATCAGTTTCCTTTCCGCATCGTACGTAAAGGAAAAAGAACTTTGATCTGGTTTAACAATTTCCGTTGGTTGAGCAAAGTTCCCCCAAACAATTTGGGTTGTCCCTCTTGGCGTATGAACCTGTTTAACTCGCCCAACTTCGTCATATTGGTAGCGATGCTCTCGAGACGTGCCATCTTCTGAGCTTTGGAAGTATAGGCGTGTTAGTAAGTTGCTTTCGTTCCGCTCAAATCCACTTATAAGGCCATGTGGGTAAGCGACTCCGTTCACTCGATCGCGCTCGTCATAGCTATAGCGAATCAAGCTTTGATCGACTTTTTTTGCTAACAGCTGATGCGAGTCATTCCACCACCATTGTGTACGAGATCCAGTATCAGCACTCCTTTCTACTTGTCTGCCATATTTATCAAATACGGCGCGTTCTTGAAGCCCGTTACTGTGTTGGTGCCTTACGAGCTGACCAAGTGCATTGAACTCTTTAAACTCGATTTCACCGTCAGGAAATTGATGCTTAATGCATTGACCAAATTCGTTGTACTCAAAACCCTCTGTAGCCCCAGACGAGTGTGTATTTTTCTCGAGCAAGCCAAATGGGTTGTAGCTATGATGGGTGTATGTCTGATCTGCATTGATAGTACAAACTAATCTACCGAGTGAGTCGTACTCAAATGCCCTACATCTCGATTCAGGGCTTACACTCTCAAGCAACTTACCTTGTTCATTGTGTTTATAGTGCCAACAGTGTCCAAGTGAATTTCGGTATTTGGATTCGCTCCCATCAAACTCAAACGAGTAATCATAAACACTTTCATCCGCCCAATTTTTTATGCATTGCGCATCAGGCCCTCGCCCAGACCATGTAAAGTAGTGAGAAAGTCCGCTAGCTCTCGTTCGTTTAACAATTAAGTTTGTGTCATCGTATTGATATTGTTCGATTAAACCATTTTCATTCTGAGCAGCGATCAATCGCCCATCAACATCGAAATCATACTTGGCTTGCAAATGTTGAGTCTTTGGGCTTCTAATCTCTATTAGTTGGCCTTGATGATTGTATTGGAGCTCAAGCTGGTTTTGTCGGTTGACGCATATATGGGTGATACGGTGGTTTCGAGAGTATTCGAGGTTTACCGTTTTCATATGACCTAGACGGATTTCAGTGGCAACCCACTGCTCATTCTTTAAGAAAAACTTGATTTGAGCTTCATTACTTAACGTAACTAACCGATAACCGCTGTGATGATACTGGCAACTCGCACCTACATAAGTTTGGTAACTAATTCCGCCTTTGGCGACATTAGGAAATAGGATTGTGTCCCCCATTTCGTCGATGAACAACCACCCCGTAATATTAGATTTTTCATCCAATACGTCTGTTAGCTCATATTGAAAAATATGTCTCCAACCAAAGCCAAGCGTGGTAGCAGAATCGCACAACGATGAGCGATACGTTCGTGACCAAACCAATCCATTCGGCAGTACGACATCAGACAATGAGAGATTTTCTTCCCCTGTGACCATGGAAACAGGATCGCCTGCTTTTACATGCCTTTTGCTACTTTCTTCCTGAGGAGCACTATTACTTGCGACAGTGTTGGTACCTGAATGAGTAGCTTTCGAGTTATTACGCTCAACCTTCGCCACTTGGTTTATGACTTGGGAAGGTATGTTGGCCGATGGATAAAATGTGCTTGGCGCAGTCTTAGGCAACTCAATAGCAAAAAGGATTTTTTCTTGTAATCCTTGAGCAATAATTTGAAGAAGTTCAGACTTAGTCTTTGTCTGGTATTCATGTGAAAAAGTCGCACTCATGCTTGTCCATGACGCAATTTCACTGAGCTCCTCTAAATCGGAAAAATGAAATTGCTCAATAAACGCTTCTGCACTTCGAGCGGTTGCAAAGCTTTGTTCCGATCCGGTACTAAGTCGCTGCGTGGAAAAGTAAAACGTGATTCCGTTTAAAGATGTGAGTTTGACAATCCTTTGTATATTCATTTTGTAAGTTACTCACTACCCCAGCGGTAAGTAGCGCCGACAGCATACCCACCGCGCTCAATATCAAGCTGAATACCTGAATAATTTTTATCGTGTGTTTCTTTCGACTGCAGGCAAGCACAGATCGCCTTCAATACCCCTCCACTCGCCCCCAAAGGGCCAGTCGTAGTACCTATTAGCCGATAGGAGGTGTCTCTATTAACCCAAGGAGAAAGGAATTGAATTGAATCCAACCACACAGGCTCATTGCCTTCGGCTGACAACATCAATTCATCCAGCTGCTCTACACACGACTTTCCCAGTTGCTTAACGACATTGGAAACCGCGGTGTTATTACTATCGAGTTGAAGATCAATTGCGATCTTATTGAAGATAAGTCCGTGCTCTTGCACGAAGCAACGCGCAACAACTAATGAGTCATGCTCCTCTCTAGCCCCTGCGACATGTAAAGCGACAATCCATAATGGTTTAGTTTGTTTTACTGCTCGTTGGATGCGACTCAGAGCCATCAGAAAAGACGCGTTCCCATACGGATATAACGCCAAATGTTGTGGTTCTACTCGTTGAAACACCGAAAGAAGCAGCGTTGTAATACGTTGAAGCTCAACCTTGTCAGATAGCTTTGGTAACAGAAGATAAACTTGTCCTTCGATGCCGCATTCAGACAGCGCTTTCGAATAGTGAGCTAATCTGTCATAGGCAGGTAGGACTGAGCTTTCCCTGGTTTGTGGAATCAGTTCGTTTTTTTCTGATGGCCTTAGCGTATTGTTTGCCAATTGCTCTACAGAAAACGTTTGATCGCCCAGCATACAAAGTTGGGATTGAAACAATAGCGCCATTTACCCACCAATTAATATTGCTGAGTTACCGGCAACAATTTTACCGCCATGCGCAGTTGAATCTCCCAGCCTAGCTGCGGGCTTTCCGTTGATTTTGACGCTCGAAGACCCAGATGAAATAGTGTCAGGTGGCCCCACACAAGACAGCTTATCTCCCTGACGCGCAGCTGGAATGCCAGAAATCTTGACGTTTGGAGAACCAACTACGACGGGCCCGCCCACATGAGAGACTTTATTTGTCTTTTTAGGGCACACATGATGACTCCCCAATACTGCCGCTGGTTTACCCATATCTGCTCACCTTTAGTTAAGAGAAATTTGACCAGCTTTAAGTGCTATGGCTGAACCATTAATAGAGATCTTGTTACCTTTAATATTGATCTCCCCAGAGCTCGACATTTGTATGGACGCCCCTCCTACCTTTATTTCAATGCTCTTACCCGCTTTAACGACAAGTGCTTCACCGATATCAATCCCTTGGTTCTTGCCTACTTTCTGACTCGCGTTATTACCAACCTCTAGCATGAAATCATTGGTAATCCTTTCACTTTTATTGTTCTCTACAGCAATATCGGCATTGTCTTCCACCACCATTTGAAAGAGTTTCTCAGCATGCAAATACACATGTTCTTCGCCGGGTTTGTCTTCAAAACGTAGCTCGTTGAACTTATCGCTACCTTTTTGTACTGAACGGGACTTATAGCCGCTTTGGGAAGCTTGAGCAGGTAATTGATAAGGTGTTAGCTGGGTACCGTTATAAAGAGCCCCAGTTACGATTGGCTGATCTGGGTCTCCATTTACAAAATCGACGATAACTTCTTGTCCGACTCTTGGATGGAATACACTCCCCCAGCCATTGCCGGCACTGGCTTGAGCGACTCGAATCCAACATGAACTGTTCGCATCATATTTACCTTCACGATCCCAGTGGAACTGCACTTTGATACGGCCAAATTTATCGACGTAGATTTCGCCATCTTTGTTTCCTGTCACAATTGCGGTTTGCAGACCTTTAATCTGTGGTTTAAACCTCTGCATTTTTGGGCGCAGGATAGTGTTTGAGTCAACGCAATGAAACGAAACCCTCACACCTTGTGACGATGTACCGCCCTGCCCCGTTTGGTTAAATACCGCAGCAGAAAGTGCGACAGAAGAAAGCACATACTCTTTTCCTACTCGAGTCTTATCCTCATGCTTTTTAAATTTAAAAAGTTTGCCGACAGCAAATGTTCTGCAACTCGATTCACCACTGCATTGATAAACGTCTTGCTGAAGTGATTCGATCGCGTGTGTATTTCGCAACACAAACTCATCGTCAGTTTCTGCTTCAGCTAAGTATTCGTAGTGCTCACTATTTGGCACCGAAAACAGTTGTGCAGATCCACTAGTTAGATTCTGTGGCGGTGATAAAGGCTTGAGCATATTAAAGCCGGACTTGTGTGCGGCTTTTGTCGTCAGTATTTGCGTTTCATTCCAAGAGTAAATGTGGCTTGCTTGACCTGTTCCCGTCGTATGTTCGACAAGAAACTCTGAACCAGGTATGTAAAAGTTAAGATCATCAAACAATTCCAGTATGTGTGCTGAATTTGTATGTGAGAAGCAGTAAGCAATCCCTTCTTCAGACAGAAGTCGTTCAACAAATGCCAGATCAGATTCTTCATATTGAACTTTATAAGTATATTTAGAGTACGACTTGGTAAGCTTTAGGCTAAAGCTTACGTCATGATCAGATAATACTTCCGACACAATTTCTTTAATGTCTTTGTTTTGAAAAATACGGGAGTGGACTCGATAATCGGCAAAGCGAACTTTAGGCTCAATAAGTAAATCGATATTTCGATAGTTTTCACCTTGATGAGCAGTGGTCACCCGAGATCCTGTTAACTTAGCTCGTGAGACGACACCATGAAAGTAACGGGGTTGAAAGCTAACACTTGGATCGTTGTCCATAGCGATAACAACCTCTTGCCCAATAATATTATTGAGCTCTTCGTGTTGCCCGTTGAAATAAGCTTGTGCATGTAATGAAAAAAGATCTGATACTTTTTCCTTATATTCAAATGAATTTAGAATAATGGCATCTGTACCAAATGGTGTAGAAATACGAATAAAGTTATTTTTCTGTGTCGCTTTTTTCATTAGATACTTCTTTATAAAATAGCGGGAAGCGTTGACTTCCCGCAATTCAATTACATTTGTTGACCTTTCACACCGCTGTAGCCATATACTAATGGTGCAGATGTGTTGTTCTTATCGTCAGTTGGTGTCACTGTCATCATCATTTCAGTGTATGAAATAGTGATAGTTTCAATTGGGCGGTCATCTTGAATTGACACTGAGTAGTTTGAAATCATTGCATCTGTAAGCTCGATTTTCATGATTTCTTCCACTTTCTCACCTTGCTTGGTGATGTGGAATACAGCTGGTTTGCCTTTACCAATGGTCGCTTCTTTAAATAGATCCGGTGACGCGCGGTCTTGAAGCTTAGTGATTGTCAGGTCGTATAGACGTGTTGCACTTGCTTCACGGTCCATAGCAGTACCAGTGAATGATGAAATTTCACGACCAACACTCCAATCTACAGATAGTAGTGTAATTAGATCCTTGTACTGCTCAGCAGTTGCTTCACCTTTAATATCTGCATATTTAAGATACGTGTTAGACTGCATGCTAATCTCCTATAGCATTATTAATGACATATTACTTAATGTTTTAATTATCTATTCTATTTTGATAATTAATGATTGATGTATCAAAAACTTTATTTTAAATACGCTCTTTTATATCTTTAATTAAGAATTTAATTAAGCTCTATTTCTGATAAAAAATGTTTATTATGAAGCGACTCTCAAATAATTTTTACTTTAGAAAAACTGTTAAATAAGTGAGACACTCAATGAATTAACAGAACCTTCGACATTAATTATTTCAAATGTCTTACCATTAAGAATAGCGTTCAATATTTCATGAGAAACTTTCGGTAATAGCGTATTTTCAATGGTTGTTTGCACGACTCTTGCCCCGCTCCCAGACTCGTTACTGCTATCAACAATGTCGGTTACAAGGTCGTCACTGAAATGAAGTTCAGCCGAATAGTGTTTTTCGATCCTGTCTGACACTTTTTTCAGCTTGAGGCGTGTAATTTGGGCAAGTACTTCCTTATCCAAAGGCACATACGGAAGGACATTCACTCTTCCCAAAAAGGCGGGCTTAAAGTCGTTTAGTAAGTCATCGTGTAGTGCTTCTTTTAGTGTACTTGGATCAGGAGCAAGTTCTGGGTCATCGAACAGTGACATGGTGGTATCTGTCCCTGTATTCGCTGTCATGATGATAATCGTATTTTTGAAATCGATATCTCTGCCTTCCCCGTCCTTAATTACTCCTTTATCAAAGACTTGGTAGAAAATGTCCTGAACTCCTGGGTGTGCTTTTTCCATTTCATCCAACAGTATTACACTGTATGGCTTACGTCTCACGGCTTCGGTTAATACACCACCTTCACCATAACCCACGTAACCAGGAGGAGAACCTAACAACAATGAGACCTTGTGTTCTTCTTTGAACTCCGACATGTTGATTGTCGTAACGTTGTCCTCGCTACCATACACTTTTTCCGCAATCGCTAACGCAGATTCCGTTTTACCCACACCACTTGGACCAGTTAATAAAAACACTCCGTTTGGCTTGGATTCATCAGTCAATTGCGCACTCGCCGTTTTGATCACCTCAGACATGATTTCTAGCGCGTGGTCTTGACCAACAACCCTCTCAATTAAGCTCTCTTTTAGATTTAGAACTGCTTTTATTTCATCATCTTGCAGTTTGCCTAGTGGAATCCCTGTCCAGTCTGATATCACTTCAGCAATCAAAGCCTCACTAACATGGGAATACACTAAAGGCTGCGCACTCGCGTTTAAGTCGCTTTCGATTTCCATTAATTTTTTCTTATCTTCACTTAATGGTTCTAGAGCAATTTTTTCGCGTAACGCTATCGCTTGTTCAACCCACGTTTGTTCTTTGTTCCATTGCAACTCCAAGTCAGAGACCTGAGTAGATAACTCATCAATATCTTGTCTTATGCGCTGGACTGATTCAGAATTCTCCGAGCCAAATTGAAACTCTTTCTCAAGCTGCTTTAACTCTGCTTGTTTAAGTTGAACAGACTTCTTTTTGCTATCGAGCAACCCCGGAATGGCATTTTGGCTCAAGGCCACGCGGGAACATGCGGTATCTAAAACGGACACGGCTTTGTCTGGCAACTGCCTTCCATTTATGTAACGCGAGGAGAGCTGTACAGCGGCTTCTAAAGCATCACTGGTGATGTAAACACCATGGTGTTCTGCCATAACACTCAATAGTCCACGTAACATGTTTACGGCAACCACTGGCGTTGGCTCTTCCACTTTGACAACTTGAAACCGTCTTGTCAGGGCTGCGTCTTTCTCAAAGTATTTTTTGTATTCCGCCCAGGTCGTTGCTGCTATCGTTCGCAGCTCACCTCTTGCCAGAGCGGGTTTGAGAATGTTTGCAGCGTCTCCTTGACCGGCTTGCCCGCCACCACCAATCAAACCATGCGCTTCATCAATGAAAAGGATGATTGGCGTGGAAGACTCGTTAACCTCTTTAATTACGTTTTTTAACCGATTTTCGAATTCGCCTTTCATGCCCGCTCCTGCTTGAAGCAGAGCCATATCAAGAGACTTAATTGAAACGCCTTCTAGCGCTGGAGGGACATCTCCGTCGACGATCTTTTGAGCCAGTCCTTCGACAACCGCTGTTTTACCGACCCCAGCTTCCCCCGTCAGTATTGGGTTGTTTTGACGCCTTCTAAGCAAAATATCAATCATTAGACGGATTTCATTCTCTCGTCCAACTACTGGATCAATCTTCCCTGCCTTTGCTTGTTCAGTGAGATCCACGGTGAACTGATCCAACGCCGCGTGCGACCCTTTAGTTCCAGTAACGCCAGCTTGATGTGGTGAACTCCTCTCTGAAAATCCAAGGAGTGCACTTGCCTCTACTTTGTCTAGCTCTGTGCTGACTTGGTTCATCACGTTCGCCAAGCTTTCATCTGACAAATAAGCACTTAGCAGATGGATACAATCAAGATCCGTTGCTTGAAACTCAATCGTCGAGACCATCATGGCGTTTTGCATCACAGAAACTGTATGCGCTGAAAGTCCCGGAACTGACTCACAACCTGTTTTATACTTTTCTAATTGAGATAGTAGCTGTGATTCAACTACCTGCGCGTCGACATTAAATTTATCGAAAACTTCAGCATAGATTTGATTGGGATTTTGGACAATGGTGAGTAACCAATGCGTCATTTCAATACTATGGTGAGTACGCGAACTGGCCATAGCGGCTGCTTGCTCAAGTGTTTCTCGTGCAACAGGTGATAACCTTTCGACCAACGCTGAAAGTGAGAGTAAAGCCATTTTGATTCCCTTAAATGGTAATTGTTATTTTTCGATCTTTGGTTCGTTTATGTTTTGCCAAAACGGTTCCTATTCCTAATTGACCAGAACCTTTAACAAGACGAACTTGAGGTAAATGTTTATGACGTGTCGTGAGCTTCCAATTAATGCGCTTATGCTTACCAACATAGTCCTGCACAACTGACTTTATGGTTGTTAATTTGGATTTATTTGGCAGTAATTGCTCAACCTGCAATGTGTTCGTCGGAAACAGCTCAATCGTAATTCCTGCATTGATATTCCATGCCTTGGCACCGATAGAAGCTCCTCGCCCTAATTGAGCAAACTGCCCTTCAGGCGATGATCCTCCAGCTAGCTTAGTTTGCTCATTTTGCGATACACTCATCCACTGCCCCTGAAGCTCGTGTAATTTAGCTTCACAGTCTGTGAGGTGCTCAATTAAGTCTTTTAGCGCACCTTTACCGCGACCTTTCTGCGCAAACAATCCTGCATAGTAATTGTTCAGGTGCTTTTCGTGCCCAGTTACCGCTTCAAGACTGCTCAATAGAGGTGCTCGATTGCCCTTATTGTGCTCACGTGCTTGCACCGCAAATTGACTTAGCTGCCAACTTCGGTAGTACAGTGACAACAAGCGATGATTGAAAATGTTATAGAAATCGACCATTGCACCATCACCAGCCTTTTCACGACCGATGGCCAATTCACTGTAGTAGCTTGGTAAAACACCTTGCTCACCCGTTAAGCCAAGCAAGTTCGTTTCAAGGAAAACTTTATGCTCAGATAGGGTCGCATTAACCAGTTGTGCATTCTCATAACCCAATGAGGCGTTTACTTTTAACTCAAGCTTCTCCTTCTTGGGTAACTCATCCGAGCCTAGTTGAGCTTGCGAACGAAGCAACGCTTGCTCGATTAAGTGAATCGCTTCGAACAACGGTCGCTTTTTCAGCTGAATTAAGAATTCTTCTGGTTTCATAACAAAGCTTTGTTTCCGATCAGTGCTGGCCACCGATGAAATAACTGGCCTGTCGATTTCAGTTTTACTTCTAACTGCGTAAAAATGTTTACTTCCGCAAACTGAGAGAAGTACACCGACAAGACGCAACCTAAAAGGAAGACTTGCTCTTTAGATATCATTTGATCAGAGACGGTCAATATGAGCTTTACACCATGAGCAAATCCAACTTTACCTTTTTCGTTGACCCTTCCCGTTGTTTGCTGATACTCGAAATTTACGAGAGCATCGATCAGCGATTTCGTTTCCGCTGTACCTGTAAACGCATACAAGTTGAGTAATTGCTTGAGCGTAGAGAGTCCGTCCTCATCGGTAAAATGAGTCAGGGTAAGCAGTTTGGTTAGTTGCCAACGCGTGCTCTCATCCATTTCCGGCCTCACCGTTTCTGACAAAGAAACAAGGCATCGAAGCTCAGCAAAATTGTCATTGACACTCGGTAGCGAGACCTCTGGCAGGCCGCCACCAAAAGGCAGTTTCTGCGGTAAGTTTCGATTACAACATTCCGCCTGTACGTACATCAGCCAGTTTTCACGACTTTCAGGAGCAAATAATCGGTGCTTTTTATCCACGAATGAAATGTAGCTTTCTCGGCCCGGCTCATCGAACCCACCTGCCCAATTCTTATCCTCTCGCCTCATGACCCAAAAAATCTCGCTTTTGTTCATGTAATGAGTGTGTTCACCGGCAAAATAACTGGGCAAGTTCTCGTATGTTTTATTCCAATTCCTAAGCGTGACATTCGAAATAGACACCACTTCGTTGCTCTCTGCTTCTTGGTACTGTGGAGACAGTTGGTACTCGTACTCGGCTGGCTCTAGTCGCTTTGGCTCCATTGTTGTTTTGAAAAGATTGATGATGGGAACACAACCTAATAACACACTGTCTTTGTCAACTTGTTTTGGGAGCCAGTCATCATTGCAGTCAAAGTAGAAGTAGAGCTCCAACTCCTCGTTAATACCAAACTTTTCGAGATTTAAGTCAACGACATCAAAGAACATAAACTTCTCGGGGAAATGTAAATATTCCACCAACATCCTCGAAGAAGAAAAGCTTCGCTTGCTGTAGGGCACGACTTGTTGACTATCGATAAAACCGGCAGCTTGGCGGTGACGAGGAGTGTACGAAGCGTGCTCACAACCATTCACAGAGACAGAGATCCCGATTAGGCTTTGGAACAATAGCTGATATAACCGCTGAGTAAGCTGTGCTTGGCCATTGAGGTAGAATCTGAGCGTCTCGACGCCCATCTCACTTAATGCAGACTCACCATCATTAGCATTGATCTTTACCTTAAGTACAGATTTAGACGAACGCTCCCACGGAGAACCAATCGGCTGTATCGGGGCATTTTCAAAGGTTCCTGCCGATATATCGAAGGGATACATTCTTGTCTCATAACACGTTCTGAATTCACATTCTTTGTAACCCGGCGCGCCAACCATCACCTTTTCCCCCTTAGAGACATCAAAGGGAGCAGAGGTCGACTCATTACATTTCATTTTAATGATCGACATTGAAGGGATTGGCGCATGAAAATCCGGATGCAATTGCCCCATCAAAGATTCCGTAAACTGCGGATAACTGTTATCGAGACTTTGACGTATGCGAGCTGTCATGAAAGCGCAGCCTTCAAGAAGCCTCTCCACATGAGGGTCATCGACTTGCTCTTCACTGATCCCCAATCGAGAAGCAATTTTGGGGTACTGCTCGCCAAACTCTTGCCCTTTATGGCGTAAGTAAGCTAACTCTCGGTTGTAATACTTAAGAAACTCGTCACTCATTTCATTCTGCTCAACTTCATGCCTAAACTCACGGGTTCTACTTCTGAGTTAAATGTCACTTCGTGTGTGTTATTGCCAATCAGACAAGTCGCGCTGATCTTTAGTCTCAAGGTTCTGTCTACTGCGCTCTTTTCATCTAGAATGCTAACGTTCGGGCTTTCTAGGCGAGGCTCAAACTCTAAAATCGCATCACGAACGATTTCACACAGTTGATCTTGCCCCTGCTTGCTGCTGTATGGCATAGACGAAAAGTCAGGTAATCCATAATTTAAAATTGAGGACTTTACTTCTCTGAGATCATCCGAAATTTCCGTCCAACCGATACGGCTGTTCAGCATGGACTCCAAGTCTCTTAGAAGATTGTCGACCAATGCTTGCTGACCCAACGGAAAGTCCTTGTCTTCTCTAAGATGTGGATCGTTATCGATCAGCTTGTCGAGTAAAGAAGCGACCAATGGCATAAAAACCTCTATGCCAATGCCTTGCTTTCTGACAAGGTGTTCAGCTCAAAGATAGGTAGTGCTTTATCACCGACAAGCCAACATTTTTGACCTAGGCCGACAAACAGTTCACTTTCACCTAATTGTCTCCAATCTGTTTCTCGGCCAAGTTTTTGCGCGTCGGTAATGGAATCAATGTAAGTCAGAGGCATATGCCCCTCACCTTCACCCAAGCCTTCAATGTCAAACTCAACAGGTCGCCAGACGTGTTCAAGCATCGAGCTCGCTTGTTTTATGTCTAGCTGCTTAATGTTTTTGATCGGCACAAGAAAGTAGTTACCTGCCGTCGAGAAAAGTTCGATGTATCCGGATAAACGATCGTCAATATCTCTCACATCCTCAAACTCTCGCGTTCCTTGTAGGAAACGCTTTTGCTCTCGCATATTTTCCAGTGACTGAGCGAGTTCATAGCCATGGTCAAACTCTTCATTTTTGATGGCTAAATTAAGGTCTACAACAAGCTCGTTGGCCTGCTGATCAAATTCAATAAACTGTGCAGTGGCAGCCCCACCTGTAAAGTCTTTTCGCGCTTGTGCCGCTTTCACCATATGGCGTAACTGACTCGCACCAGATAAATATTCAGGGAACAATTTTATCGACTGTATGAGCTGATCGTCAGCACGTTCAAAATCACCGTCAATACACAACAGTTCAATAAAAGAACTGCGTAACCCTGCATCTTTTGGTGAAGCTTTAATGTCTTCGATAATCAGTGTTATAGCCTGTTGTAAGCTGCCCTCAGAAAGCGCATTTTTCCATGTTTTCATTATCTTCCCTTACACCACTTGTTCTGGTGATAATTCCGTAATAAGTTTGACCGCCGATACCATCTGGTCGAGTTGAAAATGAGGCCGTAAATGAACCACCGAATAATAGTGTCCGGGGGAATCACGTTTTTCTTTAACGCTGATGTTTGCCTCATTTAAAGGGTACTTTGCCCTCAGTTCATCCGAAGCTTCGTCAGAGGCTGTTGTGTATTGATGAAGCCACTTTTGGAAGTCTCGTTGGATTGAATCTGCATCTTGATAAACACCGATTTTGTCTCGTCCCATGACCTTTATGTAATGGGCGATTCGTGAAACACAAAGCGTGTATTGCAGCATCGAGGTCAGCTTGGCGTTCATAGTGATATGCTGCTCTTCGAACTGTCTTGGCTTATAAATGGACACGCTGGATGTCATCCCCACCATGTAGGTTTCTGCAACCGGTGACATGGTGATAAATCCACAATCCGATATTTCTTTTTCTTTGCGCTCTGAAACTTTTAAGTTCAAAGGACTTCTATCGCGGGTATTTTTGCTAGTGAAATGCACTGAACTTCGCGTGGGCGCTAAAATTGTTCCTTGTGTGTAATCGCCTTGCTTAACACCCCTCATGTGAGTAAACCAGCCATGTTCTTGATACGTTCGAATCGCAATCGCAGCGAAACAAAACGCGGCACTTCCCCACAGTAATTCGCGCTCAGAATCATTGATAGCCTCTTCGAAATCAAACCCTTCTGTACGAGAACCGTCTCTGGTATAAGGCAAGCGAAACAACACGTTTGGTGCAGCAATACCGATGAATTTCGCATCTTCCGATTCTCGTAACTTTTGCCATTTTATGTACTCAACTTGTTCAAACTGAGCGCCAATATCTGTGGTCGATGACAGCTCTGAAAATCGATTAACACCAAACACACTTGGCTGTGCAGACAGAATGAATGGACTGAATGCCGCTGCCGCAGTTTGCGTAACCTTTCTTAACACCGTTAAATCTCGATCAAAGTGATTTTTCGCTGGGTCATGTCTTAGTTCGTAGTCACCGATCACCACCCCAAAAGGCTCACCACCCGGCATGCCATATTCATTCTGATACAACAATTTAAACAGCGCAGATTGATCAAACTCGATGGCTTTCAGTGCATCCTTGCTGACCTCATCCCATGTTGCCGAAAGAACTTTTATCTTCACAGGCTCACTGGATTGGCTGGCAGTTTGCTCGCACAGATAGCGAACACCTAACCATGATTTTTCCAATGCTTGAAATGCTTGATGATGAATAATCTCATTCAATTGCTCTTCCAATATTTGGTCAATCTGATCGATGGCCATCAACACGCTATATCGAAAGTCATCAACAGTTGAACTTTTTGTTCCCTCTAGCCAAATTTTTGCCGAATGTATTGAATCTACTGACTCAACAAACTGGGTAACCCAGTGACTATCAAGTTCCGCACACCCAAGTGGACTGAACTCGTGTTTCAGTTCACTTGGGTCTAAGAAATTTAATGTCATATCGTTAGCCATTCCAAATCGTCACTTTTAATACTCAATCTCTACCCCTAAGCGTGGAAGGAGTGGTTGACCCAATGGCCAACCACCTATTATTTAGCCACCCGATTGAGGGATCTTTGCGACCAAGCGCAATGACGTGGTCAACTCTTCCATTTGCAGCCAAGGCTTCAACCATGCCACAGCATTGTAGGAGCCTGGCGCACCTGGAATTTCTTTCACCTGAACACGAGCATCGGCAAGTGGGTATTTCGCACGGATTTCTTGACCACCACCTTCTGAGGCATTCACGTAGCTTAAGATCCAGCGGTTTAGCCACGACTCCACGTCTTCAGCTTCCATAAAGCTACCAATCTTATCGCGCGCCATGACCTTCAAGTAATGAGCAAAACGTGACGTTGCCATCATGTAAGGTAAGCGTGCTGAAATGGCCGCATTCGCAGTCGCATCAGGAGAATCGTGATTGGCTGGTTTTTGGCAGGTCTGTGCACCAAAGAAAACCGCGTAGTTGGTATTCTTATAGTGGCATAAAGGAAGGAAACCAAGTTTACCTAGTTCCGCTTCACGTCGGTCCGTAATGCCAATTTCTGTCGGGCATTTCATATCTGGGTCGCCGTCATCGCTCATGAAGAAGTGCGTCGGTAGGTTATCTACTCGGCCACCACCTTCTGCGCCACGAATAGCGGTGCAGAAGCCATATTTCGAGAATGCATCGGTAAGCTTAGCGCCCAGCACATAAGAAGAGTTCATCCAACAATAATCATTATGTTCAGCATTCGTTGCAATACCCGACACTGAGTCAACGTCAAATTCTTCAAAGCCAAACTCTTCTACCGGCGAAGTTGCTTGTCCATAAGGCAAACGCGCCAATACTTTTGGCATGGTCAAGCTTACAAAACGAGAATCTGCGCTTTCACGGAAAGAACGCCATTGAGCATATTCCAGTGATTCGAAAACTTTGTCCAAATCGCGAGGTTTAGAAAGCTCTGTCCACTCATCAAAACCAAACAATGCAGGTGAAGCCGCAGATAAGAATGGAGAGAAACCTGACGCGGCCACATTCGACATTAAACGAAGTGATTCAATGTCTTCTGGGTGGTTAGTAAATTCATAATCACCAATCAGTGCACCATATGGCTCACCACCGGCACTGCCGAATTCCGACTCATAAACTTTTTTGAATATCTGGCTTTGGTCAAACTCAACCGCTTTACTCAAATCTTTATGAAGCTCTTTCTTCGTAATGCTGATCATGCGAATTTTCAGTGTCGAACTGGTATCTGAGTTCATGACTAAGTAGTTCAAACCACGCCAAGATCCTTCAAGTTTTTGCAGTTCTGGATGGTGCATGACTTCGGACAGCTGTTCAGAAATCTGACGATCGAGTAAGTTGATCGCTTCACGGAAAGTCACGGTTAGGTTTTTATTCCATGAGACCGTGCCTTTCATTGCTTCCTCAGTTAACGTCTTAATCAGCTCTTCAGCACGTGAAGCTTCTGTTTGCTTTGTTGCGCCAATCGCTTGCTCTAGGAAAGAGGAAGTCTGCTCACCAACCGTAGGATCAAGCTGCTTTTCAATTTGCGTTGTCATCACTTCACTCCCTCTGGATTGTCCGTCGGGTGAGCGTCACCAAGTTTCAGCTCGCCTGCTAGCTTGGTTAAGTTATCCGTGTTGTTTAAGACATCTTCAAGGATATTTTCCAACTCTTCTGAGCGATCCACCTTGGTCATTAGGTCGCGTAACTTATTGCGTGTTTCCATTAACTGGCGTAGTGGGTCAACTTGATTAACGATCGCTGCTGGCTCGAAGTCCTGCATCGACTTGAAGCTCAGATCAACTTCAAACTGAGAGTCATCTTTCGCGAGTTTGTTGGCTACCTTAAACTTCACTGACGGGTTCATTTTCTTAAGAACGTCATCGAAGTTATCCCTGTCGATCTGAATAAAGCGACGGTCTTTGAGTGGCTTCAGCGCTTCCGTATTTTGTCCTGCGAAATCGCCCATTACACCAACAACAAAAGGAAGCTCTTTTTTCAGCGTTGTTCCTTCAGTTTCAACATCATAGGTAATGTGAACACGAGGCTTCCTTACTCGTGACAGTTTCGAGTGGATACTCGTCATACCGTTCTCCCTTTCTTAATTTTCATTTTGTTCTGCTATGCCAACTAAACGGAAATAGCTTCTCTTTGCATCTCCGTCGGAGATCAATTCCGCCAGTAATTCCGGCAGAGGCATTCCACACCAACGAATGATTTGTTCGATGGAGTAAGAAACTGGTGAATGAGGCTCACTTTCTCTAAAGAAGTCTGCCACCTTTTGTAACTGCTCAATCGCCTGTTCACGCGATTGCATGTTTGTCATCAATAAAGCGCCGTTTTGGTTCTGTACCGTTGGTGCTTCCTCATCCTCAGTCGGTTCGAGCTGGATAACTTCAGTCACCTCAGATGGAGCTTGAAAACGAACGCCCAACAGATGCTTTAATGCCGAATGTATTGAATCTAGTTTCTTGGAGATGTATGAGCTCGGTGTAACGTCTCCAACCGCATCATCAAGCTTTTGACTAAATTGGCTAAACGCAGCCATCGCAAACTCAAGGTCAGAGATAAGTTCACGATAGAACTCATCAGATGTAGATTTCACCGTGTCGTTAATCTTGGACATTTCAACAGCACCCTGCTCAACCTTGTAGCGGCGCTTGTCTTCATCAAGTCTCTCCAACTCAATCGCTTGCTGATACTCCCAAAAGGCGTACGGTTGCTCTACCCCCATGTCAGTAAGGGGAATGGATGCTAAAGGAAAAATCAACGTTCCTTCACTATCGATGCCATTTAGGCCAATAATGGAAGAGATACGCGTCTCCATCCCGTCTTCATCAGGCATTGGATACAGTTGCTCCCAAAAATTGTCGATGAAGTTTGAGGCAATTTCATAGCCAACTCCCATGCCACGAAATCCATAAAGACGCGTGAGGGCTTCAATTAACCATGCAACAAATTCTAAGTCTTTTGATTGGCGAGAAAGAATATCCGGAACCTCGTCAATAAAGACACGCCACAAGTTAGTGTGCGTTAATATGCTCTCTTCTTCGATAATCGCATTGCGCTCAGCATTGCGTGCCGCCATTCGACTGTCTTTTAAACGGTAGTATGCTGATTGAGGTGACACGTCTTCGCGCGGATCTACACCTGTTGGGCTCTCTTCTGATACTGGCAATAGAACCGGAGCCAACCAATCGAATACCCTGCTAGAGTCAGATACACTTTTTGAATCAACCATTCGCCTTGCTCCTCAAGAATACTGGGATAGTGGCATCCTCTTGCGTTCGTCCGTCTAGCTCGCTTCTCTCACAGCAAGCTTTGATCAAAGCACACGTGACATTGTCACTCGCACCTCTCACTAATGCAGAATGCATCAAAGCTAAGCCCGCCTGATTCACCGAGTCTGCATAAAGTGTCTTGTGCATCTCATCGTTGGTGAGTTCTTTTGATAATCCATCACTGCACAAAAGAAATTGGTCTCCGTCTGCAAGCTGGCCTGATACTTGGTCTATCGTGACTATTTCGTCCACACCAATCGCTCGTGTAATGACATTAGCCAGTGGATGTGACTCTGCATCCTCAAAAGCCAATAGACCTTGCTCAACCAAATCCATGACTTGACTGTGATCTCTAGTTTTTTGGGAGAAGCGACCTTCTCTGAGTTGATAGATGCGGCTGTCTCCTACCCATAAACAGTGGAAGTAGCCATCTTGCATAAACAATAAGACAAGAGTCGTTCCCATGGTTTTGCCCTCTAAGTGGGCTTGTGCGTAATCAAAAATCTCTTTGTTTGCTTGCTGGACAACCGTTCTTAGTTCATCGATGTTCGTCGTTTTATGGTCTTTGATATGACGAGCAATACGATCCACTAACATCTGACTCGCAATATCCCCCGCACTGTGTCCACCCATTCCATCCGCTACAACCCAAAGCCCAGCTTCAGACATCTCAAGCAAGGCATCTTCGTTATAAGGTCGCACTTTGCCTGGATGCGTCTTAGCAAAAGTAAAGTAATTCCAATTCATTCTTCGCTTCCTACCAGTTCCACTTTTGCCAATTGCCGTCTAGCATTGCGGAGTATTGTCCTATCGAGGGCAAGCCAGATGTCACCAACATGCACGGTTCGATGTTGTCCGAACCGTCTGTCCACCAAAAGCAAGGCGTTTTGTAGTCCTTACCAATCATTCGATTCAAGAGGCTGTTCACTGATAGCTGCGACGAACGCTGATAAATGACGGACAGTTCACTTTCATAAACCATCGTTGGAACTTGGCTTACGCTCGCTTCTTCGGTTGGTAGGTTGTCAGAGTCTGTCAGCCCTTGTGCCCATGCATCGAAAACAAATTCATCACTCAATACGGCAACTGCAAGGTTGTGGCTATGCTGTGTCCAGTCACTCTGTTGCCAGTAGTTCACCGCAGGTCCCTGTACTGCGCGCGCCACCGTAAAAAAGAAATAACGACCTGACGAATCCACGCTCGGAATGACACTGCCGATATAAGTGGCGTCTTCCATGTAAGAAACATCAAGCGCAAAATGCCAGATAGGAGCTGTCAAAAAATACTCGCTCCAATTTTCCCCCAGTTGCTCACGGCTAACGGCAATGACTGCTTGCTGCCAGTCGTGCCAACGACCAGTAAATTCTTGGGACAAACCGTCTTTAACGAAATCCCCTTTAGCCGGCATTTTCCCTATGTATCCCCAAGAAGAAGTTAAAGCGTTTGTGGACATTGGAACCTCTCCATTTCATTTGACCAGAATGGGTTTACCGTGCTCGAAGGGATCAGCTCCAGCTGAACTTTATTACCATTGAGATCAATCATCACGATGTTGTCTTTTCGTGACTCCGGACGCGCTTTAAGCGATTGGTCTAGCAATCTAAAGATGCCCCATTCACCTTCATATGTATGAGCAATTTCTCGCTTTGATTCCGGCGGCGTAAATACGATTCGAGTTTGATCTTGACCTGCTGGCCAACTCAACGATTTAGCACGTGCTGGACCATGTTTATAAACGAGGTCTTGTTCACCTAACTCCAATACAAAGCGAGTGATATGTTGGTCTAGATAGACTGGTTTCATTCCAAACTCGACTCTCAGCGAGTTATCAGATTCAAAGAAGGTTTGTCTAATGCGCTTTGCTTGTTGAAACACCGCTAATGTTTCTGGTCTCACACCGATTTCTTTCTCAAGTTTCCAGCGTCTAGAGGAGGTGTCCACAAATGGTTCGAGATACTCTTTAAAGAAAGAGTCCATCGTTCCGCCATAGCCGAAGAAACGTTTAAAATCTTTAAGTCGCACTTCCTTGGCCGCATTTGAAACAAAAGGATAACGTCCCGCGATAGAACGACGATAAGGTTTTACTACTTGCGTTTGCCAAAGTTGATTTAGGTGATCTTTAGAACCACTCTCAGCAAATTTCACTGACTCTTGAGACAACTCACCTAACCATTGATTAAATGGCTTTGGTAGCAACTCTCGCGCCCGCTCAAAAGAAGCTGCTACATCTTGGGTAACCGTTCCATCCAGAATACTCTTGTAAGCAATCTTTTGATTGTTCCCTGAGCTTGATAGATCAGACAAGTAAGAACGCAGATTAACCATTGCTTGCTGAATGTCGTCAAAATCTTGCTCATCCAAACGTAGAATTTCAGTAAAGTGTTGCTCCACTTCTTTCCCGGGCAAGGCTACGTTAAATGCATTTTCCTCAGGTAAATACAGATCGAGCTTGTCAGCCGTATTTGAAAACTTCACCTTTGCTACATTTCCCGCAACCTCAGAGGCGGCTTTTTGGTTTTCTGACAAAACCACTTTCGTTAAGCCCACTTCTTTTTGAATCGCACGCAGTAGTGATTCAATTGGCCTTTCAACACCAGATAGCACCCTCGCCTGAGCGGAAGCCAACTCTAAACTTGGCGCCTGTTTAAGCTGGATGTCTTCAATCAGGTTTTTCCACTCATTGATATAATCTTGGTAATAGCGCTCTTGTACACCTCGAATAGCGCTTGCATGGTCAATTTCATGCGCTTTTAAATCGTCCCCATAGACCCAATTTTCCTCCATCAAACTTTTTACCGTGCGGTTAATTTGAATTTGAAAAATGCTATGGAATCCGTTGTAAGTGTAAAAACCGGAAATACCTTGCGATAGTGGCTTACCACTGTTTCGTTCGAATTGCTCTAAACCCTTAGGTCCCAGAACGTCAGTCAACCGAAATGAAGGCACATGGCTTTTCGCAAACTGCAGCTTCATACGTTGGTAAGCACGCTCCGGCAAAGACATTTGTGTTAAGACTTCTCTAGCCTTCGCTACCGATGATTCGTCGTAAGAAAGCCCTCGCTCATTGCTGTCCAGCAAGTTTCGAGTGTGCGTCATTAAGCGTTCTCTTAGCACCTCATTAAGTACACCTGGGTAATGACGTTCATAGTAGAAACCAAACCAACTCAGAACTTCCTCTTGCTGATATTTATTTGGGTTAAACAGCATCAAATAAGTTTTGAGTGTTTCGTATAGATATTGACGATGCTCTTGGTTTCCTTCCATTTCAGAGACAAGACTCTGGAGCACCATTGGGGCAAAGTGCTTATTTAACGCAGAGGTATAAGCATTGTTCGCCGCTTGAGAGACCTTATCCCCTTGATACAGGCCAAACTTTTTGATCGCCGTTTCGTCTTCATAATCACTTTGTTTACCGAGCGGTAACATCATGATGCGATCAAGCGTTTCTATTGCACTGATAATATCTGAATCAAAGTCCAAGCTATCCGCGCCTATCATTGCGTTGATATGGTCAGTCTGCTTATTGGTTTGATTAATAAGGTTCACGTTCCACTGGTAACTGGTGAACCAAACGCCCGTGGCACCTGCGAGTGCTGCTGCACATCCGATATAAACGCCTCGATGAAGCCAACTAGACTGTTTTTGATAATGACGATTCACCGTACCAAGCAATTGCTCTTTGAAAATCACTCGATCAAATAGGTTTTTGACAAAGTAACTATCAGAACTTCGACTGTTCATTGATAGCCCAAGCTTGCCAAGTCCCAACCCACTTGTGGATTCATTCATTAAACGGCTAACAGGGATCCCTTCTTGAACCGAACTCACCATAAACACACCACGGATGAGAGTCGGTTCTTCAAAGCTGTTTTGAGCAAAAATATCGGTTAGAAACTCATCTAAGTTTGCCTGTAGTACACGCAGCTGTTTCGGAAACTCGAAGATAAGCGCACGCTTATCAAGATCATCTTCAGTTTCAAGGATCCTCAACATTCGAGCATCAAGACGTTCTAATAGGTGATGAAACTCTTTATTAAAGAGAGAAATAACGCCTTTCTCATCCTCGCAATCTTGAGGGAACATAAAACCAAAGAGATCGTCTCGCTCTTCTTTACTCAAGTCAGCAAAAAACTCATTGAAGCCCGCGACGAGATCCATCTTAGTAAGCAGTACGTAGATTGGAAATTGCATGCCTAATTGATTTTTCAACTCTTGCAGACGAGCCTTAATTGCTCTTGCGTGCAAGCTGCGCTCAGTGCGAGTTTGCGACATTATGCTGGCCAAACTCACCGTCACGATAGCGCCATTGATTGGTCTCTGATTTCGGTATTTTTTAAGTAGTCCAAGGAACCCATGCCAAGCCTTTGAGTCGACCTTTTCCTGACTGTCTTGCGTGGTGTAGCGCCCTGCAGTATCTATTAACACCGCTTTGTTCGCGAACCACCAATCGCAATGTCGAGTGCCACCAACCCCAGCGACCGAATCTGTACCCATTGACTCAGCCAAAGGAAATTCCAAGCCAGACTGCTTGAGAACCGTTGTTTTACCCGTACCAGGAGGACCAATCAAAACGTACCAAGGCAATTCATAAAGGCTGCGTTTTCCTTTATGCGTTTTAGTCACGACTTTAATTGCCTTTTCAATCCTATCTTGCAAGACATTGATTTCAGAGGCGGCTTCTTTATCCGATTGAGAGTCAACTTCTAACAAAGTCTGAATACTCTCGTCTTCTTTAACTTTTTGCTTGTGTTGTTTCGTAAGATTGAAGATCCCCCAAACAAAAACCAACACTAAAATACTGACGAGACGTTGAAAATCCGTCTTTAACGGTTCATAACCTGCGACGGTAATTAGGGGCCCAACAGCCCATATAAAGATTGAACAAGCTGCGACACCAACTAAGCCGATAAACCAGCGTTGAGTAAAGATTTTGCCTACTTCTCGGATACTCATTTATCTCACTTTCCTTAGTTCGCAACCATTAGATCAATTTCGATTCGGCGATTAAGCGCTCGGTTCTCGTCGCTAGTGTTATCGACCAACGGCCTCGCATCCCCTAACCCCTCAGGCAACACACGTCCTTCTAACGCACTATTCGCGATTAACTGCTCAGACATCGCGGTGGCTCTAGCCAGAGAGAGGTGCCAGTTAGAAGGATATTTGCTGGTAAAAATTGGCTTGTCATCGGTATGTCCTGCGACCAAGATTTTCCCTTCTGTCGCCTCTAAGGTTCGAGCCAATTTGGATATCACGGGCTGAATGTATTCAACAACCTCGGCACTTCCAGACTCAAAGAGATCTTGAGCTTTGATGGATATTCGAACTCGGTCTGGAAGCGCATCGACCGTGACTAAACCTTTACTTATTTCTGTTGCGAGATACATGGAAATACGTTCAGCTATATCGGTAACTTGAGAATCAGTTTGAACCGTTGACTCAACTTGTACCGGGGAGATCAAGTTGATCAAGTTGGTAAAGGTTTGGTTGGAGGCTTTGTTGAGGTCATAACTAAAGTACATAAAAATACACACCAACAAAGCCAGTGTGACTGAGCAAACAACCCACAAAGGTGCTCGTTCAGAGATTTGCGCACCATTAAGAAGACGGGCTTCAACATTATCATTCAAGCCTTGTTGCAGACCTCGGCCATGATTCTTGAGTGTCGCCATCACCTGCTTTCTCAAACGACGATGCGCTTCGAGTCCGTTCTTCTCTAATCGATATTGACCAACAAAGCCCAAGGACAAGCAAACATACATTAATTCAAGAAGATCTAAATCAGACTCAGGAGAAGAGATACATTTCTCAAGGTGTTGATAAAATGCCTCACCACCTTGGCTGCTAGAATAAAACGACGTTAGTAATGAATCGTGGCTCCAAGCTGATTGGCTACCCCAATTTGTATTCAATACCGCTTCATCAATAGCACAACACAAACAGTAACGTGCCGTATCTATCGTTTCTAAGTTAATATTTTTCTGACGTAGTCGATTCTCGTAATCTCTTAATTTCTGCGCTAACGTTTCTTTTAAAAAGAACACATCAGAGTGCGTCGCCGTTGCTCTTATCTGACCAATGATAGAAAGGACGCCATTGGCTTCCGCCAGTATTGGGTTGGTACCAAAGGCGACTACCGTGTCATTGTTCACAACCTCGGTGCTTTTTGAAATAACCACGGTACTGTCTGCCGATTGTGGCTGAGATACTTTAGCGCTTACTGGCCTTCCGCCTGGCGTTGGCTTAATAATTGTCTGTTCCATAGTGACGTCACCCGTTATTGGTTAATGCTCCAAAGCTCAATATCTGCATTTGGAAATTGGCCAGATAACTGTAGAGCGATGCCTCCACTCTCTTTTAGCCTATTCCAGAAAGGTCCTTTTTTGATGACTTCAAAATAGACGTACCCGGTTTGATAAGGGATCTGCCTCGGAACGACATTGAGTGGCGCAACATTGATGCCATTGATCTGGTTGTTAATGAGGTCACGAATTTGTTCTGCTGGCCCAAACTTAAGTTGCGCTGGTACCAATCGTCTAATCTCTTCGGTGCTCGTATCAGCTTTAACAGCCAATACGAACTGACTGGAATCAAGTAGTCGCTTGTCTGGCAATGGTGTGACGTGTATACCGAGTTGGCGAGCTTCTAGCGGTAACTTATTAGCAGTCTGGTCAAGTACAACGCTTAAGTATTGGCTTAACACTTGGTTAAGTTCCTGAACAACAGGAGTCAGGTTTATATGATCATAATCAGACAAATCAGGGGTACGCTTCGTTTTGCTAGAAAATGTTGAGAGTTCGCCGACGTAGCCCTTCAATAAAGTAATAAGCTCGAGCGGATGAATTTGATCTAATTTTCCTAGGTGCTTAAGAACCATCTCATATCGGTTTAGCATTTGTAGCATGATGAAATCCACCGCTGATGCAGAAGCCATCTTTCCTTGAAGCAGACGTTGAGAGACGACATCAGCACGAATCTTAGTCATTGCAGAGACGTTTTTAAGACAGCTCATCATGGCTTGATCATTAAGCGCATTTAGGTTCGGTGGCGTGAATTCATCATCCAAGATAACAACACCTTCACTTGTTACCTCTTTAATTTTTAGAATGGGCAATTCAACAAAACCAGAAAGCTTTTCATTGTTCGCTTTCAACGCCATGTTCAATGATGCGACTTGAATACACTCTTCGTCTTGACCTGTCTGAACATCAATAACATCAATATCTTTCAACAAATATCGCGACACCAAGCCTTCGCTAACATCAGCGACCATTTTCTCTTTCAAGCTCTTCGCCGGCACGGTTAACTTAACGAGCGTGTCTTGCGTACCTTTTTCAATGCTCAAAGGGCTAAGCTCAGCGTTCGTACTCTGTAGTTGGACGACCGTCATATCAGGCAGAATTGCGTCTATACTCTCAACTTCCACCAGCCCTTCTTTAAGGCTGTTTGAGTTAACACGGACTTTGTAAACGCCCCAATTATAGGGGTGTTGAAAGCGATTCAGCCCCTTGAATTCTTGTTCTATCGCACGTTCGCTTTGTTGAAAATGTTGAGGACGTAAAAACATCCCCTCACACCATGCTGTGCGGGAGTAATGTGTCATGGTTTTATCGCCAATCAAGATTAGTTAACGAACAAAGACAAATCGTCTAGTTGAATTTGATAGGTGTTGTACCCGGTTTGATCAACCTTAATCACCTGTCGCCAATTTGAGTTTTCTATATCTCGAAAAGCCGCAACTAAGCCGAGATATTTCGTTTTAGCGGACATACTTGCGTGATAAACCTCTTCTTGGCCAGGCGTTAGCGATATCTCATACTTGTTAACTAAATCTGGCCCCAAAACCGTGTCGTAGTTTTCATATATTGAAAAGAAATCTTGGCTTTCAAACACCGTCGAAGAAGTGAGCTCAAACACATAAATAACGACTGGAGAAGGTCTGCCATTTGAATCAGGGTTGATGTTGTGTTTTGCAGCCAGCTCTAAATCAGCGTAAGGGGCAACCACAAGGTTTGCAGCGGAGCAGCCCGTAAGCAGTGCAGCAAAAAATAGCACTAGAGTTTTCATTATCGCTTTCATCATCATCCCTTAAATTTTAGTTTTTAACGCGCTTTCATAATGCTTTGCAAAATCTTCTAAATAAAATGGCGATTCTTTATTTATAACTTCATCTGTCAATTGATGATGAATACCTTCAAACTTCTTCCAACTGCATGCATATTTTCTCGCCGGTATTAATTTATTTAAGACACTATCATTGGACATCGCATCAGAATAAATCGTTGCTGGCTCTACTAATGACATAACACTTGATACAGTACCCTCGACACCTTTCATTAAGGCACGCTCATGATTTTCTATATCAAAGAACGCTTCTTTTATCGCAATATCAGCTCGCATAAAACTTGCCGATTGGCGATTATATAAATTATGAATTGCGTCTTCTAAATTAGCAGAGAACTTTAACGGGTTATTTTCAGATTTTCTAAATGCCGTATGATTCAAACGATTATTTTGTTTAAACTCGGCACGATTGTGTAATGTTTCCATTAAGCCTAATAGCATCAGGGAAAACGATTGACCTAACTGCTCAAACCATTGCTCACTGCCTTCATCCGGGACCATATTTGGGTTGATACCCAAACCTCTAATAAAAGCCTGTACGTTTTTCTCATCGAACTCATGTGAGATTGGAGTATGGGAAGGCAGCTTTTCTTCTTCTCGGTCATCTTGAGAGTGAGATGTAGGTGCGTCTAAAAAGTCATCCATGAGACCGATATCTAGTTGAAACTCGGAAGAAACGCTCTCTTTTAATAGATCTGAGGCATTCAAACCAAAGTTGTCGTGAGCCAAGTTTTCAATAGCAACCTTCTCACCTACTTCATTGATTTTATTAGCCTCACTTAAAGAATCGTCAATGCGACGCTCTTCAAGGTTGACTTGAATTTGATAATCGCCGAGGGTCACTACATCACCATGATTCAGTGCTAATTCATTTCCTTGACCAACAGGACTGACTGCGTTGTTTACAAAAGTGCCATTAGTGGAGAGGTCTTTAATCAAGTATTTGTCACCAAACTTGATCAACTCTCCATGCTTACCTGAAATGACTCTTTCAGGGTCTGGCAACGTCCAATCGCACTGTTCTGAGCGACCAAAACTGACTTTCTCATGCTCGCCTGTCGCGTCAAAAACGAATTCGTTGTCTATCTCTGGTGTGAACTTATGAAAGCTCGTAATGGTTAAAACCAACGTCATGTAAACCTCGCCAAAGGAACTGCTTAATATATAAATTTAGTTCTTAATAGTTAGGCGACATCTTATTAACACTTAAGTTAATAATGCCTAATCAAATAATAATTAGATTTCACGAACGGAATAATGAATTAAATTTGTAGCAAAGCAATCGAGGATTATTACCCAGAACAAAATATACAACGAGGTTCAAATTTTTGACGCTAAATTTTTCATTCGTCAAAAAACCGATGTTAGCTTTACCGAGAAATCAACATTTCATTATTTTTCATTAGTTGATCAGTTATATATTCACACCATCATTTTATATGGAGCCTCGTGATGGACGACCAAAGTAAAAACAATTCTATAAATAAAGATTCGAATGGCGATAAAACAAAAATTGTAAAGACTCAAAAAAGAGAAAATACAAACGACAAGATGGGCAATATAAATAATGAAGGCTCCGCCCCAAATAATAATGAGACAAATACAAAAGTGTCTCATAATCAAAACACCATCCCGCCAGCGGGTATTCCCCACTCTGACTTCGAGAACAACACTCACAAAAAGCGTCCTGATTCTTTACTCGGGGAGACAATCAAAAACCGGTATGAAATCGAGTCTTTAATTGGTCATGGTGGTTTGTGTGACGTTTTTTTAGCGAAAGACAAGATCCTCGAATCATCCGGTTCCGATACTCCATATGTCGCACTTAAAGTTCTCCAGAAAGAGTATGCCTCGCAGCCAGAGACCGCACGCATGCTGATTCGCGAAGCACAACAAACTCAGAAGTTAAGCCACCCGAATATTATCCGCGTTTACGACTTCGGTGTTGATGGTGACATTTATTTCCTTGTTATGGAGTACGTTGATGGTGAAACATTGGAAAGCCTAATTCAACGTTCTCGACCGGACGGGTTAAGATACAACGCTGCCCTATCGATTCTTAATCAAACCTTGGACGCATTGTCGTATGCGCATTCACTCGGCGTGGTTCATGCCGATTTAAAACCTGCCAACGTCATCCTCACTTCTGAGGGAAAAGTGAAGCTGTTAGATTTTGGCGTATCGAAAACTCAGCAATTAAAACATGACCAATACGCAGCTAAGCGGAAGTCCCAAGATACTGACACACTTGGCTATACACCAAATTATGCGTCACTAGACATTTTGTCGGGTAAAGAGCCTAAATTCAGTGACGACCTTTTTGCCTTCTTCTGCATTACTTTTGAACTTTTAAGCTGCAAGCATCCTTATGGTCGAACTCCTGCCGATGAAGCGTTGAAAAAAGGTATTAAAGTGAGGAAGCCAACCAATTTACCTTTCTCAAAGTGGCGTCTATTCGCTAATGCTTTTGCAACAGGAACCGTACCTCAAGGCTTGAACTGTGTTGATATAAAAACACGACTCAATAGAAACCGTTGGCCTTTGTACTCTGGTATTGCTGCAAGTGTCGCTTTATTGGCTGGACTTGGCATGTTCTATCAACAGCAGCAGGATACGATCTCCAAACTAAACCTAGCACTGGCAGAGAAAGACCAAACCATCGAATTGGCCGAACAGCTACTCAATACATTACCAGAAGACACAAAAGCGTTAATAGACAACAAACAAGGCCTACACCCTGTGATTGAGGCAGGTTTTTTACGTCTTTATAAGCCTCATCTCCTGGGCGAGTTTGAATCGAAAATCGATGATGTACTTAATTCCGATGTCACCACTTACCCAAATTACGATCAAATTGAATCCATCTTGCAACAGGCAAAAGTTTACTACCCGGACTCACATAAGATTGAAGTATTGGCACTGGATATTCAATCAAGTAAGCACTCAACGCTTCTATCGATTGCACGGCAGATAAACAGCCACTTAGAAAAATCCGTTTATGCTCAAGTTGAAGACGAGAAGTCGATTTATGATCTTAAGAATGAGCTGCATGAGATCCACCAAGACTACCCGTTCACACCAAGCTCTCTTGCCAGTGAAGTTTTTGGACAACACCTAAATGAAGCCCTTCAGTTAAGAGATGCCGCCGCTTTAGTGACCTTGATTAAGGTGGGCAATACATTCTTTGCTGAATCCGAAGAACACCAAGAAAACTTGGCTTTCAGCAATGCCATGAAAGATGCCGTGCTCGAAATGAAACTGTACGAAACAGCCAAAGAGAGCACTAACCCTCTAGCTTTTCCGTCTGATGCAGCAAGACTTCTCTACCAAGAAGAATTTGAAGGGTTGCACTACCGATTAAAACAAGCTCGTACGACGGTTAACCTAGATAAGCTGGTGAAAGATATTGACGCGTTCGCTGAAAACTTCCCACCTGGCTTTCAAGATATCAACGATCTACGATTTCAGACTGCAGATAAGTACCTTCAGTTTTCCGATATCTTGTTAAACAAACGAAAATCTAAGAGTGCACGTAGAGCGATGAAGAAAGCGAATGAGCTTTTAAAACGCGTAGAAACGGAAGCTGAACAGAGTTAACGCCTACAAAAGTTGATAAGGGGCATATTGCCCCTTCTTTGTCTTAACAATCACTTGCCTTTATGCAAACTGGTGACTAACTTTATTTTAGAGTGTGCTAATCCGTAAAAATAGGTAGAAGTTTGACTACAGGGAAGTTTGAAGTCGATAACATCGGTATTTTAGTCATAGATGACTGCTCCACATCCGCAACGTTGATTAAACATCAACTGGGTTCGCTCGGGGCAAAAATGTCGAACATCACATGCGTTAATAGTGCTCAGCAAGCATTGAGCGCAATAAAAACACGTTTCTATTCTTTCATCATTATTGACTATCACCTTTCGGAAAAACTCACTGGTTTGGATCTGATCAATTTAATGAGCCGCGCAAAATTAATATCTGATACCACCGCGGTACTCATGATATCGGGAGATGCGAAACAAGAGACTGTCCTAACTGCACTTTCTGGCCGTGTTAGACACCTACTCACTAAGCCTCTACAGACAAAAGCGTTGCAGACTAAAATGCTTACCGCTTTGCAAGAGCAACATCACCTTGCCGAAGTGAAACAATACTTGAGCAGAGTCGAGAGACTTTCCCTCGCAGATGTCGCGCAACTACACAAAAAATACGCGAACAGCGTTTGTGTTGAATCACTCTTAATCGATACCTTAGTGGACACGAAACAGTTTGAAGTTCTGGAGCACTTTCTTCCTTTTTGCAACGACAAAGAACACGCCAGTCGAATCTGCGCTGAGGCTTTCTTACTCCACCAGAAAGGCAAGATACGCGAGGCTGTTGAAGTTCTGGCAAATTACGTCACGCACAATCCACTGTGCTTAAGAGCGATAGATAACCTTGTTGGGCTATACGAAACGCTTGGACAACACAATAACGCTTCAATCCTCGCTAATCGAGCATTCGAGTTAACCACTAGTAACAGCGCTAGGCTTGTCACCGTGTCCAGAATCTTATTGAAACTAGAACAGTATGATCGGCTGTATGAAGTCGGTTACCTTTATGCTTCCAATGTTTCTTCGACCGACACGCAGTGGCTTCCTGCGATGAATACCTACGTAGATTTAGTGAGTGACCATTTTAAAACGCTTTCCAGTGCAAATGAGAAGAAGCGAGTGCTCATTAAGCTCAATGAGTTCTGCTTACTTGCAGAGAAACAACTCAATCGGAGTCAACGAATCGATTTGGCGGCTTTTAAACAGATGATGCAATGTAAATTACTCTTACTAGAATCTCGTCCCGAGTACGCCCACCGAAAGCTCATGCAATCCCTTAGCTACTATTACGCTACGCCAAGTAAAGCCCCATCACTTATCCTTAAACAAGCGATACCACTGATGGACTTTTTTGGTGAGTTTGCCATCAAACGCTGTTTACTAACCTTATTAGCAGCAAAAACGGGAACGACTCTAAAGCCCATTACTCAAGGGAACAACAACGATGAGGCTCTTAACAAAAGATACCCGTTTTCCGCCGAGATGCGACTCAAAAAACTATCGGATTGCAATATTAGAGCTTCGGACTCTCTATTGAACGAGAGTATTGAGTTTCTTTCCCAACGCCCTTTACCACCCAACTGGTCTAATTGGCTTAAAGACTACCTCTCAGGCTCTTACGCATCTCAGTTACCTACCCCATTTAATCTACAAGCCACACAGTGGAGGTAAGTAATGATCAACTTCCAAGTACTCAGCACATACATGGACAACGATGTCGACATTATCTTTGCTGTTTTCTCCACTTACATGGAAGACTACGAAAATGGATTGGAACGAATTAATCAGCTTAATCAACAGCAAAATTGGCCTGAGTTGTTCTTACTATCACACAGTTTGAAAAGCATCCTTGCTAGCTTTGGTGAGGAGTCAGCCGTATTTGCACTAAACAACATTGAGGAGCACACAAGAGATAATATCGCGCCAGACAGCGGGGATCTGGCTATAGTTAATACAGAGTTGGTTAAGATAAACCAGCAGATAACTGATTACTTATCCAATATGGATGAGTGACAACACAATAAAAATTATACGTTAATTGGAATGCTAGGCTATGAACAACACAAATTTTAAAGAGTTGATAGATTCGCTTAAGGATCTGACACCAACTCAAAAAAAGTACTTAATAAGCCAAACGCGGCTTTCTTTAGAAGAAAGTGAAGTTTTGAAAAACAAAGACTTACTGACACCTGAAGAGCTTGAACTATTGCTTGCAGTAACAAATGAAAAATGAAAGTACGGTAGAGAAAGCTAGACATGCTCTCTGTGGACTTTCAATTTCGGACGCAAAGGGGCTAAGCGATGCTTGCCCTTTGCTTCGTGACATCTTAGTTAAAACGAGATGATTGTTAGAACTCGATGATTGCTAATACATATACCCCAACCAATCGAGTCCACTCTTTATCATTGTTTGATCACGCAATGGCTTCACATAAAAGTCATTAAGCCTTTCTTCTGCGATACCATAGTTTTTGTGTTCGTGTATTCTCAACCAGCTGGCTTCTACTTCTAAACCTTGAAATCCATTTTTTAGGTACAGTGAGGGGTCATCGGCCATAAGAGCGATGAAATCAACATCTTTATCTTTGGCATACTCTGTAACGGTAGTGAGCATTGCGGAAGCGACACCTTTCCCTTGGAACTCCGTATCAACACACAAATCAATGATGCCCAATACTCTGATTGGCTCTCCATTCAAGTTCATGACTCGATAGTCCAGCCCCATATAACCAATCAGCTTACTGCCTTGAAACTCGAGAGCACGATAATGAGGTAGCTGTTTGTAGTAAGAATGGGCCGACTGGTGATCTGGGAATGCTGCATTTCGCAGTGTCATGATCGCTTGATGCTCTTCTTGTGTCAGTTCGAGCTCTGGCTTAATTTTCATTCATCGCACCTAGGAATTCTTGTTGTAACCTTAGCTTTTGTTCGGCTTTCACATCCGCCCAGCTTCCATTGTTTTCAATGGTAGTGACTCGCTGCTGATACTTGTTAACCGCTCTGCTCAATACCGAGGTAGGATCGACACCTTGCTCTTTTTCCAATGCCATGAGCAGATTTAAATAGTTCCAAAGCACATCGCCAAGCTCATCCTCTAAATAACAAAGACGTGTTTGCGTGATTTCTTCACCGACTTCTTCAAGCTCTTGATATAAAGCATCAAAGTACGTCTCCGAACCTTTGTTCCAAGTGTTGGTATTATCGTATTTCGCTTTTCTCCGCGCGATGTCGAACAAGGAACTGAAATGGCTCAAGGTTTGAGCATTCTCGGCTTGTTGGATATCTTCCAACTCTTTAATGTCGATTCGATCGACTTCCCGATTAAGAACTCTTTTGTACTCAATGAGAGAGTTAGTATTGATGACAGGTAAAGCAAGCCCATGAAAGTCACGCTGTACGGATTCCGCCAAATCAACATCGAGTGATACCCATTGTTGGCTTGAGGTGTTAAAGAGCTTAGTTCCCGGACTCAAACCAATCTCTATTTTCTGGTTTTCATAAATTAGCTGAAGATATTCTAAGTCCCACCCTTCTTCACAGTAGTGTTTAAGCGGTTTACTTACAAAAGGTTGAAAGAACGGTAGAAGCGCATGTACATCCTCTTTTTCAATATAGAGGTCGATGTCAGCAATTGGCCGAGAACCTCCATGAAGATGGGCGGCGAAACCTCCAACAATTTGGTAGCGAACCCCTTGACCATCCAGTATTGCTTTTAGCCAAGACATTGCACGATACACTGATTCATTCATCCATTGTCCTTGTGTTTTATTAATATGCATCCGTTCCAGTAATCAATCACTGTAAGTAATTTATATTAAAAATAAAAGGTTAAATTGACTTACACTTTCGCTGCGTCTATCGAGCCGTTAAGTGAATCAATTGCTCAAAGAAGTTGATAACAAAATATTATCCAAACAATAATCAATGATAATTTCATGTTTTCATACTTTACCTTTATCTTTAGCTTCAACAAGGTTGCTAGTTGAGATGACTCTGTCACTCCAACGATAGCTAACAAGCCGAGATAAGAAGGTTAACTATGAAATTTCTTCACACTATGATCCGCGTGGCTGACTTAGATAAGTCCATTGAGTTTTACACCAAAGTTCTTGGTATGAGCGAGCTTGATCGCTTCGAAAACACAGAATACCGCTACACGCTTGTGTTTATTGGTAACGCCGACCAACCAGGCAGCGCGACGATTGAATTGACTTACAACTGGGACACAGACAGTTATGACCTAGGTAACGCGTTCGGTCACATGGCATTAGGTTGTGAAGATATTTACGCTGCATGCGACAAAATCAAAGCACTTGGTGGCAATGTCACTCGTGAACCAGGTCCAATGAAAGGCGGTGAAACTCACATCGCATTCATTAAAGATCCTGACGGTTACCAAATCGAATTGATTCAAACAAGCAAATAACGAGGTTAGTCATGAAAGATACATTGTTTCAACCTGTACAACTTGGTTCTCTAACCCTTCAGAACCGTATCGTTATGCCGCCAATGACTCGCTCTCGTGCAAGCCAACCTGGTAATGTCGCAAACGACATGATGGCTGAATACTATGCACAGCGCGCATCAGCGGGTTTGATTGTTGCAGAAGGCACACAGATTTCACCTATGGGTCAAGGCTACGCTTGGACACCGGGTATTTACAGCCAAGAGCAAATCGTAGGCTGGAAAAAAGTCACTGACGCAGTACACGCAAAAGGCGGTGCGATCTTCGCCCAACTTTGGCACGTAGGCCGTGTGACTCACCCTGACAACATCAGTGGCGAACAACCAATTTCTTCTTCTGCACTAAAAGCAGAAAACGTGAAAGTGTTTATTGATAACGGCACAGATGAGCCTGGTTTTGTTGATGTGGTTGAACCGCGTGAGATGACGAAAGAAGACATCAAAGAGGTTATCGAAGAGTACCGTCAAGCGGCATTGAATGCGATTGAAGCGGGCTTTGATGGTATCGAGCTGCACGCAGCAAACGGCTACCTTGTAAACCAGTTTATCGATTCTGAAGCAAACAACCGCACAGATGAATACGGTGGTTCGGTTGAAAACCGTCTACGTTTCTTAGGTGAAGTAGTTGAAGCGATGACTCAAGCGATTGGTGCTGAGCGCGTTGGTGTTCGTCTTGCTCCGTTTACGTCACTAAACGGTACCGTTGATAAGGCTCCCGTTGAAACTTACACGGCTGCTGCAGCACTGCTTGATAAGCTAAACGTCGTTTACATGCATATTGCGGAAGTAGACTGGGATGACGCACCAGATACCCCTGCTGAGTTCAAAACAGCCGTGCGTGAAGCTTACAAAGGCACCATCATTTACGCTGGTCGCTACAACACAGAGAAAGCGGCTGAAGCTCTAGAAAGTGGTTTGGCAGATATGGTTGGCTTTGGTCGCCCGTTCATCGCGAACCCTGACCTACCGAACCGTATCAAGAACGATTACCCGCTAGCAGCTCACGATCCTGCGACGCTGTTTGGTGGTAACGAAAAAGGTCTGTTGGATTACCCAACTTACCAAACAAACTAAACCGTTGAGCTTGCCTAGTTCAGCCCACTTATTTTAATAGGCAAGTTGAATAGACAAAAACCCCGCAGATGCGCTTGAGTACATCTGCGGGGTTTGTTTTTTAGCGCTCAGAGCTTACCGACATTATTGTTCACTGTTGAAAAGAGTACTAACGACGCTGACAAGAAGTGCAACCACGACAAGCTGAGCGTGTAGTTTTATCCAGTAAACTACGTTGCACCTTGCAGTATGCGTTCTTTAATGCACGGCGAGCCGCAAACCAATCTTCAGGCTTAGTCAGAATCAAATAGCCATTGAAGCGCTTCACTAACTCCACTCTGTGTTTATCAATAAAGCGGCTATCAAAACCAATATCGAAGTAATCCAATGCTTCTTCGATACAAGTAAAGCTGGCAATCTTGGCTTGAATATCGTTTTGGCTCATAGCCTCATTTCTGAGTTCATTAACTTAGCTGCGAGTATAAGAACTTCCGTTCAACTGATCTTTGATTTACATCCGTAGCACATCATTTTGCTAGAAACAGAGAGCATTCTGTTTTCAAAATGAAAATCAATATAAGAAGCCACCCAGCAAAACTGTTCTCATCTTCATAACCGCCACTAACACTCTGATTTTCAACGACCGAATTTTGGTGCGCATTTTGCGTTAGGTATGTCGTTGACTAGGGAGAAAGGCAATGACATACAGAGCAGAGGTTGATGGATTAAGAGCGATTGCCGTCCTATTGGTGATTTTTTTCCATGCGGACATACAAGCCTTTGCTGGTGGCTTTATTGGCGTAGACGTGTTTTTCGTGATCAGCGGCTATTTAATTACCACTATTGTGATAAACGATTTAGATAAGAGCCAATTCAGCCTTTCCGATTTCTACGAGCGCCGTATTCGTAGGATCCTGCCCTTATTGCTACTCGTTGTTGCGGTGTGTTATTTGCTCTCTTGGTGGTTGTTCCTTCCCCACGCTCATAAAGAAGTTGGTGAGTTTTCTGTGTCTTCCATTCTGTCCGCTTCTAATGTTTTGCTGTACCTCAAAGGCCACAATTATTTTGGGCTGGAAGAGCAAGCCAATCCACTCTTTCATACTTGGAGCTTAGGTGTCGAAGAGCAATATTACATTGTGATCCCTCTTTTGCTTATGTTGCTGGCACGTGGCAAGCTCATGTCTTATCTCACCTTCTTCATCGCAGTATTTGCACTAAGTTTGATGACTATTTGGTACGCCAGTGGTGATCCTGATTTCGCCTTTTACATGATTTTCTCCCGGGCTTGGGAGTTGGCGGCAGGCTCTCTGATTTCCCTAGTGATGCGTAAAACCGTCATCAAGCCCAACAACACCTTAGCTATGATTGGTTTAACCCTAGTTCTCGCCTCTGCTTTGTTGTTCGATAAATCAAAAGATGGCGCCGGGCTAATGCTGTTAATCCCTGTGATTGGTACCGCGCTTATCATCTTGTTCTCATCCAAAGACAACACGCTTGGTAAAGCTCTAAGCCTCAAATCGGTCGTTTTTGTCGGTTTAATTAGCTACAGCCTCTATCTATGGCATATTCCGTTACTGGTCTTTTATCGATACGTACTCACTGCCGGACAAGATTTCAGCCTCGCGTTCTATCTTGTCGCTCTATTTGCTTTTTCTTACCTAACTTGGCGCTTTGTTGAAAAGCCTTTCCGTAGCCGCAAGAAAATCGGCATGAGCACACTTACTGCCTCACTTGTATTAGTTACCCTGCCACTGCTTGCTTTTGGTGTCGTCGGCCATAAAAACGGAGGCTTTCCCGACCGTAGTGCGTTTTTCGAAGCTATGCGTGTAAACAATGGCTATGGCATTGCATGTAATGGTAATACAACCATCAACGACACTTGTTCATCATCTTCAGAGCCTACTGTCGCAGTATTGGGTAACAGCCACAGCATGGTCTTTGTTCAGCAACTCTCGAATGACACACCTACGGGAGTTGTCCAGCTTACGCAAGATTCTTGTGCAGTGGGTTATGTCGACATGATTGCAGGAGTCAATAATCTATCGTGTCGAAGCTTCTTCACCGATGCAGTCGAAACTATTCGGAATACGCCTTCAATTCGTCGCGTGGTGATTTCTTCTAACTTCAATAAAGAGCTATCCAAACAAGACTACCAAGCTTCGCTCACTCGCCTTTTGAACGAGTTAGAAGACCGAGAAGTCCTGGTCTTTGGTCCAACACCTTCCGCACCGCATGCCATTGGTGAATGTTTGTGGAAAGCGCGACTGTTTGGAGACAACACTGGCAATGAATGTGACTTCACGCCAAGGCAATCACACCCACATCGCGTGGCTAGGTTGGGTCACTATTTTGAGCAATTTGAACATGTGGAGTTTGTCGACCTTACCAGTTACATCTGTCAGCAAGGCAAATGTGCAATGAAGGTAGGCGATAACAACGCCATGTACACCGATGCGAACCACCTCTCTTACAAAGGCGCAGAAATTGTATTGAGTAGCTATCAGAAGGAGTTGAGTGACAATCAACAGCTGACTGCTCAGCATTAACCCAATGACAAAAGAAAGCTCAGCGCGAATTCAAACGCTGAGCTTTTTTATTTGAAGATTCTTGGGTCGAAAGCAAAATCAAGCTTCTCTGCTTTCTTCAGGATGTCTTTCATCTTGGGGTGATTTGGATTGACGACGTAGTTGTTATCACGAGGAGAAATTGTCGAAGGCACTTGCAGTGCAGCAAACTCAGGATGTGGGTCGTTAAGAAACTGGTCGCCAATATATTGTGTGGATTCACTAGCAGGAATGGAGCGCCAAGTGACCGGCAAGTCTTCTTCATCCAGTGCGGCAATTAAGTATTCCGGCATCTCGATACGATACAAATCGTAAAGCTTGGTGATCGCCGGATCGTTGTTTACATGCACAAAAACTTCTAACGAGCAAAGAGATTCGGATTGAGAAAAGTACAGTGCTTCAGTTCCTTTAGAGTTCCATCGCCCGCCGTACAGCTTGGCACCGATTGGGCTAAATGGAGACTCAGAGAACTTCTTTTGAGTCAGTCGATAGAGCTTCATATTACGAGAATACCCCGTGCTCTAGTCGTCCAATCAAATCTTTTACGATTTCAAAATCAACCGTGGTTGAAACCATGTCTAGTGGGCGCTTTCCACCCAAACCATAAACATTCTCTCGCATCCAACCTAGTGCGCGTTCTTCATCATCAAACAGTTCTGTTGCTAGTTTAAGTAGCATCGCTAAACGATAGATGGCATCACTCTCTTGCGTGTTGAAGCGCTCTTCGTTTTTGAGTCGACGTTTGATGGTGCTCACTGGGATCAATGTGACGTGTTGGAATTCGCTTTGAGAAAGCTTCACTCGCTCGACGATATTACGGTATACCTTTGGCTCAAAGCCTTTATGAACCGCATCGGTACGACCGGTTTCGGCATCTTCAATGCCCAGCATAAACCAGAAGTTTGCCTTATGAGGCAGCTTCGGTTTAAAGCTTTTTAATGTTGCCGTTGCCATACTGAGCTCCTATAGACCAAATGGTCTTGATATTATGGTCCATATGAGCTCAATTATCAATCGCACAAATTGCAGCCACAGTAAAACAGGCGCTAATCAGAGCAAGAGAAACGTTAAGGCTTGTCTACGCCTGCGTATTTCACCCCAGAAAGCAACGCCATATCGCGATTCCAAGTGGCGAGGTCGTGTTGATTAAACTTGCTGAGATCATTGTGTCCACACGCCCTTGCCATCACTTGCATCAACTCAACCGAGGCTTCAAAGAAGTTCTTCAATTGAACCGAGGCTTTATCCACATTCAACCGCTGTCTTAAGTCGGCTTTTTGCGTTGCAATGCCTGCTGGACAATTGTTTGTATTGCACATTCTCGCGGCTACACAACCTATCGACTGCATCGCACTGTTAGAAATCGCAACACCATCTGCCCCAAGCGCCATCGCTTTTACAAAATCCATTGGAACACGCAGCCCACCTGTAACGATTAACGTGACGCGGTCACTAACACCTTGTGCATCCAGATAGCGCCTTGCTCTGGCGAGCGCGGGAATGGTTGGCACGCTGATGTGATCACGGAACATAGCAGGCGCTGCGCCCGTGCCACCTCCACGACCATCCAAAATGATGTAGTCCGCACTGGCATCAAGTGCGAACTGAATATCTTCTTCGATATGGTTTGCACTGAGCTTGAAGCCTATCGGGATACCACCTGTCACTTCACGTACCCGATCTGCAAACTTTTTGAAATCTTCTGCGGTATGCAGATCTTTAAACGTCGGTGGTGAAATCGCAGATTGCCCTTCGGGAATACCGCGCACTTGCGATATTTTACCCACATTTTTATTGGCTGGTAGATGACCACCAGTCCCTGTTTTTGCTCCCTGCCCACCTTTAAAGTGGAAGGCTTGAACATTGAGCAACTTAGATTCGTCGTAACCAAATTGCGCACTCGCCAACTCATAGAAATAACGCGAGTTCACTGCTTGCTCTTCTGGCAGCATGCCACCTTCTCCGGAACAGATTCCGGTTCCGGCTAACTCCGCACCTTTCGCAAGTGAGATTTTGGCTTCTTCTGATAACGCGCCAAAGCTCATGTCAGAGACAAACAATGGGATTTTTAGTACCAGCGGCTTCTTCGCTTTTGGACCAATCACCAATTCGGTTTTGACTGGCACATCCTCCATCAGAGGTTTGGTTGCCATTTGTGCGACCATCATTTGCAGGTCATCCCAATGTGGCAATTGGTCTCTCGGCACACCCATCGCCGTCATCGGTCCATGGTGCCCTAACTTTGATAGCCCTTCTCTTGCCAGTTGGTGAATAAACTCAACCGTGGGTTCTTCTTGCGTCGCCACTGCAATTGGGATCTCGTTATGTCCAGCTTGGATACCCGGACCTTCTTGTCCCACTTGCTCAGAGGTGAACTGCTTATGCGTACCATCGCAGAAAGGCGCATTTGCGGTGTGCTTACACTGACACAGATACGCATCTTCATCCTTCTCAGCGACAAAGCTCATGGGTTTATAATCGGTTCCGGCGTGGGAGCCATCACAATAAGGTTGGTTCTTCGATCGCCCGCATCGACAAAAGTAATATTCTTGTCCTTGCACAAGCTCAACTTTGATGGGTTTGTTATCCGCTATTACTGGTTTGCTCATTTTGCTTCCCTTTTTCAATGCCATACTCTGTGGTTGGCTTTCAGTAAGCGTAGAACAGCTCAAGTAAAGCGTCAGGGGAATAGAGATTTACCTATACTTTATGTGGGTCTCAACACTCTGGAGGCTAACATGACCATGTCAAACCGGCTCGACCACTATTTGACTGAGCACCATATTCACTTTCAAACCGTGAACCACAGTCATAGTAATAGTTCGCTGCAAAGCGGTGTTGCAGCGGGTATCCCTCTCAATAACTTGGCAAAAGGCGTGATTTTGGAAGATCACCAAGGTCGTCATATGATGGCTGTCTTGCCTGCGAATAATAAAATCAGCTTGTCTCGATTGAATGACGAGCTCAACGCCTCTTTCCATTTAATCAAAGAAAGAGAAGTCTATCGTTTGTTTACCGATTGCGATAACGGTGCAATACCTCCAGTGGGTAGCGCTTATCACATGGCAACCATTTGCGATGAAATGCTCGCCAATTTAGAGCATGTGTATTTGGAAGCAGGCGATCACGAAACCTTGATTAAGTTGGATAAAGAAGCGTTCCGTGAACTGATGGGAGAAAGTCGTTTTCTACGCTTTAGTAGTCAGGTATTTCATTAGTCTTAAGCTGCAATGAATGCGGTATCTAGAACATGTTGGCTCTTGTTGTGACGATTTCATTTTAAATTGCTTTCGCGACAAGAGCCTTTATTCGTTCTTATCTTCAGCGTCTTTAATCTCCTCAACCAAACCCGCCCTGTCAATTCGATAATGCGCGAGATCGTGAGCAAGAAAGAGATGACCAGAGTAAGCGGTTTGAGCTTCTTGTCGAATCTGCTCGATCGACACTTCCGCTTCAGGGCTGAATTGATAGCGAGGGCTAAAATGAGTGAGAATCAAGCTCGGAATTTGCTTTGTCTGAGCATAACTGGCGACTTGTGAAGAATAAGCGTGACCGACTTCTCCTGCTCGCTCTTTCATCGCTTCTGAGTACGTTGATTCGTGTACCAACAGATGCACGCCTTCAATTAGACTATCGAGCTTCTCTGGTTTGTCGTTATCACCACAAATAATCACTTTTCTCGGTGGATGTGCAAGCTTAGTAAACGCCTTACTCATTAAGGTTTGACCCTGGTACTCCACATCATTACCCCGCACAAGTTCTCCCCAGATAGGTCCCCTCGGTATGTTCAATTGCTCAAGCTTATCGATGTCTGGATACATACGAATGGTTGACTCTTCAAAACAGTAAGCAAAGCTAGGAACGCGATGGGAAAGTGCAGTTGCGGTAATCGTAAACTGACCAATTTCAATCGAATCAAACTGCTCGACTTCAATGAAGTGAAGTTCAAATGGCAGATAGAGTTTGGTGAACGCTTGGGTCGCTTCAAACCACTGTTTAATTCCCTCTGGGGCAATGATCGTCAGAGGATCTTTGCGGTTATTCATGCCTGCACTGGCGAGCAAGCCCGGTAAGCCGTAGCAATGGTCGCCATGAATGTGGGTAATACAAATAACTCGTAAATAGTTAAGTGATAACGGAGTGTGTAGCAATTGGTGCTGAGTCGCCTCTCCGCAGTCAATCAGAAACCACCCTTTTCCCTTGCTCTCCAGCAAAGCAGTCGCAGAAACATTACGGGATTTAGTTGGAACCCCAGAAGACGTTCCTAAGAAATACAGCTCCATATGACTTCCCATTCCTTAAGTAAAAGCTCTAATTACTCATAAAGTTTAGCATTCGATCCAGTGATAAATTGTATGATTCTCACCGATTAGAGCACTAAGCCTCAAATACCAATTAAACACCTGTTTAAAACATTTGTACCAAAACTCATTTATTACCATTCGCTATTCTATGACACTTAAGCCACATTTTTTCAGTGGACATCAAACATCATAAGGATATTTAGTAAAACATATACAATATAAAAAACGAGCCTAACTATAACATTTACAGATAGTTATAAACACAAATACAAACCATTGGTTATATGAGATGGAAATAACAAATCTTGAAATTCAATGTTACAACTATGTTAATTGTTTTTATGCTTGAGCTGAGTGTTTAATGAATAACCTACTCACCCCCTGTATAGGTTATTAAGCACTTTTATTTAAAACGCATCCTAAAAACACATGGAGTTTCAGAGTGATATGAAGACAAGGAATGCAAAACTCGCGCTTGCAATAGCTGTAGCGCTCAGCTCCCCTAAATTATACGCAGCTGGGTTTCAATTATCCGAACATTCTGCCGCAGGTCTAGGGCGTGCCAATGCAGGCGAAGCCGCCATAGCAGACGGCGCATCGGTGGTTGCCCATAACCCTGCTGCCATTGCAATGTTCGATTCTTACCAATTGTCCGTAGGTGCTGCTTACATCATGCCAGAGGTTCGCGTAACCGGTAACGGACCTTCAGAATCCTTCAATAATCAGCTAACCAACAATGACGTCGTCGACAATGTGGTTGTGCCATCATTTTATATCGCTGCCCCAATCAATGACTCGTGGTCCTGGGGGCTTGGCATCTTCACTGACTTTGGGTTGGCAACCGAATACCCTGATGACTATTTAGCCGGACCGATTGGTGGGGAAACCAGTTTAGAAACCATTAATTTTAACCCTACCATCGCCTACCGAATCAACGACGAGTTCAGTGTCGGTGCTGGCGCTAGCATTGTTTATGGTAAAGCCAAGCTCACGCGTACGTTGGGTATTCTTGCCGATGCGATTAATGCTGATACGGGCGCAAATTTTGCACGCACCGACGTGGCAAAATCACTCGATGGTGATGGCTGGGGTTACGGTTTTAACCTCGGCGCACTTTGGGAGGTCAACGAGAAGCACCGTTTTGGATTAAGCTATCGCTCTAAAGTGGATGTGGATTTCGAAGGCGATTATTACTCAGACATCCCAAGTGCGATTTCGATGCCGGGTCAAACCGTGACAGGTGACCTAACCCTAAACCTGCCGAGCATTACTGAGTTCTCTGGTTTCCATCAGATTACCGATCCACTGGCTATTCACTACAGTGTGATGATGACGGGTTGGGATGTGTTTGAGGAAATCCGCGCCACCGTAGATGGACAAGAAGTTCTGCAAAAGGATGAGAACTTCGAGAATTCCTTCAAATATGCGTTTGGGGCAACTTACCAACTCAACCCATCCTTCACACTGCGTGCTGGTATTGCTTACGACGAAACACCTAACGTGAATGATAAGAGCATCAGCTTACCAGATTCCGACCGAATCAATTACAGCTTTGGTGCCACCTACTCCTTCAATCAAAACAGCCGAATCGACTTTGGATTCACCTTTATTGATGCCGAAGAAGTCACGTTCACTGAACCGCTTGAGCCTCACGCTCTACCGGGCGTGGATATCGCCTATCGCTCCGAAGGTGATGCCTACATATACGGAATCCAATACAACCACTCTTTCTAATTATTCCTGACTGAGTCAATAACACTAATTACAGGGAAGCAAATCATGCACGGAATAAACAAAACGGTTGTCGCTGCACTCATCAGTTCGAGTCTTTTGATGGGTTGTAACAGTGACGATTATGACGAACCGCAAACCTCTAGCGGTTATGAATTATCTGAATACGGTACACCAGAATTATGTGGCAACGGTCAGGAATGGGCGAGCGCGGAACAAGTCACCGCGATTGAAAACCTGGTCGAACTTGCCGAAGACAACAGCGTGGTAACACTGCCCGCTGGTTGTTTCAAAATGAACAATCAATTGACGGTCGATTCGAAGAATAACCTCGTGTTACGTGGTGCTGGTATCGACCAAACCTACCTCGACTTCAGTAGCGTGGATGGCAAAGACGGTATTGCCATCAGTGGTGGTTCGAACATCACCGTATCCGATCTCCAAATTGCGGAAGCTTCTAAGAACGGTCTTAAAGCCGACGGAGTTGAAGGCATCATTATTCGTGACGTCGCGGCGGTTTGGCTCGAAGTGCCTCGTGCACGTGACGAAGATGGCAACCTACGCGGTACTTACGGCATCTATCCAGTAAAATCTCAAAACGTCTTGATTGAAGATACATGGAGTTACGGCAGTGCTGATGCGGGTATCTATGTGGGTCAAACCATCGGTGCGGTTATCCGTGACAACGTAGCGGAAAAGAACATCGCCGGTATCGAGATAGAAAACAGTTCGAATGTGGATGTCTACAACAACTTAGCTCTGGGAAACACAGGCGGAGTGCTGCTATTTGACCTACCGGGCGCGACCACTATTGGTCGCTTAATTGATGATGTACGCATCTTTGATAACGTCATTCGTGACAACAATTTAGAGAACTACGTCGATACCACCTGTCAAAATGGACTAGGCGGCTGTGGCGTAGTAGGCATCGTCCCTCCTGGTACTGGCGTCGTCATTTTGTCCGGACGTAATAGTGAGTTCTTCAACAACACGATTACTAACCACGACTCAATGGCACTTGCGATGACGAGTTACTTGTTGGTGAACGGCGATCCCAACGCTTACAGCCCACTCAATGGGACATCTGAGGGCAATGCCGTTATGCAGGGCTGGAACCCTGTTCCGACCAACATGTATTTCCACGACAACACCATAACCAACACGGGCGCCAATCCAAATGGTTCTCTGATTGAAGATATGATTTTAGCGTACACGTTAAATCATCAAGCCTTCCCTGCTCTGTTTTATGATGGCGCTGGTGAGTCACTGATTCGTTCACAAATGTTTGCACCATTGCGTGATGCGCTCAACGGTATGACAGGAACAACCAACTGGAATTACCTTACCGAGTTTACCGATGCAGACAGCAACTGCTTAGTGAACAATGGCGCAAGTGTTGGTGTATTGGTTGATAACATGGACCCAACCGCGATTGGCCGTTATGCGGAAAACCCAGCCAATGCAGATTTCTTATATGAGAACGAACAAACAACGCTGCTTACTGCTGGTTGTGATTCTAAGACGCCATTAGACATCAATACCGTCACAATTAATGGCGTTGTGTATGGTTACAATCAAACCGAAGACGGAGCGACAGATCCTGATAATCCAGATACACCAAACGGTATCGTTGGCAACGCAAGCTGTACCCTAGACGACGTGGCGGGTATTAACTGGGATGCGATTACACGTGAAAGCGCGACATACGGTGAAAACTGTGTGAGCTTGTCGCAATACAATCTGTTTGAAGACGCGAAAGATCCAACACAAAACCTCAACTTAGCGGCATCTGCGAAAGGTACTCTGTATGAGATGAACGTTGAACTCTTTACTGACTATACACGCAAATACCGCTTTGTAGTGATGCCAAACGAAGCCTCTGCAAGCTATCGTGAGCAAGAGGTGTTCGACTTCCCAGTAGGTACCGTATTGATTAAAACCTTTGCGCTGCCTTCGAGCACTGAGAATGCCCGTGGTGAAAACGAAGAGCTCATTGAGACTCGCCTATTGATTCGTCGTGACAGCGGTTGGATTGCCCTGCCTTACGTATGGAACGAAGACAAAACCGACGCTTACCTGACTGCGGTATCAGTACCCTTTGAGCGCAGCGTAGAACATAACGGCGAAACACTGAACTTCACTTATGAAGTACCAAGCCGAAATGAGTGTACCTTGTGTCACAAAGTAGAATCTGATGTCTCCGATCCTACTGGTAACACACAACCAAAGGGTTTCTCTCCGATTGGTCCTAAAGCACGTAACCTAAACAGTGTTCAGGATGTCTCTGATGGCTCGCCAGTCAACCAACTTGTACATTGGGAAACGCTGGGGCTATTTACAGAAGCTTTACCAGATACGCCAGAGAACCTACCTAAGACCCCTGTCTTTGATACCGAAGCGGGAGCAAGTAATCTAACGGGTACTGAGCTACTGGATTACGCCAAAGCGTACCTTGATGTGAACTGTGCGCACTGTCACCGTACCGAAGGCAAGGCGGCGAGCAACCCGTTCAAGTTTGAATACTGGCGTGAAGGGATCAGTGAAATGGGCATTTGTGCTCGTGGAATCACCTTCCACAAAGGTCCATCTCCATATGTGATTGTACCGGGTGACCCAGAAAACTCTGTGCTGCACTACCGCATCAATGTCGACAACGGAAATATGATGCCAGAACTAGGTAGACACGTTGTTCACGATGAAGGTGTTCAGTTAATTGCCGATTGGATTAACTCGATTGATACCACAGGCTGGAACTGTGTAGAGTAATACCATCAATGGCTACCAGATGTTTAGGTAGCCATTACACACTTCATTTTTACGTGTTAACAACAAACAAAAACCGCCTCACTGGGCGGTTTTCTTATTCTTGGGTATTCCAATGTCAGTAGTGTTAACGCATAAAGAACTTTTGTAATGCTTTTATTGCCATGCCACGACGCTCCATCAACATTCCTACACGCGGTAACCACGTTGGTGTACTTAGAATGGTTTTGGCGTGACTAAAAGTTCTAAAGCCTTCTTCGCCATGGTAGTGACCGATACCAGATTCACCAATACCACCAAATGGCGCGTCTTCCGCGCCGACGTGCAAGATGGTGTCATTCACCCCAACCCCGCCACTGTGGGTATTACGGGTAATACGCTCAATAACACTCTTATCTTCTGACATGATGTACAGCGCAAGTGGGCGTTGATTCTGATTGATGTAACTGATGACCTCTTGGATATCACGGTAAGGCTTGATTGGCATAAGAGGACCAAAAATCTCTTCTTGCATAATGACCATCTCTTCCGAAACATTGGTCACTAGGTGCGGATATAATAGTCGGCCTTCTGCGCTCGTCTCGGACACGGTGTGTATTTCTGCGCCCTTGACTTTGGCATCTTCCAATACTGCCTTTAAGCGGTCGTGCTGACGTTGATTGATGATATGAGTAAAGCCTTGGTCGTTTTGGCCTTTGAGGTACAGCGCTTCAAAACGTTGTAGAAACAGTGCGACAAACTCGTTGATTCTTCCCTCGGGTACAAAGGCATAATCTGGCGCAACACAGATTTGTCCGGCATTGATGCATTTACCAAACAGTATCGCATCAACCGCTTTACTCAAGTTAGCGTCATCCGCCACGATGACTGGAGATTTACCACCGAGCTCCAACGTAATTGGGGTTAAGTTTTCAGCAGCAGCACGAGCAACCGCGCGACCAACATTGGTTGAGCCGGTAAACAGAAGATGATCAAATGGCAACTTGCTGAACGCTTGTGCAACTTCCGCTTCGCCTTCTACGACTTCAACATCTTCAGGTAACGCTCGGCAAATCTCAGAAATCACTTTGTTGGTCATCGGGGTGAATTCGCTGAGTTTTATCATCACTCGGTTACCAGCAGCAAGCGCAGTCACTAATGGCGATAAACTGAGAATGACTGGGAAGTTCCAAGGAGAGATGATGCCTACTACGCCAACCGGTTGGTATTCAACGGTGACTTTTGAAGGAGCAAGCAACAAACCTGCATGACGACGACTTGGCTTACACCATTTATTGAGGCGTTTTAGGGTGTAATTGATTTGGGCAACCGTCGGCAATACATCCGTCATTGCCGTATCAAATTCAGAGCGGTAACCAAAGTCGGCACTTAAGGCTTCCACTAGCGCTTGCTGATTGTTCAAAATAATCTGCTTAAGAAGGTTAAGCTTTTGCTTTCTTACCTCGAAGGCTGGATAAGGTTCGGCATTGTATGCGGCTTTGAGCTTATCCAATTTTTGTTGCAGCAGTTGACCAACTTCAACGTCGACGATCGCATTCATGATGTTCTCCTTGTGCACCCAATCAAGGGCAATGTCGCACTTATGTACGATTCAAAGTTAACACAAGGGCAACATTCTGACTATTAACGCAATAAGGAAGTTAGAGTTCAAACTCAGATTTGCTCTGGTTAAAGCGCAAGCTTCATTTTGTAATAAGGAACGTCAGATTTGTAGAAGCGCTCACCTTCAACTTGCATCCCAAACCTTTCGTAAAACGCTAGTGCTGATTCTCTCGCATCGCACCAGAAATACTCAACAGGTGAAAACTTAAAGCTTTCTAACACACATCGAATCATGGACGAACCAATGCCCTGCCCTTGATACTCAGGCAAGACAGCAAACTTGCGCAATCGAGCTTGATTGTCATCTCGGTATATCGACGCCACCCCCACCAATACGTTGTCGACGAATGCGCCAAAATGTTCTGCTTCCTCGTCGCCTTCTACTTGGCAATGTTCGATGGGTTTATTTGCCCATAGTACTTGATGGCGAATTGGCATCGCATCTTGCCAAGTAATGGTATTAATGCTTATTTCCATTGCTCTTTTCCTTTCCAGCTCACTTATCCCTTTATATCGCCGCAACGAATTTTAAGCTACTATTTTCAATTACTTATTGTAGCCAGATCCAGCTCATAAATACCCAGTCGTTGAGAAGAATCTAGGGTTTCAAAATCATGTTCAACGTATTCCTTTAATATCGCACCAGCACGTTCTGCAATTTTGATGCTTGGTATGTTGTCTTCCATACAATGGAACTGGATAACGTTAGCATTGCCTCTCTCTTGAATCAGTGGCACTAACGTCATCAAGACCAGATCGATAATTTGATGACCACGCCCTTTCTCTGCCAACCAATATCCAATCTCAGTCACTTTGCTTTGTGTCTCGACACCTTTAATGCCAAGCACTCCCACGAACTCTTGATTTAAGTTTAACGCGAACCAATAGGCATCAAGTGCATTTGAATTAATTCGCTGGGAAATATACGCAACTGCTTCCCTGCGGTTCGTGACCCAATCTGTCCAAGGTAGATATTGAGATAAACTCTCCCGACTCTCATTAACCGCCGAGAGTAAGATGGCGGCATGCTTAGTCAGCAAAGGTTCAATGGAAATACGCTCTGAAATTTGCAGTGCCTGATGTTGTTCATAACCTTGGTACATAGTGATTCCGTAGTTAACTTTGCTGAATCAAAGTGAATGGCGTGAGTTCACTTTCTACGTAGTTCTTCCATACATGCTCGTACAGGTGGTGTTGATTGGCAAATGGCGCGAGCTGTTTTGCTTCTTCCAACGTGCACCAGCGGTAATCGGTGTGCTCATGATTTAGCGTTACCGTTTGATTCGGCTTACAGAACAAAACAAAACAAGGAATGACCATGATTCGATTCTTGTGTGCCTCATAAAACTGCTCTAGAAAATCTGCGCTATGAAGCTCTACATCTTCGATTTGTGTTTCTTCCTTAAGCTCTCGTACGATGGTTTGCCAGCCAGTTTCGCCCTCTTCCACACCACCAGCGACATGACACCAATAGCCACCTTTGACTCGCTCTAACAACAGCATTTTCTTTATGCCGTCGAATTCGGAAATCACCACACCAGACACATGCGTTGCTTGAATAGGAATCATCCCTTTCTCCTTATGTATTTATTGTTTTTATATCTGAACGACACAGTCTACCTTGGTTCAAGAAGATTCGGAGCCTTAATCACAAGGTGCTGATCTTTTTAGCAGTTTAGTGTGCTAAAGTGCGATCCCCCGCAATAAACGAGCAGGTAAGATGCCTAACTCTCTCAACTCAATGATTCCGATTGGCGTGCGCTTTATGGTGCTGTCCGCTTTTGGTTTTGCACTGATGTCTGCCACCGTAAAGCACGTTAGCTTACACGGCATTCCTGTATTTGAAATCGTAGCAGCAAGGGCACTGGTTTCGCTTGTGATCAGCTATCTCGATGTAAAACGTAAAGGCATTTCTGTTTGGGGTAATAATAAGCCCTTGCTCTTTGCTCGCGGTGCTGTTGGAACCATGGCTTTGATGTGTGTGTACTATTCCGTTACAACGCTACCTCTCGCGGAAGCGACCATTTTTCAGTACATCCACCCCGTATTTACAGCCTTACTTGCCGTTTTCTTCCTGAAAGAACGTATCCAGTCTTCGACGTTTATTTGTATCGCCTTGTGTTTACTTGGGGTATACGTCATGGTGAGGCCAGAAACCGGTCCAGATGCGGAGCATGCCTTACCAATGTTCAGTGTGATGATCGCTATCTTAGGTGCGTTTGGTAGCTCTATCGCCTATGTAATCGTGCGCAAGCTAAGCCAGACCGAAGACAGCTCCGTCATCATCTTTTACTTTCCTTTAGTGGCATTGCCTGCATCGATTCTTTTAATTGGGGAGCAATTCGTCATGCCAGATTTGTATCTAACCATGATGCTCGTTTTGGTCGGCGTCTTTACGCAAATAGGACAACTAGGCCTTACGAAAGCAATGCAAACCCAAGAAGCAGGAAAAGCATCAGCCTACTCTTATGTACAAATCATTTTCTCTGTCGTTTTGGGCATCGTCTTCTTTGGTGAACTACCTTCGGCGTGGACATACTTAGGTGGCGCATTAATCGTAACAGGCGCGCTGATCAACGTATTTGGTCAGCATCTCAAGCTGCCGTTTATAAAACGATAACAATCACCCTTCTACTTACGTTTCGTTTGATCGAAAAACAATAAAGCCAGAGCATCACTCTGGCTTTTCTTTTGGCTGTATTTGTAACGCTAAGCTGCTAACTTCAAACCCGCGATACCCGCAACAATGAGCAGTAAACTGATTAGCTTAATTAGTGTGGCCGGTTCATTAAATAAATAGATACTGGCAATTGCGGTACCTATCGCGCCAATACCCACCCAAACCCCATAAGCAACGCCTAGCGGTAACGTTCTAAGCGCGATACCCAGTAACCAAAAGCTTAACCCCATAAACCCAATAGTGAATGCTGATGGTGCAAGCTTACTAAAACCTTCCGTGTATTTGAGCCCGACCGCCCATGCGACTTCGCATAGACCAGCAAGAAAAAGAATTGCCCAAGCCATTGAGAGATTCCAAATGATTGGGGTCGTCCCCGATAGTGATAAGAGCGGTGAGGTCGTCCTCACTTCTTGTGAGCGCGCATTATAACCAAAAGACGAAATACAAAAAATACAGAAAATAAAAGGCTCTGAACGGTGCCAGAGCCTAATTAAGTCAAGAGAAAAACTTACGGTTTCAGTATTGTAAAGACTCGCCCGTCACTCAGGGTAAAGTTAACGGAGCTGGTTTTCTTCGGAATCCCACTCAATGCACACTCAGTATCTGAGTTACATACACCGCCAAGAGACCAAGAACCACCAAGCAATCCAGAACCAGAGATTTGAGCTGTCCATGTCTTACCATTGTTTGTGGAGCTGGTTGTAATGTCTGTTTCTGGCGGAGGTGGTGGCGCTTCATCCTCAACATAAGTCGCCGTAACAGAGAGATTATTGTACGCAGCATAAGCATAGACACCGATATGCCACGTACCTGCGCTTGGTGATGCTAAGGTACAGCTCTCGTTACTATTACTACTATAAGAACGACAATCATAATCGGTTTCTGAAGGCGCGCTGCCTAGCTTCACGTATAAATCGGCATCGCCATCACTGCCCGAGGTCACGACATTTAATTCTGTTGATCCAGTTGGCACATCAATGGTGAAACAACGCCATTGACCTGTCGAAGCAGAGTCAACCGACGACCCTACACCATTTGCCAGTACCGTGATATCACAAGATGTCACTGGTGGTTCAACAACACCGCCGCTTGTAGAGACCCCAACTTGTGCGAATGCATTAGTAATGTCCGTACCGGAATAACCTAACGCTTGTGCAGCAGCCAATACACCAGCAGCAGCTGAATCATAAGTCGCATCAGGCGTCCAATAATTCTGGTTTGCGTAAGCAAAAGTCACAAAGGCTTTTTGTGTCCCCCAACCATATTCGGTTGCAAGTAAATAAAACGCCTTGTTAAACACCCCACTCGAGTAATGCACATCCATACCACTGACATAGTCGGAAGCATGACCGATTGAACGTCCATCTAGAGGCGGATTGTCCATGTATCGCAACGCGCCGTTAGCGGATTTGCGAATGTCATAACCGACTTTCCAATCATTGCTGCCTCTTGAATAAAACTCAGCGGCTTCACCAGCAATATCTGAGAACGCTTCGTTGATACCACCCGATTGCTCAGAATAAATAAGGTTCGAGTTTTGTTCCGTAAAGCCATGACTGACCTCATGGGCGGAAACATCCAAACTCACCAACGGATAAAAATAGGTATCGCCATCACCAAAGGTCATGCTGGAGCCATTCCAAAAGGCGTTCTCATAGCGTTTTCTGTAGTGGACGCGCATCTCTAACTGGAAAGTCAGCGGAGCAATCCCCAACCAATCTAAATACATGTCGTACACAACTTTACCGAAATAATGAGCATCATTAAGAGGGCTGTATGCACCGTTGATTTCTTTTACAGTGTTGGTTGGGCAAGTAAACGTGTGGGTACTACCCGATGTGCGGCCATTTAAGTTGACCGTTTTGACCACACCATCGATATCCATAATACATGTGCTACCAGATTGCTGAACATTTAACGCTTCATAATCCACACCGTATTGGTACTCGCCGATTTTGAGGTTCCCCCCTGGACCATTAGCACTAGCATGGGCTAATCCCTCATACTGATGCAAAACCTTACCCGTGTGCGCGTCGACTAGAAAGGTCGGTCGTGTTGGCTTGTGTGCGCTTTCCGAGTCCGCAAAAAAACGAACCTCATAAGCTAAGTGCGCAACATTGTCGTTATCGACGTAGATGGTTAACGCCTGCTTTTGGTCTTCAATTTGATAGCCGTCTATGACAAATTGCTTTTGGACTTTGCTTTTCGCTTCGCCCGCTTTAAGCGATGGCGACACATTAGAAATATCATCGGCAATATCTTTAACCAATGTCCCGTTGATTCGCTTTATTTTGCCATTCTGATCTCGGTGGACAACAATCTGTTTCCCCCATACCGGAATACCTTTATACGTTTGCTGGTAGCGTGTATGTAGGTTGCCATTTTTGCCTTGGTTGGATTGAATTTTCTCCACTTTGTTCTCTTTTTGAAGCCCCAAAGCCTTACCGACATTTTGGGTTGAAGACTGATTACGCTTCTCTAGAGATACAAGATAACCATGATTATTTTCTAACCTTTCAGGCTTTGCTGCAAAAGAAAAAGATGAAAAGCATATTGCAGAGAGAAGCACAGCTGTCGTGATGACTCTGTAGCTTTGAGGTGTTGCGGTTTCCATTATTTGATCCCCTGTCTTGCTCACTTAGCAACGCCAATCTGACAGAGTTCAACGCCTAAGAATAACTAAACTTACTCGACGCTTATTGAAATAGTTATCAATAAAGAGTCTAGTCGGCGGTTTCAATAAATCCACCCAATGATTTCATGCAAATGAAACCAATCAGCAAGAGATATTTAACAGTTTGAATATAACCTTCTGGTGTTGAAAATGATGCATTTATTGCATAAATCACACAAAACCTGCGCATATGTGTAACTACGCAATCGTTTGTGTGACACAGATCGCTTACAAAACTTACTGATAACTTTAGTATTTGCGCGAACCCAATTATAAGGTATTGCATACTAATGAAATACATCAAAACCCCTCTTGCTCTCCTAATCGGCGCTGCACTACTGACTGGCTGTAACGACGACACTGAATACGTAGATGTTCAACCTAAAGAAGTAAAGATCGCCACTTATAACCTCTCTTTTGATCGCAGTACTTTTGAAGATCTCGTTGCAGAAATGCAAGTTGAACCAGCCAAGCAAACTGAGCTTGTCACCGCTTACCTTGACGGCAGCATCGCGGATGCAGACAAAACAATGGCTGAAAAAGTCATTCAAATCCGTAACGTTGCAGCAATCATTCAGAAAAACCGTCCAGATGTTCTTATGATGGCGGAATACAACAACGACGGTACAGGTGAAGATAAGGTGGCGCTGGAAGGTTTCCAGAAAAACTACCTATCTGTAGCACAAAGCCTTGAAGGTGCAGGTGGTGAAGCAAACCTAGAGCCAATCGAGTATCCTTACACCGAGTCTTACTCAACAAACACAGGCCTAAACAGCGGCCTTGATCTAGACAACAACGGTACTGCAGGTCAGCTACCGGGTGATGCTTGGGGCTTTGGTTTCTACCACGGTCAATACGCGTTCGCATTAATGTCTAAGTACGAAATTGACACAGAAAACACACGCACTTTCCAAGAGTTTAAATGGAAAGACATGGAAGGCGCAAAAATCCCAACCATTACGATCTGTGACGGTTCACAAACCATTCCTGAGGGCATGCAGTGTGGTGATGAATGGTACACAGCTGAAGAGTGGGATGTCGTTCGTCTATCTTCTAAAAACCACGTAGATGCACCAATTATCATCCCTACTGAGAAAGGTGATGAAGTGGTTCACCTGTTGATGTCTCACCCTACTCCGCCAGTATTCGATCCAGGCAAAAACAAAGTACAAAATGGTGCTGAAGTTGAGTTTTGGCATCACTACGTACAAGGTAAAGAATACTTCTACGATGATGCAGGCAACAAAGGTGGCTTAGCTGAAGGTGCGAAGTTTGTGATGATGGGTGACCAAAACCTTGATCCACTGGATGGCGATGGTTTCAGTGAAATCATGCAAGCTTTTCACAACGATCCATTGGTTAATCAAGATGTGATGAATGGTGAGCTTTACCCTACTAGCTATGGTGCAGCCGAGCATGCGGTAGATAAAAACTCGACTCACCCAATTCCAAACCGCATCACGTCTACGTTCGGCCTTGGTGTTGACTATGCGATGCCATCAGCAAACCTAAACGTTGTGGGCTCTGGTGTTTACTGGGCTGCATCTTACGAAGAAGGTCGTAAACTGTTTAACGACGACCGCATCGGTAAGTACGGTAACGGTAAAGATGTGTCTTCTGACCACCGCATGGTTTGGATCAAAGCGCAGTTTTAAGTACTGAGCCTCTTACATTTAGATACAACAAAGCCTCGGTATATGCCGAGGCTTTTGTTTATTGGGGTGAACACTACCAACGGTATGTTAGTGAAACACCCACATCTTCGCTCGTCACCCAAGGTACAAGCTGAACATTTTCATCGTATGCATCTGTAAATACATATGCGCTTAAGGTGCCAAGTGCAGCGCCAGCAAGTACGTCACGCCAGTAGTGCTTCTTCGCCTCTACTCGCCCTACGCCGACTAAAGCAGCAACACCGTATGCAGGTAAGCCTGCTTCCCAGCCATATCGCAAATAAAGGTTTGTCGCCGAAGCAAAAGCGTTAGCCGTATGGTTGGAAGGGAAACTGTCATTGCCACTTTTATCCGGGCGTTCTGCGTCGATGGTTATTTTACCAATTAAACCAATGCCCGATGCTGCGCCAATACTAAACCCTGCTTGCCAGAAGCCTTCCCAATCTCCTTTGTATGCAGGTACCGCGGCCGCCGTTGCAACCAAGCCATAGGCACCGATATCGGTAAGTACGTCCCAATCTTTTTCACTCATCGCATGTACCGAATGAGCACCAAAAATAGAGACGACACCAACTAAACGTACAACTTTCTTCATTAATACAACCAATTAGAGTTCATATGCGCCCGAAAACTATCACAGCTCTCGGCATTATTCGACTGGAAACTGTAACAATTAAAACGTGAATTGATTGTGAAAAAAAAGCCAACCACAAGGTTTGTGATTGGCTGTATATACGTGTGAACAATTTGGTTCACTAACAACGTCAGTTGGCTAGGTGACCCTCGGCTTAAAAGGGTCATTACAACTAAAGCATTAGGCATGCCAACTTTTTGATGCACTTAAATCGATTGATATTTAATCACTTGCAATAAAATTGTACGAATATTAATCCTTGCATTTTCCATACGGATGCATATTGCAAACAATCCTTTGCAAATCGCAAGTAATTTGCATTACCTCTAGGGTTTTCGCGCAAGGTCTCGCGCTAAAATCAACGCTAGGCCAAAGACCTGAAGAAACAGCCCGATGCTCTTATACCAAGCGATCTTTTCATCTAGATTCGACATGACTTCAGTTACCTCAAGGTTTTCAAGGTAGTAACTGTCAATGCGGTCTCGATAGTTAGTTTGAGCTTGATTGATTTCGGACATCAGCTTAGGCAGTTGAGTAATATCAATAGCGCTAACTTTATCTCCCGTCCAAGCAGAAAGGTGTCCTTGTAGCACTTGATTCATCTCCTCAGAAACCGCTTCACTTTGAGACAGGTGTAAATGCAATAGCAACACCTCTCGCTTTCGCTCTAGCGTTTCTACGCTGTTCCAAGCCAGTTGAATCGAATACAAGTTGTCGGCTTTTTGATCGGCAAGCAGCCCTGTTTCTTTGCCCAGCTTGTCTAACACCACACTGGTTAGAATGATTGCAGCAATGTTGAGAACAAGCCCAATAAGAACCAGTAGCCAAGCAGGAGGCAAGTAAGTCGAATTTTTTACCATAAATTACCGTAAGGTAGGTAGATTAAGTTCAGCACCACTAAACCAATCATAGTAAAAAAGGTCAATTTCATCCCGGTCACGCGTCCTTTTAAGTCTTCACCTAAAATCCCACGAGCATGAATAATGCGTCCGACAACAAACAAAACGCCGGTGAGATGAATCCAAATAACAGAAGCGCCATTGTATTCAACTAAAGCCATGAGAATCAGGGTAATCGGAATATATTCACTTGCGTTGCTTTGGGCACTGCGCGCGATTTGAAGCGCAGCTACACCTCCATCGGCATAAGCGATTTTGTTGCTGCGACGCTGTTTGATAACTTGAAAAGCAAGCCAGATGAGCAGTAATGCAAGAATGGATGCGTAGAGAGCGGTGATCATAGAACTTCCTTCTTTAGACAGTACGATAATATTCAACTACCGAAAATTAAGGGCTAACTGTATCTAAAATATAAGCTAGCCCTATGAACCTAAAGAAGGAATGGGTTAAATTGAGTGGTCAGCAAGCTTTCTTCGTTTTGATAGCTTGGCCACGCCCTCAAAAATCGTAAACAGTAGACCAACCCAGATAAAGGCAAATGTCACCGCTTTTACGCTGTCGAACAACTCACCAAAGAACACGACAGCCAACACAAACTGTAGGCTTGGCTCAATGTATTGCATAAGTCCAACTGTAGACAAGTTTGTAATTCGGATCGCAATCGAGTAGAAAATCAGCGGTAGAATCGTCACCGGTGCACTGCCTAAATAGAGCATGAAGGTCGTCATATCTACCGTAGAGGCCAACTCTCCCACCGTTACTTGTTTAACAATAAGATAGGCAAGCGCGATTGGTGTCAGCACTAGCGCCTCAATAAACAGCGTTGTACTCCAATCAAAATTAATCTTCTTCTTAAAAAGACCATACAGAGAGAAGAACAAACCCATCGTCAGTGCCACCAGCGGTAATTGACCGTACTGGAAAACCTGATACAACACGCCAATGGTCGCTAAAAGAATCGCAATAAATTGCCCTTTGGATAGCTTATCACCCAAGATAAACACACCAAGCGCGACAGAAATAAGAGGACCGATGAAGAAACCCAAGCTAGCGTCAATCACTCGGTTGTTGGTCAGCGCCCATGTAAAGGCAACCCAAGAAATACACATAAGGCTACTGGCGACAAACGTATACCAAAGTGACTTTTTATCTTGCCAAACCTTAGACCATTTCGGCATATGGCGCGTCATCGCTAATACTAAAATAAACCCTACTGGCACCGAGCCAATGATGCGTAACGCCAACAATTCATCCATCGATGCATTTGGCAGAAAGCGATAATAAATAGGCAACAATCCCCAAATAACAAAGGACAATGCAGCCATTAAATTGCCGTAAAGACTGTTGTTCATAACTAACTCGACATATAAAAAGTGACGCGATTCTATAGCGCAAAGTCGTTTTGTAAAGTGAATTTGAGAGCGAAGATCGCCTTTACAAAGCTAAGCCTTGAATCACTGCTGTAATACCGCTAACAAAACAGAGTGTCAGCGCACCAAAGCGAATTTTTTCTTTTGGTAAAGATTGCGTTGTTTTCATTGCCAGCCAGTAGCCAAACGCCCCTGCTGGCAGCAATGGCAAAGTAATCACCAAATGATGAAGAGTGAAGAAACCAACTGGAATTTGCACCACTAGCGAGATAATAGAGCTGAAAACAAAGAAGGCAGAAAGGTTACCACGTAACTGATTCGCTTCTTGATGTTGCAGCAATAACGCCATCGGCGGACCGCCAATGGCAGAGCTCGTACCAAATAAGCCAGAGAAGAAACCAGCAAACGTCATACGCCCAGGCGTTGGCTCAATACGAAACGGAAGTACACTTACTGCCACAGCAAAAAGCACAAGGAATCCTATCCAAAGTGTCAGTGCTTCTGTAGAGACAAAAAACAGCAATGCCCCACCCGCTAATGAACCTGGCACACGACCAATCAGTGCCATTTTTAAACCGCCGATTTCTACGCTACTGCGGTGCTTCATTGCGTTCATCAAAGATATAAACAGCGCAACAAGACAGATTGGTGCCGGCACATACTCCGGCGCCCAAAGAATCAATAATGGCGCAGACACAATAGCCAGGCCAAAACCTATGGCAGTTTGTACGTAAGAGCCGAGGAAAATCAGGCCCATAGCAAGCAAAGTAGTTGAATCGAAATCCATCGATATGTTCTTACATTCTAATTATTTATTAGAGAATCAGTTGAATATATAAAAATTATTAATGACCAACTCTCACCCCGCGTAGGATTCATCAAACGCATAAAAAACACAATCAAAATGTTTCAAAATCTGATCACTTAGAGGCCATTTTTATCACATCAAAAGCTGCGTATTCCTTGAACACATCATTTATAAAACGAATGGTATCGAGAAGGAAAATATAAGACTATAATCAATCTCCATTTAGAGTGAATGCACCATCAAAATTCACCGCTTATGGGCTTAAGTAGTCTATCGCACCACAAAAATATAAGAACATTAGACTATCGTATCAACCTAACTTAAAGATGGTTTATGAAAAGAAAATCAGGTTTTACTTTAATTGAGCTTGTTGTTGTTATCGTAATTCTCGGCATCCTTGCCGTTACTGCCGCGCCACGCTTTTTAAACATTCAAGATGATGCTCGTGAAGCTCGTTTAGAAGGTATGAAAGGTGCAATCGCATCAGGCTTGGGAGTTGGATATGCAAAACTAGCAACCACCGGGCAAGAACACCTCGCCTATGTTTCAAACAAGAACACGCACGATAAAACACCAATGCAGGCACTGCCTTTCGATGGTTGTGAGCTAAATGGCTCGAAGTACTGCGTATTTTTATATGGCTACCCTGACGCCGACAATGACAGCTTGCCTCTGCTAGTGCAAGGTATTGATGGTTCGGACTCAGATTGGAAAATAATCCGACATCCATCAGGTTCAAGTACCCGCGAAATGGTGATTGCCGCAGCGGATGACCCAAGAGCGAGTCTAACGCAATGCGGTATTTTATATGGACCACCTCAATCAGAAAACGAAAGTTACAAGCTTGAAATCCTTCCTTGTCCGTAACAAAAAAAGGCTGCCAATTCGGCAGCCTTTTTAGTATCTCGAGATAATTTATGCGAAATTAAACACGTGCTTGTCCATCATATTCACCATGCGGCCAATCTCTGGCTTGGTGATGGTGTCATTAGCACCAAGGGACAACGCCTTCGCACGGTTATCTTCACTCATTAATGAAGAAAACATTACGATAGGCATTTCGTTATATTCTTGCGTATCACGCAGTCGTTTGACTAAGTGCATACCATCCATACGAGGCATTTCTACGTCGGTTACAACGGCATCAAGCAATTCACGAACTGGCAAGTTTTCTTCTTTCGCGACTTCGATCAAGCTCATCAATTTTTCATACGCTTCGCCACCATCTTTACAGGTGATCACGTTATAACCCGCGGAAGCCAATGTATCTTGAATCAATGATCGAATAAAGGCAGAGTCATCCACCACCATGATGGTTTTTGCGTTACGCTTACCTACCATACGTTGGTTCAAGTCTACTGATTTATCGCCAGTCACATCGTATTTTTCCATACTCAGTTCTGGGTTGATGTCCGCAATGATTTTCTCGAAATCCAGAATCATGATCAGGTTGCCATCTTTACGAACAACAGCCACAACACAATCTTGCTCACCCGCCTCTAAGAATTGGCTTGGAGATTCCACATCGTTCCAAGAAATACGGTGGATACGCGAAATACTGTCAATCAAGAAGCCATTTGTCATCTTGTTAAAATCGGTAACGATAACGAACTTACGCTCAAGATCACGGCGAGTAGGAACACCTAACCAACCAGCAAGGTCAACCAGAGGTGTTAATACTTCGCGCGACGAGAATACGCCGATCATATGAGGTTGTGCATTCGGATAATCAGTAGTCTCTGGTACGCGAATCACTTCTCGTACTTTAGCGACGTTAATACCGTAATAACATGTTTTTGTGCTGCCATCTGGCAATTGTTTTTCTAAATGGAACTCAATGATTTCAAGCTCATTGGTACCACTTTCAGTCAGAATAGTACTGGTTACGTTACTCATAAACCCAATTATCCAAAATACGCATCAAGAAGTGGCTTGATGCAATGCCACAGAGAATCACTTCACAGGCGTAAATTTCCAAGAGTCCTTTTGTAGTCTTTGAGACAGAATTTGTAAATAATCAAAAGGATGCTGACTGCACACTTCTATATCAAATGCTGAAATTTCGTCTCATTTTTGAACAAAACACAGCCATACGTTCAATATGGAAAGGCGTTCTAGTTATTAGCGGCAGCTCGAACAAAAAGTTTAGCGATAAATTAGTGCGTTTTAATCACTGACTCATTCGCGACACGATGACGTTCTCCGTATACGCCCTCATCGGTTCTAACACCACAGCTAACAACCATTGTGATCTGGTCGCTGCCTCTTAAACCGAGTAGCTGTTTTACGCGTTTTGAATCAAAGCCCTCCATCGGGCATGTGTCATAACCTTTCTCGCGCATTGCGTACATAAAGGTCATCGCAGCAAGTGAAACGCTCTTGTGCAAACAAACACGTACGTCCGATTTACTCACTTCTCGCACCATGGGTTTGTTTCTACCTAACCACCAACTATATGCCTTCCTCAGCAAACCGCGGACACCAAACATGTCGTTGTTGTAAACCATTGGGATGAGTTTTTCGTAATACTTTAGAGCGCGCTTGGCCGCAACGTCGTCACGGCCTTTAAAAGCTTGACGCACAGTCTCTGCGTTGCGCTTGGCGCGCTCTTCCCAGTTGTGGGTCGTTGCGACAAAAACCACCAGTTCATTCGCGGTTTTGGCTGCATTTTGTCCCATACAGTATTCTGCTAGCTTTGCTTTTTTCTCATCCGAGATAACTCGATGAAATTCCCACATCTGCATGTTGCTGCTATTGGGGCTTAAAGTCGTCAACTCTAGGGCCGTTGCTACATCGTCGTGGTTAAATTCAGCATCCGCATCGTATTTTCTAACTGAACGACGTAAATGGACAATAGATTCGAAAGAAGATTGGCTCATAACAAACTCTAAATATGGAAAAAAGTGATCTTTACTGATTCATCGATAAGCTGCAAGTGCAAATACAACGCCAAACTTAAATCCACGTCAGACTGTTTGTTGTTGCTACGCCAATAAGTGACACTGGGATAAAAAGATAAATAAACATGCTTACCTACTCTTCCCCCGCCTGATTACTGTCTGAATCAGAAGCATCGATTTTATCTCGTCGTATCTAATTGATTGTATTATTTTTAACGAAACATTTTCTCAATAATAAGACACTCTATTTCAAAAAGTGAAATTGTCATTTTCACCCATTACCCACAGATTTTTCCTACAATCCGACTCCATTAAAGAGTGCTGAAAGGAAGCGGCAAGTAAATTGAAACATAAGGTGAGGCACAAATATGAATAACGTTCTTATTATCGACGACCAGCCGCTATATAGTGAAGCGCTTGCTTCTCTTGTTCAAACCGCTTTCCAATCTGTTAACATCGTAGAGTCAACAGACAGCGCTGAAGTGATGGATATCGTTCGTAACCAACCTGTCGATTTGGTTATTTTAGATGTCGTACTGGGTGACCGAGACGGTATGCGTCTAGCGAAAAATATATTAGCGACGGGTTACCAAGGTAAGATTTTGTTTATTTCTTCTCGCGATTATTCGAGCTTGTCTAAAGCGGCATTTGAAATGGGTGCACATGGCTTTTTGAATAAAAACGAAGCGAAAGCAACCATTTTGGATGCTATTGTTAGCGTGACGCGTGGGTATTCTATGTTTAAAGCGACGCATAACCAATCATCGGGTAGCGTCACTTTATCGAATCGTGAAGCGATGGTATTTCACTATCTCGCTCAAGGTTACTCGAATAAGAAGATCTCAGAGCAACTGTCATTGAGCGCTAAAACCATCAGTACTTACAAAACTCGTATCTTGAAGAAATATCATGCTGAGTCAGTGGTCGAATTACTGAACACACTTCCTCAAGAAGAATGCGGAAGCCTTTGCTGTTAGCCGCTCTTCGAAATAACACGACTAAGTAATCACATATTTCGCGATAGCATCAGTTAATAGCTGGTGCATCGAGTTGTAGCGATGCGTTTGCTTCATTTGTACCACCACTTTTGGGCGCCCCTGCGGATAGAAAGTTTCAGGTACAGGAATAAAATTATAGCCATCAATTGGTTTTTGATACTCAAGTAAAATCGTCGCAGCCCCTCTCATTCTAATAACCTTGAGTAAGCTGGTTATATTTCCGATAGTAGCGACTCGATCAATGTTAAGACCGCTCTGCTCAAGGGCTCGTTTAGTGACTTGTTCCCTGTCCTTCCAGCCTGCCAACTCAAGTAGAATAAATTTAAGCTCACACGCTTTTTCTACTTCAGTAATACCTAAATCGGCAGGCACGACGATGACGGCAGGAGCGTAACCAATAAATTGCTGATGAATGGATTTTGGGTATTCCTCATTAAAGTAATGCAATTGCATGTCGACTTTATCTTCAAGGATTTCATCGATCGTGCTATCCGTACTGCTTGCAACATTGACGTGGGCATTAGGAAACAACTCCATCAGATCATCCAACAGCAGGTGGCCAAAGGATTGCTGCGCGGATTGTGGCAAACAGATGGTGATGCTCCTGTCATAAGACAGAGGATCAAACTCACGTCTAATCAAGCAGGTTTCTAGCTGATCAAGTGCATTCGTAATTTCGGGCAGCTTCCTCTTTAGATAATGCGTAGGCTCAAAGTGATGAGCGTGTCGGATAAACAGTTCATCCTCTAATTGCGTTCGTAAACGGGTGAGATACTTACTTATAGACGCTTCGCTTTTACCCAACGCTTTCGCGACAGGTTTAAGTTGACGATGACGCTCCAGCAACACAAGAATTTTGAGGAGATTTAGGTCGAGATCTTTATTCACAGCGTGGTTACCAAATAGAATCAAAGACTAAGTTATATTTTTATAATTACTTTCGGCCAAATACAAAGAAAGCAGCCTTTTCATAGGCTGCTTAACTATAGAAGACCAAAGTCACGTTTTGGTCAAGTTTATCAGACTCTTACACCGCCAATTAGTGACAATATAGTCATTTACTCGCAGTTTCAGGTTTAAGACATTGTCTCAGTTTAGACGCGTTGACGCTTGGTTTCGTACAGTTCTTCATCCGCACGCATAATGACATCTTGCAGTGACTCATTTTCTTCAGCAATAGCGATTCCTGTGCTGACACTCGCTTCAACACCCATTTTTTTTAGTGGGTTATCTTGTACTAGATTCTGTAGTTTCTTGGCTAAAGCGTTAGCATTACCAAAGTTGCAATCTGGCAGTATTGCTATAAATTCATCACCACCAGTCCTCACTAAATAGTCACTCGAACGAAACACCTTGCGCATTGCATTTGCGACAATAACTAACACTTCGTCACCCACATGATGTCCATATTTATCATTGATACGTTTTAATCTATCACCGTCAATAGCAATAACCGAGTAGGGAGCAGACCTTAGCCTCCGCTTGAGTACTTCTTCTCGAAATACTTTTCGGTTTGATAACCCCGTCAACTCATCTTTTGTAGCGTTAGAAATCGCACTGGCGAGCTCTATCCCCTTCTGTTTTGTCTCATGAACTTTAGAAAAATAAGCATAAGCGGCCACAAGATAGACGAGATATAAAAAACCATAATCAATAACGACCTTGCTCAGTGGGTAGTTGTATACCATCAGGTTGTTATTATCAGCCACATAGGTTTGGCTATAGGCAAGCTCCTGCCACGGATAACCAGGAAAAAATAATAAAATATGTTTTTGGCCATTGTTAACCGCTACATCAACAGCCTTTCCTTCTTGATAAAGAGAGTTTAGGTGTACTAATTCCCCAAACTCTCCAACCAGCTTTCCATCCTGATAGACCGGGCTAACAATGCTTAACGCCACCGTATCTGAATACGGCGTTTTAAAAGGGTTAGAGATTAAAATTCTGTCCGTAAGCTGGTCATGCCAAGCAAACTTCGCACATGCATCGTTCTCTTTACACCACTCTGCATTGAACGTGTCTTTTATGTTGGCTAGACCTTGCATCGAGCGCTCAAAAATGAATTTGTTACTCGTATATGATCGGAAATAGAGCACAGCCTCCTTTTGATCGTAAACACTCGAAGTAAAACGCTCTGTCTGATGTATCGTTTTGCGCGCAATTGCCTCGACAAAGTCTAGTTCGCTGCTATCCCCTAATGGAATAATCGCGTCAGGGAAATTGTATTCAGTGCCATCGGTTACGTCTTGTACACTTTTTCCCGCATAAGCAGCAAGTTTTTCTTCGGTAAGAAGACCTAACATAATGACTTTCTGCTTCATCTCAGACGCCATCTTGGTATACAAACCAAACTGCTTAACTTCGTAAGAAATCACTAGCCCACCAACAAGTGTAATGGTAGTAATAAACAGTAACAAAGCAACAAAGATTGACTGGTATAAGTTTTTTAGGTTCATCCAAGACCTCGACGAAATTATGTTTCTATTACCTTGGCTAGCTCAATAATATTATTAACATTGAGCTTGTCGAGAACCCTCCTCTTATAGGTGCTAACGGTTTTATCGCTAATAGATAAGACATCCGCAATATCTCGATTGCTTTTACCTTGAAGTAGCAATTTCATCACCGCACTTTCTCGGCTTGATAACGATGGTACATTTCGGCTTTCTTCCACAGTTTGTTTAAACTTGAAGAACGAGTACCCTTTCGCCACTGCTTCGATCGCGTCTTTTAGAATTTCATGGTTTTCTGATTTACACACATAGCCATCCGCTCCTGAGCGAAATGCCATCTGACTGTACATATGGCTGGTCTCAGCAGAAAAGAAAATGACTTTCCCATTAAAACCATGAGATTTAATGCGTTTGTAAAAATCGTAACCATCGCAATCCGCGAGGTTTACATCCAAAATGAGTAGCCCTATGTTCCCCTCTTTTAGGCTCTTAAGTGCGTCTTTCGAACTCGTTGCTGTCATTACTTCGTTGGCGATGCCTAAGCTCTCGACCAATGATTTGATTGCAACGCAGACAAGTGGGTGATCATCAAAGATCAAACAGTTCAATTTATTCATCATTCTTTTATTTCAGTATTGTTATTGCTTCTAAAGGCATTGGTTTGTCGATGAAGTAGCCTTGGCACACATCGACTGTGTAATGGCGCATGGCGTCAAGTGTCTTCTCGTCTTCCACCCCCTCTGCGACGACACTGATGTTTAGGCTTTTTGCTAGCGCACAAATTGCTAACACGATATTTTTCTTTTTAGGGTCATGTACTAACCCTTGTACGAATGAGCGATCGATTTTCAGTTCGTTGAAAGGCAGTTGAGCCAACTTTTCTAACGACGACGACCCAGTACCAAAATCATCAATACTGATCGTCACACCGTTCATCCGAAATTTGAGTAGGTTCTTATACAACGCGGGACTGCTTTGAAATGTATCCCGTTCGGTGATTTCAATCGTAAAGTGGTCGGGACAAATTCCGTTCTCATCACACCGCTCTATGAATTGGTTAGCAAACTCAGGGTCTTCGAGGTTCTCATGATCGACGTTTAGTGAGATATGATGTTTGAACCCACGGTTTTTCATGTCATATAACGCATTGCTAAACACTGCTTCAAATAACTCTGCAGATAAATGACAACGCTCCACGATTGAAAGGAAGCGGTGTGGTCCGAGAACTCCATATATTGGGTGAGACCAACGCGCTAATGCTTCATACCCAATGACTTCACCAGTATTGGCGTCAGCTAAGGGTTGGTAATAGTTTTTTACCCGACCTTCTGCTAATGCAAACAAAAACTCTTGATCTTGCAGGTAGATATGTTGATGAAACCTTCTAGTTTTGGCTGGCTCTGCCCCTACTCTTCTGAGCATCTCGACGACTTGACTTTCCTCATAGGGTTTAAGCAGCTTTCCGAGAACTTCAAAACTAAACGTTTCACACATCGCTCGAACCGCAGTAACAATGGTCAATTCCATTGCACTAACAAGTACAACTTTGCCTTGGTAGCCAATCTGATTGAGCATCTCCATCATGTCGATCCCATCTTTGTCAGGCATTTGTAGATCACAAAATATAATGTCGACATCAGACTCTTTTGCCTGTCTAATCGCGGCATCAACGTCCTCAAAAGTTGACACACTGACCTCGTGACGAAGCAGCATTTGCTTGAGCAGTGTTATCTGTAGTGGATGGTCATCAATCACCATCGCATTCAGTGATTTATTCATGAGCATTTATCCAATCTTCTGCTAAGTTGATTTCATGTTCGATTCGGTTGATAAGCGTCGCCACGTGAGATTCAAAATCCGCATCACTCGCCTTTTCTGCGTCAACACACAGCTCGACTAAAATCGAAACGCCAATAGCCCCCAGTGCGCCCTTTATCCCATGGATTATGCGTTTCTTCTCTTGTTTGGTTTCTGCGATCTTCAAATTCGAAACATCTTTCTCCATTGAGCTCTTAAACACACCGGCTATCTCATGGGCGTCTTTCTTTTTAAACTTCTCGATCCATTCAGGCCACTTTGCCTCTTTCTCTTGACCAAGATGCGGCAGAAGTTTCGACCGGAGCTTTTCGAGGTCATAAGGCTTGTATAAGATGTCATCAATACCGATGTTCTTGGCGTGTTCATTTGCTAAGCGTGAGTCTTCCGCCGTCACACCAATCACGGGGATTGAAGCGAGATCTGAATTTGCTTTCAACTTCTTAACCAGCTGAAACCCATCCATTTCCGGCATATGAAAGTCAGTCAGAACCAGTGTCACTTGATCATCACGATTCACGTATTGCCAAGCTTCTAAACCATTACTCACAATGACGGGTTCAATACCTAACTCTCGCAATTGCATCGTAATCACACTTTGGTTAATTGGGTTGTCTTCCGCCACCAAAACCGTGCCATGCTTCCAGCTTACATTTTGAAGTGTTGGAGATGTCTCTGCTCTCAGCGAGCAATCTTGACTTAACAGTGCTAGTAAGGTGTCTGGGTACTTTGCTTCGGCAGGACTTAACTCACAGTGACTGTCCCGAGCACAAATTAAGTTGAGGCCCTTGTATTTTCCTTGGGAAGAAAACTTACCGGTAAGGTTGGGGTTTACATCTGTAGAGCCCATACCCCATGTTAAACACCAATCGCGCACATTTGCTGGCAATGTAGGTGAGAACGAGTAAGAAATCGCAGGTCGCGGATTTGACTCACAAAGAATAATAGGAAGCTTCACTACGACTGTGGTGCCTAATCCAAACTGGGAGTCAATGCATAATTCTCCGCCCATGCACTCAACGAGACGGTCAACAATGCTCAGACCCAAGCCTGTACCGCCATATTTTCGCGTGATAGAGTCATCGGCTTGAACAAAGGGCTGCAAAATACCTTCGAGTTGAGAGTCCGTCATTCCAATGCCTGTATCGGCAATTTTCAGGATCAGTTGGCCTTCATTCATTGCCACACTGACATTGATTTCACCATCACTTGTAAACTTAACGGCATTTGAAAGTAGATTTGTCGTAATTTGTACCAAGCGCACGGCATCGACTTTTAACCATGGATTCGCAAATGGCTTGAAGGTCACTCGATAGTCTAAACCTTTGCTTACCGCTTTAGGTTCAAAGCTACGAACGACATCACACAGTGTTGTCACCACATCTGTTTTTACCGGAGTGACCTTTAACTGCCCCGCCTCGAGTTTGGAATAATCCAACACTTCATCCACCAGCAAATTTAGGTGGTTCAAGGATCGCATGGCCTGAGTAATTAACTCTTTACTCGAATCGTTGTCCTCCTGTCGTGTGAGTAAATCCAGCAACCCATGCGCGGCCGATAACGGCGTTCTTAATTCATGACTCATCGTCGCCAAGAAGTTTTCACGCGCTCGAACGGCAGTCTGCGCTCTCTCTTGAGCAACGATCAGAGCAAGTTCACGCTCTTGCTGCTCGGTAATATCTTGGAGAACCGTTAAAACAAATTGCTTTTTGCTACTTGGCGAAAATATCGATTTACGCTCACGATAGACATGTTGGATGCCGAGTTTGCAGTTTTTGGCCGCAGTTGTATCTGAGATGCGCTTCCCTGCGATAACCTGTCTCAGTTCAACAACGTTGTTCACCAGCGGCTTCGCACTATTTCGATTCTCTATCGTACAGCCTTTACAACGCTTATTGCGGTAGAGAGAGCAGTTGCTCATTTGAATCTGGTTATCTTCACCATGAATAAAGACAATGCTATTAATCTCTTGGATGATGTCCATGAGCCATTGCTTTTCTTTTTCTTCGTTGGTGGCGTTTAATTCCGCAAGATTGACTTTCAGTTTGAGATGCGCCAATACGAAATAAACAATCGCTAGCAATACCACAAACATTGCCGCTGCAAAGAGGACGATGGTAAAGACGTCTTCTTCGTCATAACCATAAACAAGATTGAAGTTGCGATAAGTTCGGTTGATCTTGTCGATCTCTTTGGCATCAATAGTATCTATAATGCTATCGAGGATTTTCTTTAACTTGGTATTATGCTCCGTCACAGCAAACGCAATGGAGAGTGTGAGCACGTCCTTTTCACTGATAAGCAGCCCATCGATATTATCTTGGGCAATCATGCTATGTACGATGTCATCAGGCACATAGGCAACTTCAATCTCACCTGCTTTTAGGTCACTCAATAGCTGCTTTAGATCGTCATAGCGAGTAAAACGTTCTTCTTTCCATGAGTCGAGATTAACCAAGCCTTGTCTTTTCAGGCTCATGAGAATGCCTGATTTCGCTTGATGGTGTGGATGGTTTTCCGGATCAAGCGCTTCAATCGCGACAAAGTTGTTGTGCATAAACGGCTTGGTAATAAGCCAGTCTGAAGATGGAGCATAATCCACATAGGCAACAGGCACGATATCCGCGTTGAATGCCGTCAACCCACTGTTTAAGCTGCCGCTAGGTTTAACATATTCAAACCTCAAGCCCGTTCTAGATTGGATTAAGTCAATAAAATCCGGTAAGAAACCATCTAAACGACCAGTATGGGTGTTTCGATAGAGGAAAGGGAAAGCGGCTTCACTGCTGCTGTATGTAATCGTCTGGTTACCACCGAGGTCACGGCGATATGCGACCAGCAATTTGTCGTTCACATGATATGGATTCTTTGATGCCACAGAACGAATGTTCTTGCCATTACGCTCCCAACTTAAGATGCGGTTAATTCTGTCAACAAGCTCTTGGTTCGACTTAGAAGTGATGAAACTGACTTCTTCTTCATTCAACCAACTTGGAATGTCCACGGATCCATTAACAATATCGTTCTGATCTAAATACTGGTTGATAGCCACATAAGTCGAAATTAATGCGTTAGCTCGCCCACTCCTCACCTCTTCAAAAGCGTTAACTCGACTTTCCATTTGGCGAACGCTTGTGACCCCCATATCTTCCAGATATTGGCAATAGACAGTTCCAACAACACATACCCAGTTGAGTTCACGGGGATCTCGTTTAAAATAACTGCTTTCGCGATACAACACGGCTATGGTGCTAGAGAAAAAAGGATCGGAAAAAATAAAACGAGCTTCTCGGTCTGGCGTTTTGCTAAAGCCTACCGCCCCATCAATCTTGTTAGTTTCAATGTCATTGAGAATTTCTGGAATGACCGAGTAAGTGCGCAATTCAAGCTTAAGATTTAATACCTTTGCAATGTTAGTCAGATACTCGAGGTTAATACCGTAGAAGGTGCCGACCTCGCTACCCACGTTCGGGTCGTCAGACTTTTGAGCAATCACACCTACAACAACAGTGTCAGAAGACTCTTCCTCTGCTAGGCAATAAGTTGAGCTCGCAATTCCGGTGAATGCGGCAAAAATGAGAATGTTTTTTCTTAGAATGCTGAACATAATGACTTCCACGACTTGGAAGGTCAGCCTAAATTGTGCAGCTTAAATGTCAAACTTCGGCAATTTTGAAGGTATTTATATACTATTGTTTTTAAATGGCTTTATTGTGAATTGTAAGTACAATCCGACACAATTATCCACATTAGACTACAACACTTTTGCGTAGAGCATCTCATCATAAAGTGGAAAAAGATTGCACAACCTTTAAACAGGGTTATATGGAATATTTAGTGGTTCGTGGCGTGTAATGCGAACAAAAAAGGCCACTTCTGTAGAAATGGCCCTTCGTTTAACGCGCTTAGTAAACCGTTTCTAAACCTGAACGAAACTGGTTCTTTCCTTCTTTTTTGGCGAAATACATCGCCATGTCCGCCTCGTTGATTTTTTCTTCAAGGGAAGAATTTTCATCGCGTGGCCAATAACTCACGCCGATGCTTGCAGAGATGCCACACGTTATATCACCAAAGAGAAACGGTTTGGATAGACTCTCGATGATCCTTTGAGCAATCGGCTCACAGCTTGTCGCTTCACGAACCGCAATCAAAAACTCATCACCCGCCAAACGTGACACCAAGTCTCGCCTTGCCACACAACTCATCAAACGTTGTGCGACAACTTTCAATAGTTGGTCACCAATCGCGTGCCCATATTGGTCGTTTACGGCTTTAAAGCCATCCAAATCAACAAACAGAATATGTTGTGATGTCCCCAAATCGTGCTTCTCTTGTAAACGACGCATCGCTTTTGAGCGGTTAGCCAAACCCGTTAATGGGTCGTGATTCGCTTGATAATTCAGACGCTTGAGCTCGATATCTATTGTTAAATCCGTAAATGAAACCACGAACGCTTCCGCTCTGCCAGTTTCACTCTTCAACACTCGCACTTTCAACTCACAAGGCATAACTCGTCCTTGTTGGTTTTTCAGCTCAACATGCGTCTTGTAGTGTCCTGTTTTGAGCAATCGAAGCTTAATTGCCTTAGTGACTTCAAACGGTGATAAAAGCTCTAACGTCCTTAACGCCCCTACCTCACCAAACCATTGTGTCGCCGCATGGTTTTGGGTTTGGATACTCAGTGCTCGGTTTAACACTAAAATGGCATCTTGGTTTTGGTCAAACATCAAATCAAGTAACTTACGGCGCTGCTCAGACAAGGTTTGCTCTGTGATGTCCTGTAACTGGATCAAGCTGCTTTTTTCTGTATCCATCGGATTACAAGAAATCAAATAGCGCTTGGTTTTATCTAAACTACGAACCTCTATTCCCTTCACCGTGGTGTGTGTGTCGATGGCAAACATGATTCGTTCGATTTTAGATACAGGCTCAAACCAACTCGTGAGCAACGTACGAACATCCGAATTGACGTCGACCCCTTTCATTTCTTTCGAGGCGATCGGGTTGAAGTACGTGACTTTATGGCAAGAAGAAACAACGAGCACGCAACGCTGCATCGCATCTAATGCGCTGTGAATATAGCGGTTTTTGTCCTCTACTCGCTTCAAAACCTGTGCTACTTGAGACTCACGCTCAGCCAAGCTCATGGTCATCTCATTAAAGCATGCCGTCAGCTTACCAACTTCATCTTGGTGATAAACCGGGAGTGTTTTTCGAATCACGCCAACCCGACTCATGTGTTCAACCGAACGATGCAGTGACAATAAAGGTAATGAGATCAATGAATGCAGCAATTTAGCTAATGCCCACGCACACATGGAAAGTAACAAAACGATCACGGCTAATGAGAGCCACATCTTTCGTTCATTGATGAGTAGGTTCTCCAGTGACACCCAAACTTCTAATGCACCCAGCTTTTCATCACCTAACACAACATCATAATGACGCATCACAACACTTAGGTGAGTACACTCCAATGTTCGTTTCTGCCATTCACAACCAACAGGCAAGTCCTCAATCGAAGCGATGGTTTGGTCGTTTTGATTGATAACAAGGGCAGAAATAACATCAGGGTCAAAGCTCAAATTAACCAATTGTTCTTTTGCTGCGTATGCATCATCAAACATCAATGCCGCTTGAAGCGTATTGGCAACGCCTTGTCCAAGAATATTGGTTCTTCGATCAAGTGCTGCTTCTTGCGCCAACACCAAATATTGAATAGCTAAAGTCCCCAAGCCAATAACAATCAGCGTGATCATTAACCAAGTCGGCAGCATCATCTTATGACGCAAAGGCAAGCGAGCAAGACGAGAACGAATCATGGCTCCCCCTCGTCTTCCGCTAGGATCGAAATACTGAGTAATTGCGCTCTAAGTTGAACACCGGTAGGTGCAACATGGCCACGCGAAACCATAGGGCGAATACGGTTGTTCACCTTCACAAAGGCCACCATACCGCCCATAAAAACAAACTCTTCCCCATTACCAATCAGTAAAGAATGAGGGAACGCCTCTTTTAGCGCTTCTATTTGAGTTTGCGTCGCATTGGGTACGTAAAGAATGTGACAAGCACTCGGCGTCACGTCACTGGAAAGATTAAAATAACGAGATAACTGTGGCTTGCGAGCCACAATACGCTTCAAATGTTCCGCAACAGTGTCACTTTCAGAGACACAATATTCAATTGGTGCGATAGGTTCACCAGTGTTCATCCAATCGGCTAACAATGCAAAGCGGTACAAGTACACCGCTTTTAAATCCGCATCGTCATACTGAGCAAAAGCCAACGTCGCACTCAGTAAGGCCCAAAGAGCGAGCCCATACTTTAAGGCGGATGTTTTCTCAAAACGCTTTACCATCCGGCGTAATTCCAATCTAAGGTCAGCCAGTACTGAGTCCCATTGGCAAAAGAGTTGTAATTATTGGGAAACTCTTTGCTTTGATTCGCCCCTAGATTCTCTACTGAGGCTGTAATCTCAGGCATGCAGTCGTTGTATTGCCAACTCAAAGAGGCATCAAAAGACACTACTTCAGGCCAGTTGTAGTCTTTATTTGCAACAGAAACAGGATGCAATGCCGATTCATAATCTTCATGCAGTTCCGATTCAGAAACATATTGCCCACTGACACTTACCCACCATTGAGGCGTGATGTCCCACATTACTTGGGCATTCACGAAATGGTTTGGCTCATTTTCAATCATTCGTTTCACAGCATCATTGCTTGAGCAGATGGCACCTTCGCAGTGACCAACAATTCGCTTATAGCTGTAGTTGGCATTAATTTGGAGAGCATCGCGGGGTTGCCATTTCACAGCAATTTCGCCACCAAAACTCTCACTCCAAATTGGATCCACCAACTGAGAGGTGTACTGCTCTACCACCGTGCCAACCGTACCAGGCGATGAGCCTTCACCAATGATGATTTGCGACGCTGATTCTGTTTTATATACGCGAATGTTCTCGTGTCGGGTATAAAAGCCCCCGATGCTGAATTGCAGCCTGTTCTCATCCCAAAAACGATACCCAAGTTCATAGGTAGAAACCGATTCGACATCGAGATCCTCATTCCCTTTGAGTATCGTGCTGTAGTAGTAATCGTAGTAATTGTTATCGCTAAACATAACGTTCTGCATGTACTGGTTTTCACGCATGTAGGTGCTTAGCTCAATACGTGAAGGCGTCACAATCGCTTTACCCCACCCAGCCCAAATTCTTTGGTTGTTTGCGAGTTCATAACTCAAGCGAACTTGTGGCTGTGGATCGATATCATGAGTCAGGTTGTTGTACTGCCAGCGATTGCCCAGCGTTAGTTTGGTTTTGTCCATAACAGGAATGTTCCAGTTCATGTACAAACCGTAAGACTGGTTTAGGAAGTCTGGATCTTCTGCTACGCGCAGGTAAGGCATCGTCACCAATTCATATGTGGAGAACGTACCAAACTTTTCATCAATCAATCGGATATTGCCACCGACGGTGAGCTCTGTTCCCCATAAGTCCGAAAAAGTATAGTGAGAATCTAAATCGGTTCTAAGAAACTGCGCATTCGCGTGGGTACTGTCGTTAGAACTGTAAGTCAACCACAGCTCGTTTTCCCAGCTGTCGCCATTGCTGCGGTCAAATACATGATGGCCACCAACGAAGTACTCTTGCATCGTCATTTCCGCTTCGTGAGTGCGCATTGGTTCTGCACCTGGCATGATAAAGTGCGGTTGGAAATTACCCCAGTTGTAATCTTCACGAGAACGAATACCACCCGCTTGTACACTCAATGTATGTTCATGCTTCTGATAATCCAAACGACCACCAAAGCGCTCGGTATACACATTGAAATGCTGGAATGGCTGCACACGCGCTTCATCACTTGTCCACGGCATATGATCAACAAACTCACCGTAAAGACTGTAGTTTGCGTATTCACCAACAGAGCCAGCATGATGGAGCTGATATTCACTGTAGTTGTAGTTTCCGAAGCTAGCAGACACCTTCCCTTTTGCTGCACCATCCGCTTCTTTTGTGATGACATTAATAATACCTGTTACGGCATTGCCACCCCATACCGTGCCGACCGGGCCAAGTACGATTTCGATCTGAGAGATATTCTCCATGCTGACAGGGATCAAATCCCAATCGACACCTGAAGACATTGGGTTAAAAACGCTACGGCCATCGACCATGACCAACATTTTATTGTTCAAGGTTTCGTTATTACCACGCACCGTCACTCCCCAATCGTAGTTGGAGTATTTTGCGACATGAAGACCGGGTGCCAAAGATAGCGCATCAGCAACCGAGCGCGCACCAGAGCGTCTAATCTCTTTCGCGGTAATGACATAAACAGAGGCGGGTGTATCAGCAAGGGATTGCGAGGTTCGTGTAGCGGAGACAACCTTGGTTTCCGCCAAAGAGCACAGTGGCATTTCAAGTAGAGAATCAAGGTCATAGTTAGCAGAGGCAGGAGCTACCGCTCCAAACGTGGATGCAATCACGAGGTTTAACGACAAACGCATAGGGTATTTCTCAACGTTTGAACACTAAATATGGAACTTAGGGAAGAGGCTCAAACGTTAAATCACAGTGTATCTATATGAATACAGTATACCATTTACGTTTTTTCGGTTCATTTTAAACCAACACCAATTACGCTAAGTTATTTTTGTCGAGACGATTAATTGATGTATCAGATAGTGGGTGTTGGGTATAGAGAGTAAAAAAGCGCCGACAGGCGCTTTAATAGAAACGTTTTAATTCCAAACAGGTTCGCCGTGCTCTTCACAACGTTGTTTATCATAGTATTCAATACGCCCACCCTTACCGACAAACTGTGCCTGCACTACCATTCCTGCATCTACAAACTCGCGGAAATAGTCACATGACACATGAAAACTGCTGTCCTGAATTACGACAGGCACCCATTCGTAACCGCCGCTACGAGGTAAGTAAGACTTGAACACAATGACCCCGTCGTCAGAAACCTCAATCGCTTGGTCATATTCATTAAGCTTGAAGAAACGTTGTCCATCGAGTTCAGCTTTCGCATGTTCAATAGTTTCTTGAGTTGCCGTAGAAGGCAATGCTTGACTCGGCATAGTTTGACAGCCAACAACCGATGTCGCTGCTGCAAGCAGCAAAGTTAATTTAATTGTTTTATTCATTATTCCTAACCACTGTAGTGTTAGTTATTATTTTTGTCATGCGTGTACATGACCTTCTAGAAAAGAAAAGCGCCTTTCAGCGCTTATCATTATACATCCCTTACCCAAACGTCCTTGACGTCTTTTTTAAGAAGGTCAATCACACTTTGGTGAATGAAAACGAAGCCAAAATCTTCTTCTAGTTTAAATATTAATCGCTCTTCTAAAGGAATATTTTCTAATTTAGAGAAGTCAAACTCTGTTGATTCGATGTCTAACCAGTTCAACTTGCCGTATTGTTTTTCTTTGTCCGTCAATTTATAAGTTTGATGGATATAAGGCATTCGATAATCTTCGTAAACTTTAATTTGATCATCTGTTGGTTGGCTTGGAGAACAATCCACGCGAGCGTCTAACCACTCTACTCCGTGTACAACCAGTTTCTCTACTTCTGATGCAATATCACTGATGATAAATAGCTTTGGAGAAAAAGTCATTTCCAAAAGCAAATCGGGCTCTACTGGCACAATTGGCTTGGGGCTTTGCTGGAATGGGAAGTTATTAATGCCTTTCCGTGTGAGTATTGAGTATTCACTTATCATTTAACTTACCTCCTTGGAGCCTCTTCATTAATATCAAACTTAAAAGCAGTTAGCCCACAGGCCAAACCTTCGAGAGCTATATTGTATAACTCCTCGTATATTTCTGAAGAAAAGAATACGCTGTTTGTGCCTACAACCCTAAAAATGTGTCTCCGACACATTGGATAAGATTTGAGTTTTTTTTCATCAATATACAGTTTATGGACAATAATAGAATGAAAAGACTCTCGTTCGTCAAGTGGTACCTCATGACCATGCTCTTCTGGGTCATAATGCTCAACGATAGATTCAACAACAGATTTTTCCTCATCCAACACATCTAACTCATTATTTATAGCTATGATATATCGTTCTTGAGTCGATAGCCCATCCATACACTCTAATCTGTTCGGCAAAACAGCGATTCCATACGGATCGAAACTCATAAAAACATTTGCAATTGCTCTAGTGACACTTAAGTCTCCTGAGTTTGTTATATCAAAAACAGCTTCTGAATAACTATCTTCATCTTCCCAAATAATCGGATTCAATGCGCTTATAGGAATGAACTCCAAATCCTCATATAAATACTCTCTTTTATCCGAGCACATAAACATCGCATCACTTTCATCAGTATTTTCGTTTATATACGCTAATTCCATTAAAGTTCCTTTAACAATCTTAATCGTGAACCAATAAATATTTCATTCTTTACATCCGATAAGTCTGGCCAATCGGTAGAAACATTGGAGTGTAGACGCCCTTCACACTCAATGCTTCCACAGCCATATTGATTTTCTTTAAAAGAATAACCTGTATTACTTAAAAGAAGATTAAACTCACTTACATCTAAACAAATTTCCTTCGACAAGGTATTCAAATGTCCCTGATAAACAACATTTGTCAGATTACATTTTAGCTTTTTGAGTACTGTCTTGAAATCACTAAGAATACTTTTGTGATAACCTTTGAAGGAACGAGAGTCAAGCGCCTTCTTATCCCTCATGTACATCTCTGTAACTTTACCTTTAGATTGTTGACTGTTTGGTGCAAAGGGGTTATTGACTGCCTTGTTTGTTCCAGATTTTTCCCAATGGTTAGCGATATCTTTACCTTGATGGGCACTAGTGTGAAAAGGAAGATAGTAGAAACAAGCAACGTCTTTACTAATGCTACTTCCTCCGTCGTGAGGAAGTAGCACAATATTAGAACCGCTATTCCAACTGTAACTATGAGCTTCCATTTGATTGATTCTTTCTGTCGTTAATCTATAGAATAACTGATAACTTATTAAGTGATGTGAAGAAAGATGACACCCAGTTCTAGTTTTTAATATGTGCTTTTGCTTCTGAGCTGAATCATTAACTTGTTTATTCATTTCCGTTTAGCACCTTTATTCTTGCTAACAACACAGTGTTTCATATTTTTGGTTATGAGCCTCTTACAACACTGACACCGTTGCACCCCTTCTTGACGCTTTTCTTGAGTTTTGTCATTTTTCCTTCCTGACTGAGCAGACTCACCGGTATTATGTTTTACTTTTGCTGGGTAAGTTTTCTCGCCCTTACCTAAGATGCGAGCAAAAAGCTTATCAAACTCGCCCATCGCCTCTTTAAGCTTGTCCGGCACCATCTTATCGATGATTTTTACCTCATCCGCTAACTTCAAGAAATACGCGCCGAGCTCATCTGCGCCCATTCTGTTTGCGTATGAAGCCAGCTCAGTTGCCACTTCAATACAAGGTTTTAGAACATCGCTAACAATCTGGCTGGTTTGCTTGGCGTAATCCACCCAATCTAACGTGCGCAAGAATTTTTCTGGATCGCCTTTACCCATGCCTCTTAAAACGGCCAGCAAAGTATCTTTTGATGTTCCTTTACCGCCTTTTAGCGCAACTTTACATGTGCCTTTAACCGCACTACCAAACGTAGGAACACAGCCGACAAGGGTAAGTGAAAGTGCTAACCAATTTTCGGGCTTATCACGCTCTTCTTCACTCAACAAAGTCATAATGTTCGCAGATAAATCGCGTACATCAGCAGCTTGGTCTACAACAGGAATCATCGTCAGCGCCGTATTGGCGATGATCTGCTCGACAGAAGCATCATCGTTGAAATCACCAAGAATCACACCCCAAATCCAGCTGGCAGCACCAGACATTCGCGTCCAAGCATTTTCCCAGAAACCAACTTCGCCTTTCTTTGTTTCTTCAATGATCAGTTGAGCGTTAGCACTAGGATTAAAGTTCGGATTGGTCTTAGTTGGAACATTCGGCATAAAGTCGCGACTGTCCTCACCGTACTCTATGGCAAACTCACCCGGAGCAACGCCACCGACCGAAGCCTTACCGTTGTTGTCTAATGTTCCTTCAAATACGGCGCCAGATTGATCGGTTAGAGTGTAAGTTGCGCCTTGAACGGGTTCACCGTCTGAGTAAGAGAGGTACAAGTCAACCGTATACGTCCCTTCCTGATCTTCCGTAACAGAAACCGATGGGTTTTGTGCGCCGCCCAAACACATAGTGTTGGCTTTGTTCATGGTCATTTGATCAGACAGGCGACATACGCCCTTGCCTTCAAATTTAACCGTTGGTGAGGCTGAGATGAATTTTGCTTCGGCTTCTATCGTGCCGGATGCGACGCCTTTTTTATCGCCGCCCGCATCACCGGTACTTTTTGAGAATGTACTGCCTTTGATTGCGACACTGTTGCCACCATCCATAGAGATAGTCGTTGTGCCACCAGCAAGATCTGCTGATTTAGCATTGTTGCCATAAGGAATAGGAACGATCGGCTTACCGACCTTCGTTAAACAAACATCTGGGAGCGTTGCATTCGCTTCACCACCTGAGCCTTTATGAACTATCGAAAGTCCATTTGCACCAACTGTTACGCCCATAACCAATCCATTTGAACTTTGTTGATTGAATAATAAAAGAGATCGCATATTGCAATCTCTCTAAATGACTAGTGAATTTCACTAAACCACTAGTGACATTCACGATAAAGCTTAAAACTGGCAGAAGATCTCATTTCGAGATCTTCTGTTTATCGATACACTTCAAGCAATTGCTGGAACTTTAAATCTATAACGATGTAGGTCGCGGCATACATGATCGCGAAGGTGATCGCACTGATGCCTAAAATCAGCTTGGGTGAGATCACCCTTTTTAACGGTTTTTTAAGGTATTTGGCCTTAAGGTTAACCAGAGAGACTTTCTCTTGCTCCGCCAGTCGTTCATCACGCACTAAGCGATAAATGGTATTACCGATTTCTGCGAGCTTTTCGTTACCGCGCTCTTCACGGCCGTACTTTCCCTGAAAGCCAAGTTGAAGCAGCAAATACAAAAATTCGATGACGTGACGGTATTTGCGCGGGTCTGCTTTTAAACGCTCGAGAATAACGAAGAACTTATCGCCGCCAGATGTTTCATTGTGGAACTCGGACAACAAACTGTTCTGGCTCCAATGGCTGTTAGCGCCCCACTCTTGTCGGCAAACCGATTCATCAATCGCAGCACACAAACAGTATCGGATGACCAAAATGGATGCGCGATCCAATTCCATTTCATTGAGCTTACGTTCGCCTTTTCTTATCTCGCGAGCCACTTGTTCACGGAACGGCATTGGGTCATCAAGCCAAGGAATTGAGGACATACAAGACAAGCTGGCGATCAACCATGAGAATTGATCGACCAAAGGGTTGATGCCCATGTTTTCGATGTTTAGGTCTTGTACCGCGATATTACGAGACAAGTCAGGCGCTGGCATCACCTCCATCGGTTTGCCAGGCTCTGGTTGGAATAAAACTACAGTGACGTCGGTTTCTGCGTAACTCATAGACGAACAGCCCATAGTTGCAATGACAAGTTAGCAAAGTCACCCGCTACGTGAACCGCAATCGCAGCCGTGTTTTTCAGTGCTGCCCACTCTTCGCCTGTCTTATCCAGTTCGAAGTAGGTGTAACCTGCGTGGTAAGGCAATGCACGAGGTACGACTGGCATTGGTTTGATCTCGATACCCGGCAGTTGAAGGTTAATCAAGTCACGAATGTTATCGATAGAACCGATCTTCGTTTGGCTAACAAACTGAGTATGTAGAACATCCAAAGTAACATCAGCTTTAACCGCAAGAATAAAGGTTGTGGTATCGATGATCTTGCTGTCTGGAATCGCTGCCGTTCTAATACCATAGTTTTGGTCTCTCAACGTCAGTGGGATTGCACGTTGCTCAGACATCACACTTAGTGTCATCTTCGCACTATCCAATGTACGCGATAGACAACTGGTTAGGTCGCCATGGTTGTATTTGGTGAACTCGACTGGACGACGAGACGCTGAACACAAAGTCGAAAGCTCACCTTCTGCCTGAAGAAGAATGCGGTAAAACGATTCAGGATGAACGCCTTCGGCACTCGCAAAATGCCAGAATAATGGCTCGTATCGGTTTAAAGCTTGGAGCAGCATGAAATCAGAAACTGAAGACACACCTTGCTGATCAACCACACCTAAGCGCTGAACGATAGATTCTGCACGGTGTTTCAGCATGGATGCGAATTCGGTGGCGAACTTGTTCAGCACGGTTGAAGCGTGAATATCGATGCAAGTCGGAATAAAGCTTTCATCCAAGATAACACTGCCATCTGGCTTTACTTCTGAGATCTTTAGAATTGGAATCGATGTGTAAGCACTCTTATCTTCATGGTCATACATCAAACAGAAGTTAAGCTTACCGACTACGATGTTCGCCATGTCTTCCGAATCATAACAAGCGTCAACCGCCTCTTGAGATTCCATCGTGTAACGTGCGCCGTCTTTCTTAGTGCCGAATAGCTCAGAGCGCTCAGAAGGTAGCGGACAACAAAGGTAAACCACCTTGTCAGCAATCGAAGGATCAACGTCTTTCACTTCTGGAAGTTCGGCCAGCAGCGGCAACTCAAATGGCGTTCTGTCTTGAAGAATACCTTCAGCACGAGTGATACCAATTTTGCCCAACGCCAGCAGTTGCGAGTTAATCTCTAAACGCTTAATGCCCCAATGCAAAGGTGATGCATTTGCGCTCAGCATGCTCGACAGTTTACTTTGCGAACGATCGAGTTGCTGAAAGTGCTGCGGCTTCATGAACATTCCATCTTGCCAAACAACTGGATTGTATAAAGACATGCTTTTATTCCTTAAAAGTAAACTTGTTCAATGCCGCGAGTGTTATCAGAAATTAACTCACTGCCTTCTAACTTGAGCTTTATGTAGTACTCGCTCTTCTCTTCAATCACTTCGACTTTACGCCAAGAAGAGCCGTCGATATCGCGAAACGCGACTGAGAATCCAACCGCACGGGTTGCTGGATCAAGCTCCAAGAATTCGTGGATCTTTTCACCAGGCTGCATTTGGTATTCATAACGTTTTATGTATTCATCACCCAGTGATGCTTTATCGTTCTCAAACAAAGCGAAGAAGTCTAAGCTGCGAAACAACACGGGTGATGTCAGCTCATGAACTCGCAAAATAACTGGAGAGGATTGCCCACCTTCACGAACATTCAGAACCGAAGAAGCCTCAATCACTAATTCAATTGAGGACGTTTCTGGCGTAATACCTGTTGATTCTTTAAATTGCCCCCACATGGAACAACCGGATAGCAAAGCGCATCCGAGTAATATAGCTATACTACGCATGGCTTCCCTTAATCGCTTTGGTGTAGTTTTTCTTGATCAAGCCTTTCAATGACGTCTCATTCATTTGGCGACGGTTATTGGCGTAAAACTCAAGATACTCACCCCATAGCTTTGATTTGGTGGTGAACATGGATTTACTTGCGACGTCGTTTGCAAACGTGACAGGGTCATTCGTCTCTGATTGTTCAATCAGCAACTCATTGAGAGCCTTGTTAAAAATAATTTGATGATCGTTGAGCTCATCCAACATTTGCTCCACCAATTCATTCGGAGACAGCAAGTTCTGGCTATTTAGCGTCAGCATCAGCTCCGCTAAGTTTGAATCCGCTTCACTTAAACCCTGTTCACCTTTGAGTGACTCAACTTCATGCAGGTCTTTTTGCAGGTTATCGATACATAAACGAAGACATGTACCCATCTGTTTAAACAACAGAGCTTCGTTGCTGATCAGATCTGGGTTGCTAATACCCAAACCTTCATAAAATGCTTTACCGATATCGGAAGAATGCGTAGCACTCTCGGCTCCTAGTGAATCATTGCTTACAAAGCCGACTTGATTCTCTGTCGCTTTCGTTTCTGGCTGAGTAGGTTGTGCTGATGGAATAAAAGCTTGCGTTACCTCTTCCCATTTCTGACCAACAGGCTCTGCTCTTTGAGCAACATTTGATGTCGCGTGATCAAGTGGTGTTTGATATTGAGGCTGTTGAGGCTGGGTAACCTCTGGTTCCACCCTACGAGCTTGAAGTGGAACGGCTTCCGTTTGCGCAAAATCTTCTGGAATGAACGCCGCTTGCTTAGTTTGTTCTGCCACGGGTTCGACAGATGCTTTACTCGTGGCAGCGCCTCCCAACCAGTCTTCCGGGATTAAGTTTGGAATATCGAATTCAGAATGGATGCTGAAGCTGTCATCAACGACTTGTCGCGTGTTTTCGATTGGCTTAGCCTTTGCAGGCTCTGACTTTTCGACATCGCGGATAAGATGGTCGTCTTCACGCTGCATCGAAAACTTTAGATGCGCAATAGGATCGTCAGTATCGACATCGTCTTGCTTGGTCTCCATGAACAAGTCTTCTAATGCACCGACTTTTTCTTCCTCTTCTACTACCGCCTCACCTAGATTAACGAGTGGATCATTCGATACACGTTCTGGCGCAATGTCAGAAGCAATATCTTGCGCTGCCGTTACATGCTCCAACGAAACACCAATTTCGTATTGACCCAGAGAAATCACATCGCCATCAACGATGGACACAGGTTGGTTCTTTAGTATTTTGTTACCATTCACCATTGTGCCGTTAGTCGACACATCGCTGATGTAGTACGTGTCTCCGTATACGCTGATCAGACAATGTGTGCCAGAGATGAAACGGTTATGATCAGTTAAAGGTAGTGTAGAGCTCGGTGCTCGACCGACTGAACCACCACCTTCTGGCATTTCAACATGCTTCGCGCCCGTATATTCCTCCGGGCACTTTGAAATGAATAGGACTAGCTGATGTGTTTGCATTGCTAAACCTTAAAATAATAGAGAAACAGACAGCTCTAACCCACCAATTCCATCATTGACCACAGGAAGAATGTAGGAAGCTTGAGGGATGATTTGGATGTGTGCATCTGGATTACTGCCAAGTTTGATTGCAGTACCAAGCGTTACTACCGCACCAAGTTCAAACTGGTCGATATCTTCAATCGCTTCGTAACGAAAGCCGTCTGAGTCTACCTTCCAGCGGTTGGAGTATTGAGAGTAACCTAATGACAAACCAGCACCGATGTAAGGAGTAAAGATGCTCCAAGAGCTCAATGCGTATTGAGGAACGACACGGAACTCGTAGTTAGTCACTTCTTGATAAACGCCATTTGAAGGTGCATCAACATCTTCTGCAAGGTAGTTCAAGCCAAGCCACCAGCGCCAGCGATTGTTGTTCTCATCAATAGGGCGAGTGTGTACAAGTCCGTATCGCAAGGTATCTACGTCACCACTAGAACCTTCGTCATAGTCAATACTTTCAATCGTTAGCATATTGACTGAGCCGCCGTATCGTTCCCCTTTAGCAACCGCAAAAGTAGAAAATAGGCACATGGCTGAGATTAGCCCAACTTGACTTGGTTTTAGCATTTCGTCCCTCTTGGAAAACCTTGTAATAATATTCAGGGGCGAAAGATATCAAGTCTCTTTTCTTTTTCAATATGGTAAAAAATAGCGCCATCAAATAAGGTAATTCACCTACAAATAAAAGCAATTTAACTAGCGTTATATTCATTTAAACGGTTGACTCTATTCCATCAAAAAATCAGAAAATTAATCACATACCCTAAATTAGATACAACTTAATTAGAGACGCATACATTCGCATCATGAAAACAAACTGAAAACTTTCATTAACAAAAACTATTCAAGTGGGAACTAATCAAGGTAATCTTAATTTTAATAATCTGACCTTACTTCAAACTATTAGACGAAATCATAACTGACATAAATATTAAAAATGTATTAACCAGCACCTTTGTCTCAATTATTGGAATGCACATCACTTAATGTAATGCCAAAAAAATCAGCATAAACCTTCAATTTTGTGAACGAATGTCACACTAAGTTAAATTATATTGATTTAGATATTATTTATTATTCTATTTCTTTCTTTTGCCTATAAAATCCATCAAAAAAAAGATGATAGTCCCGTCTTTATAATTAAAAAGTCGGCTGACTACCTTTCATATAATCAGTTGGAATTGGAAAATATGTTTTTCAGCGACTTCGCTAGAAGGCCGATCGATGAAAGTAATCCAAGCGGCTCAAACCCTAATGGCTTAGATGATTTTGACGAAATTAAGCGCCAGATAAATAACCTGAATAAAGTGACTGGTCGAGTATCATGGAAAACGATTCAAACACTTTCTAAGAAAATTCTTAGTACTCAGGGGAAAGATTTTCGTTGTAGTTGCTACTTTACCGTGGCGGCTACGCACAACGATGGCTTAAAAGGCTTGGTTGAAGGCTTGAACTCACTGCTCGACTTATGTGTTGTGTATTGGTACACCGCCTACCCAGAGCACGCGAAGGCCAATGCACGTATCAGTGCCATCGAGTGGATGGTCGAATACACTGAGAAGCGAATTAAAAAGCATCGAGCCTTACCAGAAGAGCTCCCGCTTATTGAAGCGGCGCATCAACTGTGTTTACGCATCGAAGAAGAACTGCGCCTACATTATGGGATTAAAGCGCCATCATTCGGTCGCATTCGTCGTATATTGAACCAATGGATTGAAGAGATTAAAGAAACAAAAGCGAAGGAAGCCAAAGCATTAGAAGTCAAACAAGCGAAGCCAGAAACACCATCGAATCCAGGTGGCATCCAAGTCAATATTGCGCCGCCATCTAAAACAGAAACCAAGCCGACGCCTCAGCCGCAAGTAAAAGAAGCGCCTAAGTCCAGCCGCGCGGTTGTATTTTCTGTTATTGGATTGCTTGTCGTCGCATTTGCTTCCCACTTTGTTTACAAGCAGCACAAATACCAGACTCTGAAAGATGACATTGAACACTCGTCACTAACACAGCTAGCAACAATCGTCGATTCGTTGAGCGTTGAGAACAAAGAACACCGCATCGCTTTACGTTCTGCGACGGTCGAACGCCTTGATACATTAATGACCGATTGGGCAATCGACCCCGTGAAAGTCAGCGAAGTGAATACCATTGATGAGCTTACTAGTGAATTGACGGAGATCTACCCGGATTCATCATCTGCTCAGCAACTTCGAGAGAATTTTTTAGACCAACGTTCTCGTTTCGAAAATGAATTCGATGTCATATACAAACGCTTTGCCTATGCTAGGACGGTATTTGCCAACGTAGCGAAACAGAACACAGACAAGGACTCGAAGAAAGCGTATGAATACAGCAATTCGCTGTTCCCACTTCTTGGGCGGATTGAGTACGCAGAAAAGAATGCGCAGCAAAAGGAAATTGAACGCTCCCTCCTTTTACTGAACACCTACCTATATAAGATTAACCAGTTGCAAGCTGCAACAAACGACAATAAATAACAATACAAGTAAAGAAACTATAGGCTTATGTTCAAACAAAAAATACTAAGAAACCCGATTGTGGTTTCTACCATAGTGGCTTTGCTATTAGCCGCGATATTTGCAGCAGTGTATTTATTCTTACTTGAAGATGCAGATAAGCTATATCTATGGATTGGCCTTGGCGTCATTTCTGCGTTTTATCTTATATTCCAGTTGTCACTATGGTTTAAGAAAAAGAACAACTCGAAAGCTCAACGTTTGGAAACCGAGGAAGAAGCCCTTTCTATGGTTATCCGCCCTCTTCTTTCTCATTCAGGCAAGAAACCAATCTACCTAATGATTGGTAATAAGGGATCTGGTAGACGTCAATTTTTGTTTAATTCAAGCGCAATTAAGCCAATGGATCGTTCTCGCACTGCAAAAAACGATTTCTTTGAATGGTATGAATCTGACGGTGCGGTTTATGTAAAACCAGACCAACGCCTCGTATTCCAAGAAGTATCCAGTAGCGATGCTTCATTGTGGAACACGTTTGTTGATGAAGTTATTCGTCACCGTCCAAGAAAACCGTTTTCTGGCTGTTTATTTTTTACTGACTTTGAGTTCATGATCGTCTCAGAACCAGAGCAAAAAGATTACACCATTACCGCACTATTGCAGCGCCTAAGTTCTATTAGCGAAAAAACATCATCGGCACTGCCGGTTTATTTGATGATGTCTAAGCTTGATAAGTTGGACGGTTTCAAGGAGTACGTACATTTCAGTTCTCTGAAAACTCGTGTGGAATTCCTTTCTATTCCTCTTAAAGAAGCGAAAGGCGTCATCACTGAGTACTACCGAGATGGTTACCGTAATCTGGTGAAAGTACTGGAAAGCAATGCTCTGGACGCTTCTGCAAATTCGACAGACATCGATGAAAAACAAGCCATTCTGTCATTCCCGAAACAGTTCGAGCTTTGCCAAGCAGAAATCAGTTACGTCCTTGAACGTCTTTGCGATTCAAACAGCGGCACTTACTCGCTCGACATTCGTGAGATCTTCTTCTGCTCTAGCTTACAAGGTGGTCGTAAGTACAACCTGTTAGCAAAAAGCTGCAGCAATTACTTTAATTTGCCGATCATTGCTTCAGAGCACACACAGCTGACAGAAACGCCTTACTTCTCTCGCTTCCTGATTGACTCTCAGATTTTGCCTGAGAGCGATTTTGCGGGTGAAAACAAAACGTATTTACGCTTAATCCAACGTCAAAGTCATTTGGCCATGTTAGCGTCCGTGATCTTGTTGGCTGGCGGTACCTACTTCTTTGTTACCACACTAGACAGTAACTTGCGTGTGATTAACCAATTGCTTGGTATTGATGACAATGGTCAGGTTGAACAAGAAGCAAGCTTCAATCAGCTTCTCGTAAACGCCACTCGCGCTATTCAACCTTCGTACAGTGCATGGCTAGAAGGCTCTCGAGCTCTAGATGAAGAAGTACTTCCACTGAACATTAGCCGCTTGGACCAAAGCACACGTCTGGCTTACGAAGCACTGCTTAAAGAAGTGGCACAACAGCTTATGCCCGTCGTTGAGAAAGGCTACCGTCTAGAGTTGACGCATAACCAACATGACGTTGCCGCGACACTGCCATTGCTAAAAGGCTACTTGATGCTGAACGATCGCTCAAAACGTGACATTCAGTTCCTACGTCGCCAGACCTTGCACACCCTTAATGATTTGAGCGATAAGCCGGATGTCGTAAACCAGGCAATGCGCTATTTAGACGCATATTTCCGCACTCAGTTTGCGCCTGTTGATATCAATATGGACATTGTTCGTGCTACTCGCCGTTCATTACTTGCGAACTCTAACGTCGACCTTGTTTATGCGGGCATTTTGAATCAAGCCGATGCTATCGACCTTGGTACGCTAGATCTTCAACGCGCCGTTGGCTTTGAGTTCAACAACGTGTTTAACGAACCGCTAGACGACAACCGCTTAGTGATTGACAAAGTCTACACGTCCACTGGCTTTAGCACCTTCTATCGCCCTCGTGTGGACCTAATGTCACAGCAGGTTATCAGTGACAACTGGGTTCTTGGATTGTCTAACCACGTGATCCCTACGAAACAAGAGCAGGATGCGTTTAAGACACAGGTACGTAAGAAATACACCGATGACTACATCAACTACTGGCGTAATGCACTGAGTGAACTGAAAGTACAGCACTACAGCAATGTGGGCGACTTAACGAATGCAATCGACCTGATTTCCGGTCCCTCTTCTCCAATGACCACTGTATTAAAACAAGTGTACGCGAACACCCAGTTTTCTCCGGTTGGTGAAAAGAATGCATTAATTGCCAATGTAAACCCTAAGCTAGCGGAAGTTGCAGATACGGCCTCAGAAGCAGTAGAAGAAGCCGTACAGCCAGATTACTTACTGATGAAGCGTGTTGAGCAAGCCTTCCACTTGTTAAACCAACTTCAAGTCAGTGAGACACCTAACTCCCCTACTCCATGGGATGAAACCATTGCAGCATTAAGCCGTGTTCGTACTTACATGAAAGACATCGCTGACGCGCCAGATCCACAAATGGCCGCACTTGCAGCAGCGCAGCACCGCATGAACAGTACAGAAGCGGATCCGCTTATCAAACTGAAGCAGATCGCGCAGAAGTCTCCAGAGCCAGTGCGTAGCTGGTTACTTGATGTGGTACAGCAAAGCTGGTCAGTGATGATTGCTGAGTCAGCAAAAGGCATTCAAACCCAATGGTACAGCGAGATTTACACCAAGTTTAAAGAGCTAGGGCTTGGTAAATACCCATTTGATCTGAACGCGACAGAAGAGATTTCGATTGAAGACTTCGAGCTGTTGTTCGCATCAGGTGGTTTATTAGATACGTTTATTCAGAAGAACTTCGCACCGTTCTACGATACAAACTTGTGGACACCAAAGCAGGTGGATGGCGAGACAATGCCTCTTTCGCCTGCCCTATTGGTGCAATTGCGCAATTACAACGTTATCCGCGATACGTTGATCAACAAGAGCACAAACCGAGTTTATATCCCGTTCAGCGCGAAAGTATTAGACCTTGATTCCAGTGCTATCCGAGCCACTCTGAAAATTTCAGACACGGATATCAACTACTATCATGGTCCGAGCCGAATTCGTGAGATGGAGTGGCCGCCGCAGAACGGTGACTTCAACATTAGTATCACGATCCAAGATGTGACAGACGAGGGCAAGCAGCACGTTCTTAATAAGAGTGGTCAGTGGGCGATATACAGATTGCTAGGTGATTCGACCCTGACAAACACTCATAACGGTAGCTTCGTCAGTGACATAAAAGTGTCTGGGAGGGACTTAAGCCTTCGTATCACTCCTTTGACACAGAAAAACCCATTCACTCTTGCTGAGCTGTATAACTTTACACTCCCTGAGTCGATTTAATAACAATATAAAAACCAGAATAGGCAGAACACATGATTTCGAACATGACTTTACAAGGCTTAGACAAGTTAGACCGCAAAATACTATCCAGTCTGTTATCTAACGGACGAGAGTCGATTGCGAATCTATCACGAAATATCGGTTTGTCTCGTACTGCTGTTGCAGAAAGAATTAATAGGTTGGAAAAGACAGGGATCATCAAGGGCTACACTGCTCAAATCCGTGTTGAAAATGAGGGTCGCAAAGCTGCCAGCTATCTGCTGATCTCTTGTGAAAAGGGCAAGAAAAATGAAGTAACGAACGCCCTTAAAGAGATTCCAGAGGTACGACTGACCAGCGTTGTGGGGGGTAGCTTCGACATTATTGCTCTCATCGAAGCACCTGACCTACAGTCTATTCACCACCTATGTAATGAAATTGAATCTTTTAGCGGAATTCAGAAACTCGACACAACGGTGGTACTCCACCAACCAATTAGTCGATAAGTTTTTTTAGGTTCCCGCCGAACATTCTTTTCAGACTAAAAAGCCGCGAGTCAATCGCGGCTTTTTTGTTCCTCAATTTTCGTACTCCTGGCGGCCAAAGCTAGATGCTACCAATCACACGTATCTTGGCATCTTTCTCACCTGGGCTACCAAGCCAAAAGGTTTGACCCAACTGATTCCCTTCCCCATTACCCAGCTGGTTCTCTGGGATGGAATCGAGATTCACAGTTAACTTAAGGTCCCAAGACATCGGGTCACGTAGAATAAAACGCATCAATCCCACCAGCGTCTTGTGCAGCTCGCCATCGTAGGAAAATTGTCTAAACGTCTCAAAATCAATGTTGTCGATGCACAAGTTAAATTTGCCGTTCAAATCCGCAATACTTTGCCCCAAATGTAAGGTCTGCCCTAATACACAGTTGGCACGGTTAAGCTTGTTGCGTTGGCTTTCTGCAATGTCTACTCGTCGATACACCCACTCTTCGATTCGTACACTCGGTAGCGAGAAGTAATGGGAAACAATACCGGAAATCAGCTTAGGCGAGCGTGTGCGGGTAGACAACTGGTTAACATAAGAGAGGATCTTTGCTCGGTCTAACTCCGCAACATCACAATCTTGCATGACGTCAGACAGGCCGGCCAAATGCAGGATCCGCCCTGAGAACGCGTCACTTGCACCGCTTTGGTACTGTACGTGATAACGGTATTTCTTCCAGACACGGTACAGCAAGCTAGTGTATCGATTGTGGAAGAAGTCAAAGAAGTCTTTTACCGGGTTATCATCTGGGTCACGTCCAGCCAGCTTCTCGGTATAAGACGCTGGCAATGGCGAACTTGAGCCATGTAAACCTAAAAAGTTCGTCTCGACGCGCGAATACTGTTGCCCATTTCTTTCCATGTGAGTGATAAATTCCATATCACTCTTTGGAAAAGCAAGACTCGGCGAGACACTAAACTCTATGCGCTCTTGGTGGAAGTACTTGTTCTCACCAACCGCGACAAAGTTAGAATTTGGCTCTAGCTGGTAGTGCTTCTCAAGCAACAATACCGCTTGATAGAAGCTGAACTCATACGACTTATCAGTAAGTGTTGTAATCATAGAATCGTCTGCTGTCCAATCAGGCTTGCCCAGTTGTACACTTCACCAGTCGCTTCATCAAACACCTCCAATTCAGTAAAGGAGTTCACACTCGAATACAAACGGATGAATTCATTGAGTACGGTTGCCATCAGGAACATATCGCCTTCATTTACGAAGAACTTCGAATTGGTCACCAGCTTAAATTGGTTACCACGTACAGATACGCCACGGAACACGCGGTCAATCGGTTTCATCTCAGACGAAACAATACCATCGAGTCGGTGAATCGACGCGCGGTGAGCTTGTCTATCGACACGAGAGTGGAAGTCGTATGTCGAGAGCAGCACTTTCAACACATCAATGTTCGCCAGTGACAAATAGTTGAGTGACATATTGGCGATCAGCTGCCACTGAAGCTCGCCGTTCACCTGTGGGCTCACCGATTGTGTCGGCTTGGTGATGTTTTTAAATGTCGCATACGTCGGCGATTTGTGGGTCGCGTAAGTAATGTCGCCCACTGAAAGACGCTCAGCCAGATCGGCGTTGCTGCATTGCAGTTTCATCAGTACAGTTTCTGTGCCTAAATCCGCAATATCACCATTATGCGTATGGAACGAGATATAGCGCTCTAACCCTCTTCCGCTTACTCGCTCGCCGACTTTTGATTTGTAGAACTCTCGCTTATCACGCTGGTTGATTTGATGCTCAAACGATTCGAATTCGATTAATGGTTTACGGCGACGCTCGTCTTTGCTCCAACTCTCCACCTGCTCAATTCCGTACACTTCATAGTGTTCTTGAGTATTGCTTTGAGGGCGCACTTTGTATTCATTGCGACGGTGCTCCAAACGAATTGGATCGCCATCTTTTTCAAATAAGTTCACAGCAGGCGTGCAATGTAGCCTTAAGTGTTTATCTTTAAGTACCACTTCTGAAGGCAATGCGCGCTTAAAGTAGAATTTCACTTTCACCGTACTGCGCTGAGGAATGCCTTTTAACCACTCTAAGCCTTTAATGTCGAAGAACATGAACTTGTCTGGCAAAGAGAAAAACTCTTGCAGCAAGCGGTAACCCGCAAATGAGTTTTTGCTATAAGGCAGCAGTGCTTCGTCTTCTTCATGCCCTACCGGCTTAACATATTCTGGCCCCAAGCGATGTTTGTAGCCGCCACCGACATCCAGCTCCACGTAATCCAAGTAACGGAACAGCCAGAGGAAGACCGTGCGGGTAATATGAATCTCACCATGCAAGTGCAAACGCAACGTATCTAAACCAATTCGAGACAGCTCTAGACCATGCTCCGTCGACAAGGTTACATCAATCGCTGAACTGGTGCGGCTGTTGGTTTGTTCAATATTGGTTATCGTGATTGGGTATAAGTCCACATCGTAGCAAGTGCGGAAAAGGCATTGCGTGCCCTCGACTTGCTCACTGGCCATTTCTGCACCACGTTTTACCACCGTTTTCTCAGTAACACTTCCGGTATGCGGTTTTAGCTCACTGATGCACAAAGACGGAATTGAACGCATGTAATGCGGCCACAGCAAAGTCATCAGAGATTGCGTCAGTTCTGGCAGTTCGTCGTCGATCTTCTCTCGAATACGCCCAGTCAGAAAAGCGAAACCTTCCAGCAGTCGCTCGACGTCTGGGTCGAAGGTTCCTTCAGAGAGAAAGTGAGTTAACTTCGGATGATATTTGGCAAACTCACTACCCGACTCGCGCAAATACGTGAGTTCATCTTGAAAGTATTTACTGTTACTCAAGTGGCACCTACTAAACGTTAAATTGGCCGTCGGTTCCCATGTAGACATCGATCGACATTGGGACTTTACCGCCGTTATGGGAAACTTCGCCGCGAATACCAAAGCCGAGTTGTAATGGGTTATGGTGGTCTTCACGGTAATGAACCTCGACATTCAGCAGTCGCGGTTCAAAGCGTTCTATGGTTGATGTGATGTTTTGTTGAATGTGACGAACGAGGTTCGTGTTATTGGAAAGCACGTCGTTAAAATCTGGCAGGCCATATTCATTGTCGATCATTGCATTACCAGAGTGGGTATTCAGCAAGTCAGCAAGGTGAGAATGTATGGATTCGATCAAATGCTTATGAGACACCACTTTCTCGTAGCAATTTTTTGGCTCACCCAACTCAATTCGCTCTAAAAGACGATAACCTTTTTCCATGTTCGGTCCTACGAAAAAAGCAGCCAGTCTTCACTGGCTGCTTGATGATTTCAGTAATGGGTTACTGGTCTAGTTTACCCACTAGAGACAAGTCGAAGCTCGCGCCCATGTACTTGAAGTGAGGACGGACAGACATTGATACTTTGTACCAGCCTGGATCGCCTTCTACGTCTGATACCTCAACCTTAGCAGCACGCAGTGGACGACGACCACGAACTTCCGCTGGCGGGTTTTCCTGATCAGAAACGTATTGACGGATCCACTTGTTCAGTTCGATTTCTAGGTCAGAACGCTCTTTCCAAGAACCGATTTGCTCACGCTGTAGCACTTTGATGTAGTGTGCCAGACGGTTGATGATGAACATGTAAGGAAGCTGAGTACCTAGCTTGTAGTTCATCTCTGCTTGTTTGCCTTCTGGCGTGTTCGCAAACACTTTTGGTTTTTGAACAGAGTTAGCAGAGAAGAATGCCGCGTTGTCAGAGCCTTTACGCATGGTTAGAGCAATAAAGCCCTCTTCTGCTAGTTCGTACTCACGGCGGTCAGAAACAAGGATCTCAGTTGGGATCTTAGTTTCAATTTGACCCATTGCTTCAAAGTTGTAAACCGGCAGGTCTTGAACTGCACCACCACTTTGAGGACCAATGATGTTTGGACACCAACGGTACTTAGCAAATGACTCACTGATCTTAGAAGCCATTGCGTACGCAGAGTTACCCCATAGGTAGTTATCGTGGCCATCTGTAACTTGCTCATCGTAGTCAAACGCCTTAATTGGGTTATCTTCTACTGAGTAAGGCGTACGTAGCATAAAGCGAGACGTACATAGACCTAGGTAACGTGCATCTTCGTGTTCACGTAGACCGCGCCACTTCGTATATTGTGGACCTTCGAATACTGACTTAAGGTCTTTCAGGTTTGGTAGCTCTTCGTAGCTATCTAGACCAAAGAACTTAGCCGAAGCAGACGTGATGAAAGGTGCGTGAGACATTGCACCCACGTTCGCCATGTATTCCATCAACTTAATATCTGGAGAAGACGCTGACATCGCGAAATCACAGATAACAGCACCAACTGGTTTACCACCAAATTGACCGTATTCACGTGTGTAGATCTGTTTGTAAAGACCAGACTTCACCACTTCTGGAGCGTCTTCGAAGTCATCAAGTACTTCATCTTTCTTCGCAGAAATCAGTTCAATTTGAATGTTCTCACGGAAGTCAGTGTGATCAACAAGGTACTTAAGACCACGCCACGTTGACTCAATTGCTTGAACTTCTTCGTTGTGAAGAATCGCATCAACTTGCTTAGACAGTTTTTGATCGATTTCAGAGATCATTAGGTCAACCAAAGATTGGTCTACTTTCTCTGTGTTCGAGCTGCTTAGTAGCTCACTGATGAACGCTTCTACGCCGCGTTTTGCAACGTCAAAACCTTCATCACTTGGCTTTAAACGAGTTTCGTTAAGAATGCTATCCAGAAGTGAGCCTGATTCAACTAAGGCTGCTTCTTGTTCTGGAGCTTGTGCTTCTGCAGACATGATATCCCTTACTCTTCTTTCGCTTCTTGGTCGTTGCCAATGCTTAGTTCATCCAACAGTTTCTTTCTCGCTTCTTCATCTTGAAGAACCGATGCGATCTTCTTACGGAACGCAGGAACGTTACCTAGAGGGCCTTTCAATGCAACCAACGCTTCGCGAAGCTCAAGCAAGCTGTTCAGCTCAGGTACGCTTTTCGCGATCGCTTCAGGAGAGAAGTCCTTCATGTTTTGGAACGTTAGATCAACACCGATTTGGCCGCCTTCTTCGTCAGAAAGACGGTTTTCAACGTTCACTTTAACGTTTGGAGACATGCCTTCTAGCACTTCGTTAAAGTTGTCTTTGTCGATATTGATTGGAGTACGTTCTTCGATAGGCGTCTCATCTGCACGTGCAGTAAAGTCACCAACCACCATCATGCTCAGCGGCAGTTCTACGTCGTCTTGCGTATCACCAGTTGCTGGAACATAACGGATATTAATTCGCTCTTTAGGAGCCACCGAGCCGTCACGTGACATAATTAGTTCCTTATTTAACTCTATAATTAGTCATAAATTGCTTGCCACTCTTCATACTTCTCAGGCAAAAGATCCTTACTTCTGAATAACTGATGGAGTGTTTTTCGAATCAGGTCTTCTAACTGTGACGATAAGTGGGGTTCCCAGCTCGCGAGATTAAACGCTTTTTGTACTTCCCAACCCTTCTCAAGATAAGGCAGACACAATGGGTATAATCCAACAGACTGGTAAGCTGCTATCAATTGTAAATACAGCATAAACTGTCCACGTCCCGAGCTATCCAGCTCGAGTTTGCGGGCAAGTTCTGCGGCATATTCCCCTAGGTTTTCTAGAGTGATATCCTCCATCGGCAGCGAATCTTCTTCAGAGATCACAACTGTTTGCACTACAGGTTGAGAAGTTGAAGAAGCTGCATCTTGAGTCGATAACCAGCTCAAGGTTGCTTCATCTGCAAATGGTATAGAATTCTTAAATGAGAGGTGCTCAATGCCCTCTAATGAATCAACAAAACGTTTCACTTCTTGCTTTACAGCAATGGCCGCATCATCAAAGCCCAAGTTATTGAGCATCGAGTACACGAAGTGATGCCCCGTCAGCCAGAATGGTGCATCAGTTAATGTACGCTCCAAGCGTTTAATCGTGTCGATGTCGCTTTCTTGATTAGCTTTGTCACGATAGTCCGCCTGTTGATCCGAAGACACCGCCAAGCTCAATGGCGTTTCGTTGTTTTGATGATCGGGAAGACCATCAATGTCATCCCAAGTCAGATGACGATAAATTCGGTATGCCAAAGGGTCACTTGGGTTAGCGTGAATCATCACTTCCGCGACTTTCTTAAGCGTACGTTTCGATGCCGTTGGTGATGAGAAGTCCGTATCAACATCGACTTCTTGTGTGACGGCCTTCTTGACTGGCGCTGGCTTCGGAGCTGGCGACAGCGGCTTAACTGGTGCGCTTTGAGCCTCTTCTGGCTTTGGCGAATCAACAGCAGTATTCGTTTGCTCAGGTTGGGTGGTGCTTACCGACGCAGAAGGCGCTTGTTCAGGTTGAACTTCACTTGCAGAGCCGTCATCGCTCTGGCCATCGACGGCAGCTTGCTGAGATAACATATTGAGCTGAGTGCGGATCTCAAAAAAGTCTGCTTCTGAATCTTGATAAACGTCGTCGTACTGACGCTGCACTTCTTCGATAGTAGAAATACAACTTGAAACCAACGCCCAAGACTGCGGGCTTTCCGCTAACTTACCGCTTACCAGTTTAAACTGATGGTTAAGCCATTCGACCGCGCCATCTCTACCACGCTTACGCGAAGGGTAAAGCTCACCACCAAACTGACTTAACGCATGACTAAGCAGCTTTAAGCCTTGTTCGAAACCTTGTAGGCCAAACTCTTCCGTTAGTGCTCGAATCAAGTAACAGATCGCTTTTAAATCTTTACTGTGCTGCTCTAAGACTTCTGTTGCGTGCGTTTTAACGACCGTCCAATCTACCGTTTCACCAAATAATGAGCCGAACTTCTTCACTTCGGATTCCATCATTTCGTAGCAAAACTCGTAGCGCGCGTCTTCACCTACCGGAGCAGCGTCAGAAATTGGCGTAAGCAAACGTTCGATATCAATCACTGACATTAACCTCTCCCCTCTGCTTGGTAGTCTCTTAACGCTCGTTCAACCGCTATGGCACCGCGTGCAGGACGAGAAAGTTGATGGCTTTTATCGATGGAGTCCGTTGCCATGCTCTCAAGCAAGTCGGTAATTTCACCAAACTTCTTAGGTGCATTTCGCTCAAGATCGGTAAGGGAATCGTGCAGTTTCTGTTTATCAAATACGGATTGCTCAGTGACCGTGCTAAATAGGATGTATTCGCTACGAGCGACAATCAGATCTTTGACTTTTTTGGTTAGTTCTGGAGTATTACCAAAGTACGCCTTCGCCGCTTTCGCCTCTTCGATGGCTTTGGTGTAGTAATGATCCTTTGCATGCAGCTCAATAGAGTCATTGATGTTCTTCATGACCTTGTTTGGCAACACCTGGCTGTAGAAATACGCCTCAGATTGGTTTAGTAACCAAGCGGCTTTCATTTCTTTGTCCGCAAGCTGTACTTCACCATCAAGGATCAAGCTGGCAATTTGCTCTTCTTTACTTCCTGCGATGGCAGAAATTTTCATCGAGTCGACCGACGCCACATTCAAACCCGCCATCACTTTAGTCAGTGTTTTATCGGCATAAGGGAATAGCGCGCCATCATCGACAAGTTTTTCGCGCAATGTGACTAGCTCTTTACGTAAATCGACCAACGTTTTTGGCAACTCATCAGCCAAGGCTTGATAAGCCGTCAATTCACCTTGGTTCTTTTTGTACAGCTTGGACAGCTTCATTTGCTGAACTTGGAACGCTTCCCGATATGGTGCCGTCGACATCACGTCTTTTTCCATATCATTGAGCGCCTGTTCAATCGCCCAAGGAGGTTGAGCCAAGAAAGAAGCCGTTTGCGCAGGTTTAATAGTGCTAACTAGCGGCGTACCCGCTTGTGAAATCGTTGCTTCCGATTTTACGATTGTTTTCCACTCTGGTTGATTTTGCTCGTACAGATAATGACCTGTCACTGCCATCACACTTAATACCAAGCTTGCTTCAAGCACTTTAAAACGACCGTAACCGCCTTTGTCTTGAGGCTTACAATGCGTCAGCAATAAATCAGCATTACGCAGACTACTAAAAATAGGCGCATTCGATTGAGAATCGATAGATTGAGTATCAATGCGGGCAAGTTGCTGGGCAAAAGAAATAGCGGTATAGCCATGCCCTCTTGGATTATTAATCACTTGCTTGAGCAGCTTCCAAATATGATTTGGAATCAGTGCTGGACGTTTACGATCTTTTAATTGCTTGTGCCAAGCATCACCAAAAATAGAACCAATAAATAAATGGCCCGTCAGTAGTGCAAGTGAATAAACATCGTCTTGTGGCTCGGTCGTGCCAGTCTCAAGGTAAAGTGGCGACGCGTAACTTAAACTCGCTTCGGCGTGAGATTCCGCCTCACCGATATAGCGCGCTGCACCAAAGTCAATCAGCTTGACGTAATCGCCTTCGCTAACCAGGACATTCGATGGTTTGATATCAAGATGACAAATACCTCGAGTGTGCATAAATTCCAGCGCACCTGCGAGTTGGTACACTAACCAAGCAATATGGTCGTGACGGAAACCTTTAGAGGAATGACGCTCCATCTTTTCTGCCAGTGATTCACCTTGGATCCACTCGTACATTAAGTATGGGCGCTCAAATTCGTTACCGATCTTTATGAAATCTGCAACGCTTGGATGTTGAGAAAGCTCTAATCTGCTTGCCTCATTGACCAACATTTTGCTGGCAATATCTGGCGCGTCCTCATTGACGACTTTACAGCAGATTTGCTTATCAGGTTGGCCTTTTTTGGCGAGATGGTAAACGGTTGTTCTACCATTTTTCGACGGCAAGGTGTCTAGTACATCAAATTGTGAAAAAAGTACGTACTCAAGCTTTGGCTTATTTTTCTGCGCCAACCTTTGCTCGTTATGTTTCTTTTTCTCAATGGCTTTGACAACCAATTGATCAATATATCCTTTGGCCGCTCCCTGCTTATCAGACACTTTGCACTCTTTTATCGAACAAATATTATTAGGCCGAAATAATATTGGTTGAAACATCCTTGTTTCAAGGCTGGTATTTAAAACGAACAGTAAGTCTATTACTTTAGTTATTATTACTAAGTTATTAGACTCTTTGACTTACGCTTTCACTACATCAGTCATGCTGTTTTCTCGTATTAAAAACAAAGTCATTATTATGAGAGCGTTTTCATTAATATTAACGTGTTGATTCATACTAGCATGCGAGTACTTGGAGTAGCCCTTTGTCACCATTAAAATCAAACATCAGTAACGATGAAGGTTGGTTAAAATGATGATTTTTAACTGTAAATGCCAAGAGCGCTAGTGAAGAACAACTGCCCATTGTTCCCCATAACTCATTGGTAAGCATAGGCAGCTCGGGATGAGTAAAGCGCTCTGCTTTGGCACCCAGCGCGAAACCGTAATCTTCGCTGTGCGCGCGCAGGTTCGTCATGTCAGAATACACCTCACCGAAAGCATTAAGCTTTTTACTCGCGCGCTGTACAAGGCGGTACATGCCTCTACGGTCTGTCGTGTTCAGTTCAGTATCGATATAACCAAGTTGTGCTAAAGGCTTAAGCTTGAGTGTTTCTACGGTATTTCTTCGACAAAGAATGAGGCCCGAGCCCCCTTCACTTGGAATCACTCCCCATGGATTATTAGTACTCATGACCATGTTATCGTCGATAAGTTCTTGCATCCTGTTGACCATAGAATCGACGCTAATGCACATCATGGCGTCGTATTTATCCAAGGACTTCATGGCTTGTAGCACGAAGCTAGGACCGCTTGCGTGAACTGCTTCGACCACAGAAAGAAAGTCAGAATAGTCACTTTCACCAAGCCATTCTTGCATCTTCACTAATGAAATTGTCGTAGGCACAGCAAGAAGTAATGGAATCGGCTTCAAAGAACGAGGCAGCTGGGCCAAGAGCGAATCCAATAAGTTCGCCGTTAACTCACAGGTTTTTTCGAACAAACCGCTTTCTTTGGTATATTCAATTTTCGCGAATGTGAAACGCTCAATTCCGTCCTCACCAACGACTTGGTCGAACCTCGCTAAGTCAGCATTTGCTACATTAGTAGCGATATCCAAGTTCATGCCTGTGGGCGTCATCACTTCCATCCCCAGCACGTAACGACCTGTAGAATTATGCATGCTCGCTCACCTCTTCCGACTTAGTGATAGACGTAGACACCAACAAATGCTCTTTTCCCTGACAAGGAAATGCAGCCGTATAACTGATTGATATGGTTTTCTTTTCAGCATCCACAAATAAGGTATACATCGCCATATCAACTTGATAGGCGCCGTCTTTGAACGTGGCAATGACACGGTATTTCTCTTTCGGTATGCGGAATGAGAGCGTGTCATCGTGACAAAAGCCACTCATCATCAAGCGTTCACCACCATGAAGAAAGCCTTTGCATTGTTGATCTGCCGGTGCGCTTTGGAAGAAACGTCTGTCAAAATCCAGCGGTAACATTGGCTTGCGGTTCTCAATCCAATTTTCATCAAACGTACCCGCCAATTTTTGGCGAGATTCGAAGAATGGAGGAACAGGCCCAAAGCCCGCGACTCGAATATTTTTCGACGTAGAGCTCCACTCTTCTCTAGGATAGAAAATCGAAGGCACTTGCTGTTCAAGCAGCTCTTTGTTGGAGTCCGCAACACCACCACCAATTCGGTTACGCAAGTCGCCACCTATCGCGCAGGTGTAATCAATGTCCTTTTCAATGAAAGGTACAGGCTTGCTAAGTGTGATACTACCGCCATGCTCTACCCAAACCCGATCACCATGTATCGCGAGGGTTTTATCAATGTGGCCATCAATCAACACGCGGCATTCTTGGTATGTCACGGGCTTTTTCGCGTAGCTGCGCGCTTTACCGTAAACAAGTACATCCGTGTTGTCTTTGGTATAAGCGAATTCGTGGTCGACCTTCATCGCAGAGAAACCCTCTTCGCCCAAATATTGGGGATCATCGAAGATTTCGCTTTCACCTAATTCATGCCAAACCACACCATCGAATTGCCATATGCGTTTAGCGACCACTACCCAAACTTCATCGCCGTTTTCGTCACGTTGAAAGCGGCCTTTAAGCGATAGCTTTGGGTGCGCTTCAATATCCCATAACTGCATTGCTATTCCTTAAATTGAATCGTTCGCTCGCAGAAGGTGCGGCCTTTAAATTATTGAAGTTCCAATCTTGCTGATGAATTGGCATCGCCATATCCCAAGGTACGTAGGCTCGGGATTGAACACAGATTTGTCGCCATAGCCAATTTCGGAACAGCACGTCAACGTTGGTATCTTGCATTGCCGCTAACGTGGACTCGAAGCTCAATGCGTATCCCAATCGGCTTGGCAGATTTTGCATGTGCTTTTCGTCTTCTAACCACTCATTAAGTAAGTCGATAACTTCTTCCCACTCATACTCAACACCAACGTCTTGTGGCATTAGTGGTAGAAGCTTCCCGTACACCACATACAAAGCTTGAATCCAAGTTTCACCGTCATCTTCTTCCAGAGTTTCCAAGTGCTCAATGATTTCTGGGACTAACTTCCAATCGCCACTCAGAGCAAAATCAACGGGGGCTAATGAAGAAGAGATATTGAACGCTTCAAACTCTTTTAGCTCTAGTAGCTTCGCGAAGGTCAACACTTGGGCCGAGGGCAAACCACTCGGTTCAATACCAAAGTACTGTCGGAACCAAGTGCCTCTGTCACGCTTGGTGATCAAACGTTCAAACAGATACTGCTCACCATTTGCATGGTCGTTGATCCACTCAATCCCCTCTTCTACATCCTGCAACGCTAAAAGCGGTAGCGCGATGTGAGGACGTATGATTTCGGCTTTGTGCCAACGTTTAATCAGCGCAACACTCAAAGCTTGGCGGAGACGTAAGCATTCAAAGTAAAACGGACTGGATTTCGCTTTGCCCTCAATGAGCTCCGACATCACGCTATCCATGTGTTCAACTGGAGATTGCGTGACAATGACCTTGGCGGTGTGTGCGTCTAATTCTTCGAGTAAGCTCAATCCACATAAGAGATTATCCAGCTCAGAGCCAAGTTCTTTCTGTAGCATCAGCCAAGCGTAGATTTCTGGCTCTTGGCTTCTTAGCTGATGAATTAACCCCGGAGCTAATCGATAAAACGACAGATACACTTGTTTGAGCTCTTCTATTTGGCGCTCAATCAGTTTGAGGTAATCCAGATCACGACTCGGATAACCTCGTTTATGAAGTTGTACACGCTGCTTGATTAAAAATCCGATGCTCTCAGAAGCAATAGACAGCTTTTCATTACAAAAGCTCAGCCAAGTTGGCGGCAATTGGGAAAGGTCGTTCACAGCACGCTCAGCTCTTGCTAACGCGCCTTCGACTTCTTGATTGGTTATGGGTGTCTTTAGGTGCTCGACACCGATTCTTTGTCGCATCTACTTATCCATTGTTAGTGTGCGATAACGCAATATCAGTTAGTTAACACGAGGTAACTAGTTAATTGCGATCGTTCCGCCTTGAATTTTTTGTGCTTTTTCTGCTTGAGAAGTGACGTACTTCGCTTTAGTCGTAATGCGGCCATCACGCCCGCTGTAACGAGTTTCAGTTTCACCACTTTTGACGATCAGTTCTTGCTCCGTCTCTATGACCATCTTCTTAGCTCGCAATACAAACTCATCAGAATCATCGAGAATCGAGAAGAAAATGTCCGTCACGAGAGGCAAGCTTAAATCGTCGTTCAAGAATTCGATTCGACAACTTAATGAATTATCGATAGCCATTTGCAGTTCAGAACGGCGAAAGCCTCGCCCTAGCCTTGCCGTTAGCGGTTGGTTAAATGGATTACCATCAAAATCAACGCGAACACTGCCTGTTGATTCATTAATGGCGACTATGGTTCCAAAACGCGAAAAGCAAGCCGGTGTCTCGGCTTGCTGTTTCGTGATGGTTTCTGTAATAAGAGGTTGTTTTTCCATCATTAGTTAATCGCTACGTTACCACCCTTCACGACGACTTTATCGCTGCCTTCAATGGTGATTGAAGATCCTGAAAGCTTGATTGAACCGTCACTGTTCATCACTAAGGAAGACCCACCAGTTTTCAGCACAATCTTGTCACCACTGATGATCTGCGTTGCACCATCGGCTTTGTAAGAGGTATTGCCTTTTACTGATACGGTTAAGTTGCCACCCACCGTTTGGTTATCATCTGCACCAATGTCTGAGCTTTTCGACGCACCAACCGTTAAGTTGCTATTCTCGCCCACATCCAAGTCATCGTTTTTGCCGATCTTGGTTGTGCGGTTATCGCCAATCTCTAAATCAGAATTGTTCTTCACATACTGAGTTTCGTTGGCGTTGTAAGTAACAGTGACGTCTTGCTCTACGGTTTCAGTAAAGGTGCTGTTTACTTGGGTTGTCTTGTGGCCATCAATGGTTTCTTTGTGATCACCATGGACTTCGTTGGTTTGATGACGCGCAACTTTTAGGAACTCGTCTTGACCGATATCGCGATAACGGTTGTTAAGTACCTTCGTCGACATGTCTTTTTGAGCGTGAATGTAGACTTCTTCTTGGTTCGCTTCGTCTTCAAAACTCAGTTCGTTGTAGCCAGTGCCTTTATGCGTTTGGGTACGGAACGTAGTACGAGTTTTGTTCTCCGGTAACGAGTACGGAGGGAAGTGAAGACCGTTATAAACCGCGCCAGTCACTAATGGGCGATCTGGGTCGCCCTCAAGGAAGGTGACAACAACTTCATGACCAATACGTGGCAAGTAAACCGCACCCCATGTTGGCGCTGCCATAGATTGGCTTACACGGATCCAGCAGCTTGCGTGTTCATCGTTATCACCGTAACGATCCCAATGGAACTGAACTTTGATTCGCCCAAGTTTATCGGTGTAAATCTCTTCACCCGCAGGACCGACAACTACCGCCGTTTGTGGACCATCAACAACAGGAGGTGCAAGCTTTGGCGCTTTGAACACCACATCACGTGAGATACAAGAAAACTGGTTGTAATACGTGGTTGGCATACCGTTTGTTTCGTCTTCATGCACTTGCGGATCTTGGCCAGTGTGCATGACCGATAACATGATGTAATCACGGTTGATTTCAGAACGAGGGTGATCGCTAATGCTGAAGCTGTAGCCGGACGCCAGACGCATCACATCACTGCTTGCTTCGACTTGTTGATTGTCGACGATGTGCTCAGACATCCACTCTGTTGTTCTCACCTGCCCCATTGCAGGGTCAACATAACGGCCAGGGTAATCAAACTGCTTTAAATCTTGGTCAAGATCGCCCGCGTGGGTCATCTCTTGAGGAATTTTAGGCTGTTCGTAGTTGTAATCGGTGTAAGTAACTTGGCCAGTTCTCACACGGTTTACAAGCTCAAGATCTGAGATATGTTCACGATCGGCAACACCGCCACCGTCAGCATGGAAAACAATCGGACCGATGTAAGAAGCGTTAAGTGGAGAACTCACCAGTGGCGCAATCGCGTCGTTGCTATCTACAATCACCATGGTGTGATTGGCTTCGGTATGGTCAAAGTAATACCACATACCGTGCTCAGCCATCATTCGCTGAACAAACTGAAGGTCAGATTCACGATATTGCAGTACATACTCTTTTGGCGGATACGTACCAGAAACTTCAAAGCGGTAATCCGTCACGCCCCCATCATCAAGCACTTCGGTGATGATGTCTTGCGCTGATTTTTGTTGGAATATACGACAGTCTTGACGCTGAGATAAGAACCAAGCTTGAGGCACAAGAACTAGCTGGTAGCGAGAAAAGCGACGACCCGTTCCAAGGTAACGAACTTCGTTTACCACGCCATTAAAAACGCGCGCAGCCCCTACCCCTTGTCCATAAAGAGTCAGCGTTCCCGCTTTGCGAATTAACGCATCAAAAGAGATATCTGGATCAAGTGAAAGTAATGAGAGACTGATGTGAAAAGGCTTCGAAAGCTCTTCATTCACTTGAAAGCTTTCTACTCGAAAGTCGTGCCCACACCCTGGCACTTCAAATTTAAATTCTACGTCATTCACCATATCTTTTACCTGATACAAATAATCGAATTAGGGCCAACAATTGTTGGCCCTGAATCTTTACGCAAAAAGCAATTATGCTTCGCGTGGAGCACGCCAGTCATCGTTACCAGCTGTACCACAGTTTTCGTGAGTTACTTCGATTGCACGGTAAGTCAGCTTAAGAACTTCTTCTGTCACGCGGTCTGCTGTTGCAGCGTCTTGACAGTGGTTCATGCGAGTTTGGATGTCTACTAGTAGTGCATCAATCAGTTTGATTGAGTAGTAGTGCTCTTGCTTACCTTGAACTGAAGTACGGTAGAAACGGATCACACACTCAGGAAGTTTTTCGCCAGATACTAGTGCGTTGAATAGTAGTGGAGAACAACGGTCTTGAACTTTAGTTACAACAAGTGGACGGTGAACACGTTGACCAGTAGGCTGACCACTTTGTGGGTCACGTGGTACTGTTAGTACGTGGTCTAGTTCTTGAACTAGGAACTCATCAACGTGAGCTTCTTGCCATGTGTTACCTACAGAATCTGCAGAGTAAGTATCTTTAGTGATGTGACCTTGAGTTTCACCTTTGATAGACATATATGCTGGAGTTGGCATCGTTATTTCCTTTTTTAAATCTGTATTTGTTTAATCACCAAATCGCTTATCACCGCGACTACTTGGTATAATCAAACTCCGTGCCAACTTTTATAAACCTTACAATACAATAACTTAGCTCAAAACTAGCTTTATTTATCAATTTATTAAGTACAATTTATTGGATAAAAAACCAAAAAATTGGAAACAGATAATAATAAATTGTTTCACTGATAAAAAGTGAAAATAACCATATATCAAAGGGAGAATAAAGTTATTAACACTGGCCATTTAGTTAGATTAACCATTAATTAATTCAAAATAACAAAGAAGCGTTATCCAAGATAAATATTCGCACTAATATTGTCATTAAAATCACCAACAAACGATAGTCAAAATATCTTGATAAAAAAAGAGCGTTATCACTTTTAGTATAATAGCGGCTACCTCTTTTCCTCTAAAGAATAAAATGGCTATGATAAATATAAACCTTTCTTCATTAATTCAGCGTCTACACCCGATTGCAAAAGTCGCATTAGAAGACGCGGCTGCACTTGCAGTCTCTGAAAAAGCAAACGAAGTTCAAATTGAGCATTATTTACTGAGTCTTTTAGAAAGGCCAAATAGTGATTTTGACGTCTTATTAAGTCATTTTGATTGTTCTGAGAACTTATTAAGACAATCGGTTCGATCCACACTCGATACCAACGCCAAAGGAAATGGCAGCAAACCTGTTTTTTCTGCTTTATTAATCGAATGGTTACAAGAAAGCTGGCTGGTTTCTTCTTTAGATCTATCCGAAACACAAATCCGCTCTGGCGCCCTACTCCTTACTCTTGTTAGCAACCCTCTACGTTACGGCCAACATGGTTACGCCTCTATCCTTGAAGCGGTAAACCCTGACAGCCTTAAGCGTAACTTTGCAGAGCTAACAAGCCACTCTATTGAGGCGCAAGTCGCGACTTCCGAAAAAACACAAGCTCGCGAAGATGGCTCGGCATTGAGCAAGTTCACGACAGACTTCACTGGTAAAGCACGCAAAGGCGAAATCGATCCTGTTTTCTGTCGTGACCAAGAAATCCGCCAAATCGTGGACATTCTTGCTCGTCGCCGTAAAAACAACCCTATTGCTGTTGGTGAACCGGGCGTTGGTAAAACCGCAGTCGTAGAAGGCTTGGCGCTAAAAATCGTACAAGGCGATGTACCAGACAACCTTAAAGGTGTTGAGCTTTACGGTCTGGACATGGGTCTTCTACAAGCAGGTGCAAGCGTAAAAGGTGAATTCGAAAAACGCCTAAACGCAGTATTGGATGAAGTGAAAAACTCGCCAACGCCAATCATCCTATTCATCGATGAAGCACACACTCTAGTCGGCGGCGGTAACCAAGCGGGCGGCAGTGATGCAGCCAACTTGTTAAAACCTGCCCTAGCACGTGGCGAAGTGAAAACCATCGCTGCGACAACATGGTCGGAATATAAGAAGTACTTCGAGAAAGATCCTGCCCTTGCGCGTCGTTTCCAATTGGTGAAACTCGACGAACCGTCTCCTGAGCAAGCAGCATTGATCATTCGTGGTCTGCGCCCTGCATACGAGAAGTCACACAATGTTTACGTGCGTGATGACGCCATCACTGCTGCGGCAGCACTTTCTGCTCGTTATATCTCTGGCCGTCAACTGCCAGATAAAGCGATCGATGTGCTAGATACGGCGTGTGCACGAGTGAACATCAGCCTGAATGCTATTCCTGCTTCTGTTGAGACCCTTCAGCAAGAACTTGCAGCTCAACAGCGCGAGCTTGAAGCACTTGAGCGTGATGCTCTGCAGCAAACTGGCGACAAGCACAGCCTTGCTAATATTCCAGACCTAAAACTGGCAATGGAAACAACCAAAGAAGAGCTAGCAGAACAAGAAACGCAATGGCAAAAAGAAAAAGAGCAGATCCAAGAGATGATTGCTCTACGCTCTCGCTTGCATGAACTGGTCTTTGGCGAAGCGAATGATGAAGAGCTTGTTGCAGACGAAGAATCAGAACAAGAGCGAGACGTTTCTCCATATGCAGACATGGATGAAGAAGCCGTTCGCATTGCAATTTCAGCCTGCCAAGAACAGCTAGACGCAATCCGCAAAGGCAACCCACTGGTTCACTTTGAAGTTGGCCCAGATGAAGTTAGCCACGTGATCTCGGATTGGACTGGTATTCCAATGGGTAAGATGCTTCAAGACGAAGCAGAAACCACGCTAAAACTGAAAGAAAGCCTAACACAAAGCATCAAAGGCCAAGAATACGCTATTGATGCACTGTCTGAAGGCATTCAAACAGCAAAAGCAGGCTTAGGCAACCCAGACGCACCGACAGGCGTATTCCTGCTGGTTGGCCCAAGTGGTGTGGGTAAAACCGAAACGGCTCGTGCGATCGCTGATCAAATGTTTGGTGGTGAGCGCTTTATGACGACCATCAACATGTCTGAGTTCCAAGAGAAGCACACGGTATCTCGCCTAATTGGTTCACCTCCGGGTTACGTAGGTTACGGTGAAGGCGGCATGCTGACAGAAGCGGTACGTCAACGCCCATATTCTGTTGTATTGCTAGATGAAGTGGAAAAAGCCGACCCAGAAGTGTTGAACCTGTTCTACCAAGTGTTCGACAAAGGTACGCTGAACGACGGCGAAGGCCGCACCATCGACTTCAAGAATACGCTGATCATCATGACCAGCAACCTTGCGACGCACGAGATTGAATCTTTGGTTCATCAATCAAAAGACATCGATGCAAACATCATCGCAGAAGCTATCCGCCCTACTTTGAACCAACACTTCAAACCGGCGCTGTTGGCACGTATGTCTGTGCTTCCGTTTGTTCCGCTATCTGATGAAGCAATGACAGAAATCATTCACCACAAGCTAAACAAAGTTTCTCAGCGTCTACAGAGCCATCACAAGCTGTCTCTGAGCTACGAAGAAAGCTTGGTTGAATTCGTACTGGGCAACTGTCGCCTTGCTGAGACAGGCGCACGTAACATTGACGCGGTCATCAACCGTCAGTTACTGCCTCAGCTATCGACACAGCTATTGGTGCATGACAAGGATGATTCACATACGCAAATCGCAGTTTCTGTCGATGAGCAAGGAACACTAACCTATGCGTTCAGCTAACCATAGCGAACTGAGCAACGCCCTACTTGCGATCAGCCAATCTTTGGCTGATCGCAGCCAGCTGACTCAAACGTTAGATGCCGTGTTGACCGCTGCGAGACAAATGACTCTCGCAAAACATGGCATCATTTATGTTTTGGACCAGACTGGTCAGGCGTTGATCCCAAGTACCGCTCACCATAACGATAAAACGATTGTTTCCCACCCTTGGGAAGCATTGCAGATAGATTCTGCCAGTGAGAACGACCCATTTAACTTTGCTATTCGCAATGGTGAAGTGGTGTTGATCAACGAGCTGTACAAGTACAACGGTTACGACTGTGAAAGCATTTATCAAAGTGAGCAAATACTTGGACTAAAGAGTGAAAACTTATTGGCTTGGCCACTTATCGACAACGATAGTAAAACCATCGGCCTGTTAGTATTGCTCGATTTAAGCGTTATCGACAACGAAACCGCACTCACTGAGTTCTGTCGCATGGCTGCAAGCAATATTCGCCAAGCGGTGTGGTTAGAGCAATATGGGCAAGTGATCAAAAGCCTGAGTGCCGACAATCAAGCTCTAGTGCGCGAGAACACTCAGCTTAAAAAGCGAACCAAGAAAACCTATCAAGGCCCGATTGCAGAGAGCGAAGAAATGCTCAATGTCTTGAATCGTCTTGATAAGGTGCTGTCTCTTCCTGTCGACGTTCTGTTGCGCGGTGAAACTGGTGCAGGTAAAGAAGTGATCGCAAAATACATTCACGAGAACTCTAACCGAGCAGACCAGCCTTTGATCGTGCAAAACTGTGCGGCTATTCCAGAGCAGTTATTGGAATCGGAACTTTTTGGGCATAAGAAAGGCTCATTCACGGGCGCAGACAAAGATAAAGTGGGCCTGTTTGAAGCAGCCAATGGTGGCACGCTATTCCTAGACGAGATTGGTGATATGCCAATGCTACTTCAAGCTAAGCTACTTCGAGTACTGCAAGAGCGTAAGGTTCGTCCCATAGGTGCCAGTAAAGAGATTGAGGTAGACGTTCGCGTTATCGCAGCCACCCACTGCAATCTTATGAAGCAGATTAAAGATGGGGGGTTCCGTGCTGACTTGTTCTATCGCTTGAATGTATTCCCGATTACGCTGCCTCCCTTGAGAGAACGTGAGTCAGACATTATTCCTCTCGCAGAACATTTCGTGCAGCACACGACCAAGACCCTAGGCTTACCGCAAGCGCCGGGGTTAAGTGCCAACGTGCGTAAACAGCTTCTTGCATACTCTTATCCGGGTAACGTACGTGAGTTGAAAAACATCATCGAGCGCTCAGTACTACTGTCTGATTTTGAAACCATCACTCACATCGAGTTTGGTGAACAAATCCCAGAAGACACGCCAAGTGTTGAAGTAAAAGCACCGTCACCTGCCCCAGAGCAACCTGCTTACGAGCCAGCACAAGCGGATTTAGAAGACGCGGCAATCGGCCTAAAGGACGTTGTCAGCCAATACGAGCGCACAGTGATCATCGATTGCTTAAATGCCTGTAATTGGCACACTAAGAAAGCCGCCGAGCAATTGGCGCTGCCAATGAGTACACTTAACCACAAAATGAAGAAATACGATATTTCTGCAGCGGGTTGATAAAAAACGGGAAACGGGAAACGGGAAACGGGAAACGGGAAACGGGAAACGGGAAACGGGAAACGGGAAACGGGAAAATTTTAACTACTGTTTGAACAGAAAAGAATAAAAAAACCGCCCGAAGGCTAACTCCTATCACTTAACGTGTTTGGAGCGAACTGGATAGCGAGTCTTACTCATA